>PNNY01000006.1 GCA_013824485.1 Sideroxydans sp.
CGAAGCCGATGTTCGATCGTTGGACCTATTTCGAGAAGTTCGACTACTGGGCTGTGTTCTGGGGCGTCACCATCATTGGTACCAGTGGCTTGATGTTGGCGTTGCCGCACGTGACAGCGACCTATCTGCCTGGTTGGGTGTTCAACGTCGCGACCGTGGTGCACGCAGAGGAAGCGTTCCTTGCAGCTGTGTTCTTGTTCACGGTGCACTTCTTCAACAACCACTTCCGGCCGGACAAATTGCCTCCGCCTGACATCGTCATGTTCACGGGCGCGCAATCTTTGGAAGAGTTCAGACGCGATCACCCAGCGCAATATCAACGTCTTGTGGATACGGGTGAATTGGAAAAACACCTAGTCGATGCGCCTTCGATGCCCATGACGTTAGCATCGAAGATACTTGGCATCGTGCTGATCCTGCTCGGCCTGACGTTGCTCGTGCTAGTTTCGATAGGGTTCTTCAACGCAATTTAACTGAATAGTCTTAAAATGTTTTGGCAAATCGGCGGAATTTTTCCGCCGATTTTATTTGGTCTGGTCGAAATCTGATGTCCGAAAAAATAATTCTATGTGAAAACAGTCAAGTACTTGGCTATATGTAGCGGAATTTCTTTGCATCTTAATAGTTCGAGAGTATCGTGCGCGTATTGATATATGAACGTGTGGGCGCAAAGGGTAATTGACGATTCATTGCCTGGTTAGCAAAGTCGGAGACATGGGTCACTGATATAGCCGAACACAAAAAAGTATTCGTAACAGCAATAGATTCAAAATCTGAAAATGAATTTCGCGAGTCGGGCTTTCAGCTTGGTGATTGGGGTAGTTTCAATCACATCTTCAAATACATCACTGGCAGCTCTGCCAGTTATTGATGTCGTCGGTAACAACTCGAATAGTCTTGCTGTTGGCAAGATCGATAGTGCTTCGCGTCTTAAATACCTCAGCGGCAGAAAAATAATAAAAGTGCCTGACACCAGTGGCGATGTTGCGCTATGAGAATTCTCTTTACTTGAACCAAGGAGCATTAGAAATGAAATCCATCATGACACGAAATAAAATCGGGGTAGCCGGAACACTCGTTGTAATTGCCTGCTTCCTCTCCGTTCCTGCATATGCAGTAGATGCGGCGGACGCCCAAGAGTTACTTGAGAAAAGCAAATGCTTGAAGTGTCACGATGTAGAGAAGACCAAAAAAGGCAAGGCGTACAAGAAGATCGCTGCCGACTATAAGTCCAATCCCAACGCCGTTGCCGCAATCACCAAACACGTCACCGAGCCGAGCCAAGTGAAGATCGAAGGTGAAATGGTGGATCACGGCGTTGTTAAAACGCGTGACAAGGCGCGCATTCAGAATCTGGTTGAGTGGATTCTTTCGCGCTGATAGCAGATCGGGTCATGCTTCAAGTGGAGCTTGATCGAAATGAAGGTAAATAAAGGGAGTTTAGAAATGAAAAAACTGATTGGAGCACTAGCCTTGATGCTAGGTGTAACTTTTGCCGGACCGGCGCTATCTGCTGAGCCAGTCGAAGGATCTTCGATTGCACAACAGTGCGTGGGTTGTCACAAGGAGGAAGTCAAGACCCATGGCAATCACGCTTATCACGGTGATTGCGCTAGCTGCCATGTGAAAGCGAATGACCACGCCAAGGCGGAAGAGGCGCGTGAGAATGCCAGCGCTGCCGATGCGCCACAGAGCATCAAGGCCGGTGTCCCAGAATCCAAGCAATGTTTGACCTGCCATGAATCGGACAAGAAGCGCATGCACTTCTCGATCGCCGAGCATAACAAGGCGGGTGTTCAATGCACCGACTGCCACGGCAATCACACTCCCAAAGTTAAACAACTGAAAGCCTCGCAGGAAAAAGGCGGCAAGACCACGGCTTTGTGCGCTACCTGTCACCAAGACGTATTGGCGAAATTCAACATGCCTTCTCATCACCCTGTGAAAGAAGGTGGCGCAACCTGCACTGGCTGTCATGATCCACATGCTTCCAAACAAGCCACTCTCGGCGGCAAGAATGAAGTTTGTACCAAGTGCCACCAAGCAGTGCGTGGCCCTCATGTGTTTGAACACGCTCCCGTGGTCGAAGATTGCACGGCTTGTCACGACCCGCATGGTTCGCCCAACCGCAAGTTACTGACCGTCGCGCAACCCATGATTTGTTTGCAATGCCACTCGGTCGCCACAAATAGGCATGGTCAGCCTGCAGGTACTGCTAATGCTGCGACGAACAACACAGCGCGTATATCGGGCGCTGCTTTGCGCGATTGCGTTAGTTGCCACGGCGCGATCCATGGCAGTTCGATCGATCAGCACTTAAGACACTAAGTTATTAAGGGGAAAATTGTGAAAACGAATACTCAAATCAAGTTTGTGCTGACGGCTTCAATCATGCTAGTTATGTCGCCATCGCATGCCGAAGAAAATGCCCAAGCAGGGCTCATCTTTAGTGGCACCGTCACACCCAAGCTGTTTGTGATGGATCAATTGCAAGGTACAAGTAGCGCTCAATTCCTTGAACGCTACGATGCGCACAAAGGGGAAGGTAAAAGCGGGGCATATTTTGATGCAGATTTGAATGTGGTCGCCAACAATGGCAGTCGTAACATGCTGGAATTGGAGCGACAAGGTTTTGGTGTGCACAATCATCGAAGTGCATTGAAGGTTGACACCGATACCTTGGGAGCGACGGCTTACTACACCAACTTTAGAACAAGTACCGGGAGTTTAGGGTTTTTATATAACCCGAATCTGGTGGCGGGCGGCACAGATCCATTGTATTTCCCTGCTAGCAGCCTAAATACAAATGATGGTTATGTCGCGCAATTCAATAATGACTCACCTGCACAAACCAGCTATAAAGTTGATCGCGCCACTTATGGGGCGGGCTTGGCATTGAAACCGCAATTGACCGAGTTTAATGTAGCAGCTGCACTCAATTTCGATGGCTACGAGCGCAAGGGAAATCGCTTTGCAACTTATGTTGCGGGTGGGAGTGATGTTGTTGCAGGCACTGCTGGCAATGCAAGAGCTCTGCAGCGTTGGCGTGGATACGATTCGCAAGTGAACGAGCAAATGAATCGCATGACGTTTAGTTTGAATGGTTCACCCAGCGGGTTTGCGCTGGCTTATGAGGGCGTGTTGGAGAGATTCAACAATAAAGCACCGGATGTGTTGATGGGTGATTACTCGGCTAATTTTGCAGGCGCTACATTTAATAGTGCATCCGCAACCAAGCCCTTGCATTTTGTGCCAGACAGCACATTAATCTCGAATAACCTGCGCTTCGCAAAGAACTACGGTAGCACAGCCGTCGCTGCGGGTTATGGTTTGTCGGTGCTTGATCAAGATTCATTCACCGCAAGACAGCAACTTGCAAGCTACAACGTTGGCAGGATAACGACCAACAGTGGCTACCTGAATATCACTTCTAACGTGCTGAGTTTTGCGGGGCTGGAAGGCTTTGTCAAATACAACAACCGTGACAATGGTTCAACCTTTCCTGCCGTGGGATTGATCAATCCCGCAGCGGATCAGCAGTTGGGCGTTCGTATCAATCAGATTAATTCATTGAGCTACGGTGTAGCAGCAACATTCCGTCCAGACCTGCTGAAATCGTCGGTTGCCGTCGGGGTGAAGCGCGAAGACAAAGATCGTGACTTAACTTGGTCAAACCCAACTATTTTGCCAGCCTTTGGTTCAATTCAACCGCAACGTTCTTTGTATAAAGAGAAAACGGTTACAGATGAACTTTACGCAAATTGGGTAGCACGTCCTGCTGCAGGGGTTGTACTTCGCATCAGTCCGTCTTACACCGCTGCCGCCAAGACTGGTCAGGTTACCGAGCCAGAAAAGGCGAGCAATTTGAAGACCAAGGTCAGCTACGTTACCAATAACGGTATGTTGGTGGGCGGGTATTACAACTATAAAAACACTAAGAATGCCAATAATGAGTTGTTTAACAGTATCGCCAACAACGTAGCAACCACCTCAGTCACACAAGATGTGACAAAGACACAGCAAGCCGCTGGGGGCACATTGAATTTGCCAGTGTCTGAGTGGATTAATATCAATGCAGGTTTGTCTTGGACGCAGGATGATTTCGCCAGTTATTACTTGTCATCGGATCGCCGCCGTTTTGAGCAAGGCGTTACGAATGCAACCACACTCAACTTCTTGATCCGTGATCGTTCGAATTACAAGGTTGATACCTACGTGATTATGTTGGGTGGAGATTGGCAAGTGAGTGACCCTATTGGGATCAATGCTGCGTATACCTTCACAAAATCTAAAGGGAATACAGCAAGTGGTGTGATCCAGTCGGAGTTACCTACCGTTGATGGTGTAGTTGATAATGCGGTACATAGCCTGATTTTAGGTGGTGACTATGTACTGTCGAAAACGATCAAGATCAAGGGGGCTTATGTATATGAGCGTTATACCGATGACTCCTACACAACTTTGACGGGCTCGTATCATTCCGTGGTGGCGGGGGTCAGCGTCGGTTTCTAATCTTGGCGTGGCGGCCGCCTGTTTTGCGTCCGCCACGTTTTAGTATTAATTGTCTAATTTAGGCGCGTTGAAGTTGACTGCCTTATTAGAGGGTCATCAATTATGTTACAAAAAAAATTCAAGCAAGCCGCACTTATCCCAATCTTTCTTATGGTTGGGTTTTTTATTTTTAGCGCGGAAGCAAATGCAATTCCTGGCGATTCGTTGGCCGCCAAGAAGCTGGATAATGCAACTTGCCAAACATGCCATGACGGCAAGTCGGAATTGACTACAAAAGATGCGGATGGCGAGAAGCGTTCATTGCATGTTATTAATCCAGACAAATTTGGCAAGAGTGTGCATGCCAAGCTGGATTGTGTTTCCTGCCATACCTACATCAAGAACGACAAGGCACCGCATAAGAAAGCTGCGACAGACAAACTGCCGAGTTGCATCGAATGTCACACCGATTTGTGGGAAAAAGCCAAGGCAGAGGGATTGAGTGCCGAAAAGCCGCGCCTAGGGTTGGTGGTGGAGAACATCATTGGCTACGAGAAGTCGTACCATGCGCGCCCCAACGAGGACGAGCCGAATCGGCCGAATGCGACTTGCCACCAATGCCATAACACGCATGAATTCAATGTTCCATTACGTGACTCTCCGGAACGCGCACAGTGGCGCCTGACGACGCCCAAGGTGTGTGGTGAAAGCTGCCACAAGGAACAGCTCGAAGAGTTCGCTGGTTCAGTGCACGGCAAGGCGGTGTTGGAAAAGGGCGATGCCAAAGCAGCGGTATGTGTAGATTGTCATAGCAGTCACGAGATCGGGGCGACAGCGTCGTCACAAGTCAGGCTAGCGATCACGGATAAATGCGGTGAATGCCACGAAGATAGCCTGAAGACCTATCGGGCTACCTATCACGGGCAGGTTGGCGCACTCGGCCATGCGTACACCGCCAAATGTTTTGATTGCCATGGTAGTCACGACGTGCGGAAGCTCGATGATCCGGATTCGTTGATGAATCCAGAATACCGTCTGGAAACGTGCCAGAAATGTCACACCGACAAGAAGCCTGGTATGCGCACGGCGACGGAGGGTTTCGTTACCTTTGGCCCGCATGCACATGGTGGCGATTTCGAGAAGTATCCCGAGATGTGGATTGCGACCAAGGGTATGGTCGCGCTGCTGATCGGCGTATTTGCGTTCTTCTGGTTGCATTCCGGTCTTTGGTATTACCGCGAGTGGCAAGATCGCAAGGCTGGCAAAGCTCCTCCGCATATCGATACCAAGGGGCTGGTGCTCGACGAGAAAAAGCACTTCCAGCGCTTCCCTGTGGGGTGGCGTGTCGCCCATCTGGCTTTTGCGCTGATCACCATGACGCTGGTCTTGACCGGTACCAGTGCCTTGTTCTCTCACAGCACTTGGGCACCTATCGTGTCTGACTTCCTTGGCGGGCCAAGGACGATGGGCTTGATCCACCGTGTGGCGGCGGGGCTGTTTGTGGGCATCTTCTTGATCCACTTCGTCTATGTGATGCAAAAGCTGTTGCGCAGCAAAACGTTCCGCTGGTTCGGTCCGGATTCATTGATACCGAACTGGAAAGATCTCGCGGATTGTTGGGGCATGTTCAAGTGGTTCCTTGGCAAGGGGCCTCGGCCACGCTTTGATCGCTGGTCGTACTTCGAGAAGTTCGACTACTGGGCCGTTTTCTGGGGCGTGAATGTGATCGGTTGGAGCGGTCTGATGTTGGCTTTCCCACATGTCACGGCGAGCTATTTACCGGGATGGGTATTCAACGTGGCGACCTTGGTCCATGGCGAGGAAGCGTTCCTTGCTGCGGTATTCTTGTTCACGGTGCACTTCTTCAACAACCACTTCCGCCCTGACAAGTTGCCGCCGCCGGATATTGTGATGTTTACTGGGACACAGTCGCTAGAAGAGTTCCGCCATGATCATCCGGCGCAATATCAGCGTATGGTGGATTCTGGAGAACTGGAAAAGCATCTAGTGGATGCGCCGTCGACTGGGTTTGCGCGGAGTTCGAAGATATTGGGATTGATCTTGATTAGCGTTGGCCTAGTGCTACTGGCCTTGGTCATCAACGGATTTCTCGGGAGTTTCTAGCCTGAGTGGATTCTCAGATGAGTAAGAGCCGTGTTGCGGTGGGTTGCAACAACGTGTAGCTACTTGTATCAATAGTGTGTTCGGAAGCAAATAAAAAGGGGCACAATTTGTGCCCCTTTTTAATGTGCTCATGAGAGCATTACCATCAGCGGAACGGATCCAAAATCTATGTCCAATATCTTTATCCTTTATTCAACGACCGACGGGCATACAAGAGAGATATGTCTGCGGATGCAAGCAGTCATCGAGTCGACGCATCGAGTCACGCTTTTGCCGCTGGCGGAATGCACAGCCAATGACTTGCTAGCGTTCGACACCATTGTGATCGGTGCCAGCATCCGTTATGGCAAACACCAGCCTCAGGTCATAGCGTTCGTGAATGAGAATGCTCAGATATTGGATGGCAAAGCCAATGCATTCTTTTCAGTGAACGTCGTTGCGCGTAAACCGGAAAAGAACACACCAGAGACGAACCCTTATTTGCAGAAGTTCTTAAGGCAGATCGTGTGGAAGCCCAAACATCAGGCCGTATTTGCGGGCAAACTCAACTACCCAAGCTATCGTTTCGTTGATCGATTCATGATTCGATTCATCATGTGGATGACACATGGTCCAACGGATACAAAAAATATCTATGAGTTCACAGACTGGAAACAGGTAGAAGATTTTGGGCGTCAGGTGAGTCGCATGTAGTGCGATTGCCCAATCAGCATCTGAGTGATTTGGCGAATATATTTCTGACCGATAATCGCTCGTGTCATCGGAATTCTTTAGTAGATGCGCGGGTGAAGTGTTACTTTGGATCGGAAGCCCGTCGAAAACATTTTGGCCGCTCATCAACTAATCACAGCAACGGAGGTGCGTAATGGCAAACCAACCCGAGATCACCAACATGGCCCTGTTCTGCGATTTCGAGAACGTGGCGCTGGGCGTGCGTGATGCCAAGTACGCACAATTCGATATCAAGAAAGTGCTGGAACGCCTGCTGCTGAAAGGCGGCATTGTCGTCAAAAAAGCCTATTGCGACTGGGAGCGCTACAAAGAATTCAAGGCGACCATGCACGAGGCCGCGTTTGAATTAATCGAGATCCCGCACGTAAGACAAAGCGGCAAAAATTCCGCCGACATCCGCATGGTCGTCGATGCACTCGACCTTTGCTACACCAAAGCCCACATCGACACCTTCGTCATCATCAGTGGCGATTCCGATTTCTCACCGCTGGTTTCCAAGCTGCGCGAGAACAATAAATACGTCATCGGCATCGGAGTGAAAGATTCGACCTCAGATCTGCTGAGTGCCAACTGCGACGAATTCATCTTCTACGACGACCTCGTGCGCGTGCAAGAAGCCAAGAAGAAACAGGCCGCCAAGAAAGCGCCCGCCAAAGCGAAGGCTGAAATTTCGAAGCCGACTGCTGCGAAAAGCGAGGAAGACAAAAAACAAGAAGCCATGGATTTCCTCGTTGAGACGGTCGAGGGCCTCATCTCCGAGCGCGGCTCGGACGAGAAACTCTGGGGCTCCATGGTCAAGCCCACCATGCAACGGCGCCGTCCCGGTTTCAACGAATCCTATTACGGCTATCGTTCCTTCCGTGAGCTGGTGGAAGATGCGCAGAAGCACAAGCTGGTCGTGCTGGTGAAGGATGAAAAGTCAGGGCAGTATACGATTCGGTTGTCGGTGACGGAGTAATGAAAAAGGAAGGTATCTCAAGATATAAGCTGCTTCGGATTGCAGCAGAATCACTTAGAAACTCCTTGCGATTGCATTTCGATTCTGTGTTTCTGTTTGAGAATGGATCGTATCCATCTGCTTTCCAGTTATCGGTGTTGTCTTTAGAGGAATTCGCAAAAGCTAAATGGATTGAGCATTATGTTTGGACGGCGGAAACCAACGAAGGTTACCCAGACCAAGAATTTGAGCAAAGTTGGTTGAAGCTGCTTTATCAGCATCCCGAAAAACAAATGGCATTTATAGGTAGAGAGATATTCGAATACTCACCCAAATTTGCGGCTTTCATCAAAAAGCGTGGGCTGGAAGAGAAGAAGCAACATTCTGTTTATGTAGGATTATCTAGGTTGAAGGGAGCGGTAGATACGACAAGCCGCATTTCAACACCGGCTAAAATCAAGAAAAAAGATGCAATGCAAATGATTTCCTTGGTTGGATCTGAGTTCCTTGAAATCTGCCAGCGAATAGAACTCGAAGAAAGCTATTTCAGTATTGAGCAAATGGACGAGATTTTTGATTACAAAATATATCGCAATTTGCTTAAGTGGCCGTATAGAACTGGACTTAAGTCCAAGCGATGGTCGAAGGTGTGGTTTGACCGAATAGGCGATTAAGTTGCCATTCTTCAAATGCTATAATCCGCGCCTCTTTTGGGCGGGTAGAAAGCACCCGCTCCCCCACTGCAACCCTCCCGCAGAGGGAGGGGGCAATCGAATCGCTAGGCGATGATTATTTTTACTCTGGTGCTGTTTCATGTCCGCTGTCCTCAATTTCAAATCTCATTTAGCTGAATCTTTCGCGCACGCTTTGCGCGAGGTCGCACCTGATTTCGTCGGTGCGACCATTCTCATCGAGCGCCCCAAGCAAGCTTCGCATGGCGATTACGCTTGCAATCTGGCGATGCAGTTGGCGAAACCTTTGCGCAAATCACCGCGCGACATCGCCAACGCTTTGATCGCCGCATTGCCGAAATCAGATGTGGTGGAAAAGGTGGAGATCGCGGGCGCGGGTTTCATCAATGTGTTCATCACTAAAGCAGCGAAACAAGAAGTGGTGCGCGGCGTATTGCAAGCGACAACTAACTTTGGTCGCGTCAATACGGGTGCGGGTAAGAAAGTGGGCGTGGAGTTCGTCTCAGCTAATCCAACAGGCCCGCTCCATGTGGGACACGGTCGTGGTGCAGCGGTGGGCGATTGTCTGTGTAGCGTGTTGGATGCCGCAGGCTGGGATGTGACGCGCGAGTTTTACTACAACGATGCAGGTGTACAGATCGACAATCTCACTTTGTCGGTGCAACTGCGCTGCAAGGGTGTCACGCCTGACGATGCTTCTTGGCCAGAGTCCGGCTATCGCGGCGACTACATCGCTGATGTGGCGCGCGCTTATCTGGCGAAAGAGACCATCGTCTCTAGCGACCAGAACATCACAGGCAAAGGTGATGTGAACGATGCAGAAGCGATCCGTCATTTTGCTGTGGCCTATCTGCGCCGCGAACAAGATCTGGACCTGCGCGCGTTTGGTGTGGAGTTCGATGTGTTCTCTTTGGAGTCCGCGCTCTACACCGAAGGCAAAGTGGAAGCGACTGTACAGAAGCTCATCGCCAGCGGCCACACTTACGAACAAGAGGGCGCGCTATGGTTGCGCACCACTGACTTCGGCGACGACAAAGACCGCGTGATGCGCAAGACGGATGGCGGCTATACCTACTTCGTGCCAGACGTCGCCTACCATTTGGAAAAATGGAAACGCGGCTTCGTGCGCGTCATCAACGAGCAAGGTTCTGATCACCACAGCACCATCACGCGTGTACGCGCGGGTCTGCAAGCCTTGAACGAAGGTATCCCCAAAGGTTGGCCCGACTACGTGCTGCACCAGATGGTGACCGTGTTGAAGAACGGCGAAGAGGTGAAGATCTCCAAGCGGGCGGGTAGCTACGTCACCCTGCGTGATCTCATCGACGAGGTGGGGTGCGACGCGACGCGTTACTTCCTCGCTGCGCGCCATCCTGATTCGCAACTGGTGTTCGACATCGATCTGGCCAAATCGCAGAGCAACGACAATCCCGTTTACTACATCCAATACGCACATGCGCGTATCAGCACCGTGTTGGGACAGTGGGGCGGTGAACACGCTGCGCTATTGAATGCCGACGTGAGCATCTTGGATAGCGAGTACGAGACAGCGTTGCTGCAACGTATGATCGATTACCCACAAGTGATTGAGACGGCGGCAGAAGACCTTGCGCCGCATCTGGTCGCCTTCTACCTCAAAGAGTTGGCGGCCGATTTCCACAGCTATTACAATGCTTCGCGCTTCTTGGTCGAGGACGAAAAGATCAAGCTGGCACGGTTGGCATTGATCGCCGCCGTGGCGCAAACGATTAAGAATGGTTTGGCATTGTTGGGCGTCAGTGCGCCAGACAAGATGTAATTTCAAGAAGGAATAATCATGGCTAAAGCAGGCAACACAGGTAGTGGCGGCGGGTCTCCTAAATCCAAGGTGATGGCAGGGCTGGTCGTTGGTGTCGTGCTAGGCGTTGCGTTCGCCGGCTTCGTCGCTTGGTACGTGCTGGCAAAGAATCCTGCCTCCTTCACTAATAAAGAACTGCGTGAGCCGCCAAAGGTGGTGCCGCAAGTAGTGCCGGCACCAGTGAGCGCCCCAGTCGCCGCTTCAAGCGTAGGCACAACCTCAAAATTCGAGTTCTACAAAGAGTTGCCAGACAAACCCGAAGGCAGTGCGACCAAGCAAGTGGTCACCAAGCCGCAAGCACCGGTCGTCAACCCGCCAGCCAAAGCAGCCGTTGATAGCGCGCTGTATCTCGTCCAAGCAGGCTCATTTCAAAATGCTGACGATGCAGAGAAACTAAAAGCGAAGTTGGCACTCGTAGGCATGGAAGCCAGCGTGCAGAAAGCTGATATTCCA
The DNA here is from genome assembly GCA_013824485.1 of Sideroxydans sp. GTDB lineage: Bacteria > Pseudomonadota > Gammaproteobacteria > Burkholderiales > Gallionellaceae > Sideroxyarcus. The sequence goes on from PNNY01000006.1 coordinate 11,267, forward strand.
GGTAAGGGCGTGTTTCATCGTGTGCGTCTTGGTCCTTACAAAGGAATGACCGAAGCGAATGCGACCATCGCCAATTTGAAACAGAACGGCATCAGCAACGCCACTGCGTTGCATGCTCAGTGATCTACAGGAGATAAGGATGAAACTGTTTGCTAAGTTCTTCGCAGTCGTCGTGTTGTTGTTCGCCACACAGGCGCAAGCCGAAGTGGTCGCAGGCCGTGATTACAAATTACTGAATCCAGGACAGCCCACCAGTAGCGGTAGCAAAGTCGAAGTATTGGAGTTCTTCTTCTACGGCTGTTCGCATTGCTATCACCTGCACGGCCCATTGAGCAAATGGGAAGAGAAGCTGCCCAAAGATGTGAGCCTTCAAATGGTGCCTGTCATCTTCCGTGATTCATGGGAGCCGATGGCGCGCACTTTCTACGCGCTGGAATCCATCGGTCAGCGTGAGAAGTTGCACAACGATCTGTTCGAAGCATGGAACGTCTACAACACAGATTTGAGCGATGCAGGAAAGATCACTGACTTCGTGGCAAAGCGCGGCGTGGATAAATCGAAATTCACTGCGGCGTACAACTCTTTCTCTTTGCAAAGCAAAGTCGCACGTAGCAACCAGATGGTTCAAGCGTTCGGCATCCGTGGTACACCCACGATCGCCGTCGATGGTAAATACATCATCACGGGTCTTGAGCCAGCAGACACTATTCGCGTGCTGGACGAAGTCATCAAGATTGCACGCAAGGAACGTCAAGCGAACAAGCACTGATGCGTGTTGTTGTCAGTGGCGCGTCGAGTGGCATCGGTCTAGCCCTCACGCGCCATTATCTTGAGCGCGGCGCATCCGTCGCCGCCTTCGCCCGCCGTGGCGAACTGTTGCAAACCCTCGCTACTGAATTTCCAGATCAAGTCCATTGCTACACGCTCGATGTGCGTGACGCGTCTGCCATCCAACACGCCGCACAAGATTTTGTTCAGAAGGTCGGCGTGCCCGACATCGTCATCGCCAACGCAGGCGTGAGTGTCGGCACACTTACCGAAGATGCGGAAGACCTATACGCATTCAAGCAAGTGATGGACATCAACGTATTGGGCATGGTGCAGACCTTTCAACCTTTTGTGCATGCCATGACACAAGCCAAGTGTGGAGCGCTCGTCGGCATCGCCAGTGTCGCAGGCTTCCGTGGCCTGCCCGGTGCTAGTGCCTACTCGGCGTCTAAGGCCGCCGCTATCTCTTATCTGGAATCATTGCGTGTCGAGTTGCGTGGCAGTGGAGTGAAGGTCGTCACCATCGCGCCGGGTTACATCAAGACGCCGATGACGGACATCAACCCCTATCCCATGCCCTTCATCCTCGCGCCAGAAGTGGCGGCGCAACGCATGGCGCGCGTCATCGAACGAGGTTGTTCGTTCGCCGTCGTGCCGTGGCAGATGGGTATCGTGGGTTGGGTGATGAGACGATTGCCGAATTGGCTGTATGACCGACTCTTCGCCAACGCGCCGCACAAGCCGCGCGGCTTACTGAAGAGATAGCGATGGCGATCTACAAACGATTCCAACACGGCGGCGTTCCGGAATATCTGGCGCGACATTATTGGTGGGCCTATCTGTGGCGCAGAAGCATCTGGTTCTTCGATCACCAGCCCATCATCAACGCCATCCTGTTCGGCCAATACGAGAAGTTGATGCAAAAGACGCTCGCCCATGTGGAGCGCAAATCTGGGGCGAAGCTACTGCAACTTACTTGTGTCTACGGCAAGCTCACAACGTCGCTAGTGCATCACACCGATAATGAAGTACATCTATGTGATGTTGCGATAGGTCAGTTGGAATTGGCGCGCGGCAAGACGATGGATGTGGCAGATCGTTGTTTGCTCACACGCATGAATGCCGAATCGTTGGGTTACGCCAATGACTCGTTCGACCAAGTGATCCTGTTCTTCCTCTTCCACGAACTACCACCTGAAGCACGGCAAAATGTGTACGACGAGATCGCGCGCGTGGTGAAACGAGGTGGCTCGGTACTCATCACCGAATACGGCGATACTCCGCGCGGACACCTGTTGTATCGCTTCTGGCTCACGCGTTTCATCATTGGTTATCTAGAGCCTTTCCTGCCCGGATTCTGGCAGGAGGATGTGACGGGGAAATTGAGTTCTGCGTTACAACGCCAACGAAAAACGTTGGCGGATGAGCCACAAGTCGAACATTGCTTTGTGGATTTTTATCGAGTGATGAGGTTCGATGTGAATCAATAAGGTGCTTTAGTCTAGAGACTACTTGCTCACCGCTGCACTCACGATCTGTACCTGAAACAAAGACAATTCCTGTTCAGTCTTCACACGCACGCCGCTTACTTGAACATTCCCTTGTTGGTTCGGTGCGATGTTCGATGTGATGAGTAGAGGCTGAGTTTGAGCGACCACGCGACGCGTAGCTGCATCTAATTGCACGACACGCACTTGCACGTTGCTGACGGTCTCGGCAGTGGGGTTCTCCACCACGGCGTAGAGGTTGCCTCGGGTGTCGGCTTGCACGCCGCTCAATAGATATTTTCCGGGATTCTTAGGTAAATCTAGGCGCGTGAACTTGGCGGCGGCGAATTGTCCTGCGCTGGAATCTGAGCCTGCTGCCGCGCCGTAATTCTGCATCGCTGCGTTGATGTCGCCGCGTGACTCGGCCAGTATGCCAAGCAGTGCATGAGCGGGTGCGGTGGGCAGTAGAGAAGTGCTTTTACTGAGCGCCACTTCGGCTTCGGGATTGCGTCCCAGATTCTTCAGCGCGATGCCGCTTTGTAAATGTGGACGGAAATAATCAGGTTGCATCTGAATGGCGCGTTCGTAGAAGGGCAGTGCGGCAGCGCTGTTCTTTTGTGTGAGGGAGATGTCGCCCAATAGCTCTTGGAAGCGTGCTTCGCGCGGCTCACCAGCAACCGCCTTCTTCGCAAGCGTGGTGGCTTTGGTGGTGTCGCCAGTGCTCAGTGCGATGACGCCTTGATCATAAGCGCTGTATGCGGGTCGAGTCGCTTTCAACTTCCCCACTTTTTTCGCATACACCTCGCGTCCCCATTCACCGCCTTCGCCTAATTCAGCGAGGGTGACTTTGTTGGCGGCGACACGTTCGGGAGAGGGCGGATGGCTGGCGAACAAACCTGAGATGAAGTCAGATTGCTTTCCTTCGCTCAATCGAACGAAAGTCTCTTGCAAGGTGACGGCGGCACGTGGATCGTAACCCGCTCGCTTCATGTAGATCATGCCGTACTTGTCAGATTCAGATTCGGCATCGCGGCCAAATTTGGTGGAGATGAGTTGTGAGCTAAGTTGCGCTGCTCCCACGGCCAGATTGGCGTAGCTCTTGTCTTGCGTGTAGATGCCGGTGGCGAGCACCGCACCTTGCAACAACATGCCCGATTCCATGCCTTTTGCGCCGTGACGCGCCGCAGCATGCACGATCTCATGGCTCAACACGGCAGCGAGTTCTGCCTCACTGTTCAATTCGTACAACAAGCCGCGATTGAAGGCGATCTTGCCGCCGGGCATCGCCCATGCGTTGGGCACGGAGTCATTCAGTACGACGAATTCATAAGGAAGTTTGCGGTCGGCCACGGCGGCGAGTTTGTTGCCCACACTTTGCACGTAGGCGGTCAGCTCGGGGTCGATGATGTAGTCGCCGCCTTGTTGTTGGCGGGCGGGTGCGTAGTTCTGTTGGCCTATCGAGATCTCTTGCGATTCAGAAACTAACTGTAGCTCGCGCTTGCCAGTGACAGGATTGGTGCCGCAGGCGCTCAGCAATAAAGAAGTGATTACGACTACAAGAATAGAACGCAACATAAGTTTCCCCTCGAATTGGTGGCGCTGCGCGCGCCGTGAACTAACCTGCCAGTTTCTTCTTCAGCACCTCGTTCAGCTGCGCCGGATTGGCTTTGCCTTGGCTTGCCTTCATGGCCGCGCCGACGAAGAAACCGAACAGCTTGTCTTTGCCGCTACGGTATTCAGCCACTTTGTCTGCATTGGCTGCGATGACGCCATCCACGATCGCTTCGATCGCGCCGCTATCGGAGACTTGCTTCAGACCTTTCGCCTCGATAATGGCGTCAGCTTCACCACCCTCTGCCCACATCGTGCGGAACACTTCTTTCGCACCTGAGTTAGAGATGGTGCCGTCGGCGATGCGCGTCAGCATGCCGCCTAGTTGTTGTGCAGTGATTGGGCATTGCGCTATATCCAAGCCATCTCGGTTCAACTGGGCGCTGACTTCGCCGCTGATCCAGTTGGCTACAAGTTTGGCGGCAAATTGGCCTGCATGAGCTTCCGCTGAAGGAGTTTCTGGGGAGGTAAGAATGCCAACCCCCTGTGACAACAGGTGCTTCACAACACCCTCAAATAAATCAGCCGTTTCTCGCGAAGATGTCAGAACGGCGGCGTCGCTTGGCGATAAAGCATAATTGGAAACATAACGCGCCTGCTTGGCGTGTGGCAATTCTGGTAGCGTCGCACGCACCTGCTCCTTCCACTCTTCGCTGATCTCCAGCGGCAACAGATCAGGATCGGGGAAATAGCGATAGTCGTGCGCGTCCTCTTTGCTGCGCATCGCACGTGTCTCGCCCGTATCAGGATTGAACAGGATGGTGGCTTGGTGCACTTTGCCACCATTTTCAATCGTGTCGATCTGCCATTGCACTTCGTAGTCGATGGCTTGTTGCATGAACTTGAACGAGTTCAGGTTCTTGATCTCGCGGCGTGTGCCCAGCGGCTGGCCGGGCTTGCGCACCGACACGTTCACGTCGCAGCGGAACGAACCTTCTTGCATGTTGCCGTCGCAGATACCGATCCAGCGCACCAGTGTGTGTAGGGCTTTGGCATAGGCCACCGCTTCTGCAGCGGAGCACATGTCTGGCTCGGAGACGATCTCAAGTAACGGTGTGCCAGCGCGGTTCAAATCCACGCCCGTCACACCTTGTGATTCGCCATGTACGGATTTGCCCGCGTCCTCTTCCAAGTGCGCGCGTGTGATACGTACGGTCTTCTCGTAAGGTTTTGCATTACCCGAAAGCGGTTCGACTTGGATAGTCAAAGCGCCTTGGCCGACTACCGGCAGATCGAACTGGCTGATCTGGTAGCCCTTGGGAAGGTCGGGGTAGAAGTAGTTCTTGCGTGCGAAAACCGAGCGCGGCGCGATGTGTGCGCCCGTCGCCAAGCCGAACTTGATAGCGCGTTCTACTGCACCTTTGTTCAGCACTGGCAACACACCCGGCAAGGCCAAGCTCACGGCATCCGCTTGTGTGTTCGGTTCCGCGCCGAACGCAGTCGATGCGCCGGAGAAGATTTTAGTGTTGGTCGAGAGCTGGGTGTGTACTTCCAGTCCGATGACGATTTCCCAAGTCATGTTCAAATCCCCTGTGGCGCGCGGCTGTGCCAGTCGGTCGCCAGTTGATATTGGTGCGCCACGTTCAGCATGCGCGCTTCGTCGAAATAGTTGCCGATGATCTGCAAGCCGACAGGCATGTTGTTATCGCCGAAACCGCAAGGGATGGACATGCCGGGCAAGCCCGCCAAGTTCACGGCGATGGTGTAGATGTCGGATAGATACATCTGCACCGGATCGTCGCCTTTCTCGCCCAGCTTGAACGCAGTGGAAGGCGAGGTCGGTCCCATGATGACGTCGCAATGTTTGTAGGCTTCTACGAAATCCTGCGCGATGAGGCGGCGAATCTTTTGTGCTTGCAGGTAGTAAGCGTCGTAGTAGCCGTGGCTCAGCACATAGGTGCCGATCATGATGCGGCGCTGTACTTCTGCGCCAAAACCTTGCGCACGGCTCTTCTCGTACATGTCGGCCAAGTCGGTGTACTCGGGCGCGCGATAACCGTAACGCACGCCATCGAAACGTGACAGGTTGCTCGATGCCTCTGCGGGAGCCAGCACGTAGTACACAGGGATGGAGAGGCGCGTGTTGGGTAGGCTGATGTCGACGATGACCGCGCCCATCTTCTTGTATTCGGCGATGGCCGCTTCGACCGCTTTCGCCACATCACTGCCCAAGCCTTCGGCGAAGAACTCTTTTGGGATGCCGATGCGCAGGCCGTTCAGCGGTTTGTTCAGGTCGCGTGCGTAGTCTTCCTTGTCGCGTTGCAGCGAAGTGGAATCACGCTCGTCGAAGCCTGCCATGGTGTTCAGCATCAGCGCCAAGTCTTCTGCGTTGCGACCCATCGGTCCCGCTTGGTCGAGGCTGGAGGCGAAGGCGATCATGCCATAGCGTGAGACCACGCCGTAGGTCGGTTTCAAGCCAGAGATGCCACACAGTGCCGCAGGTTGGCGGATAGAGCCACCGGTGTCGGTTCCCGTTGCTGCCGCGCATAAACGCGCTGCGATGGCAGAAGCCGTGCCACCAGAAGAGCCGCCGGGTACGCGCGCCTTGTCCCACGGGTTCTTCACGCTGCCGTAATGCGAGGTCTCGTTGCTTGAGCCCATGGCGAACTCGTCCATGTTGGTCTTGCCGAGGTTCACCGCCCCCGCGTTGTTGAACTGCGAAATGACGTGCGCGTCGTAGGGCGACACGAAGTTGTGCAGCATCTTGGAGCCGCAGGTGGTCAGCCAATCCTTGGCGCAGAAGATGTCTTTCTGCCCGAAAGGGATGCCGGTCAAGGCTTCGGCTGTACCCGCCGCGATGCGCGCATCAGCAGCCTTGGCTTGAGCCAAGGTAGCTTCTGGTCGCGTCGTGATGTAGGCGTTCAGTTCGGGATTGAGTTGGGCGATGCGGTCGAGGTAGAGCTGGGTCAGTTCGACGCTGGATATCTTTTTGGCGCGCAATGCCGCGCCCATTTGTGAGAGGCTAGATTCGATCATTTCATTTACTCGATGACTTGCGGAACGAGGTAAAGACCGCCTTCCACTTGCGGGGCGATGGCTTGGAAAGCCTCGCGCTGATTGAATTCAGTGACTTTGTCCTCGCGTAGGCGCTGGGCAACATCCTGTGCGTGGGACATAGGTTCGATTCCCTTGGTGTCCACGGCTTGCATCTCTTCGATCAATCCGAAGATGCCGGAGAGTTGCGAACGGGCTGTTTCAATCTCGGCAGGGGTCATCGCCAGACGCGCTAGACGCGCCACTTTTTCAACGTCGGTGGTACTTAAACTCATAGCAAATTCTCCGAGAAACCACTAAAAATCCACACTTCATCCCAACTGCGGCGTTGCAGAAAAAATCCCTAGCTCACATATCCAAAAATATGCCGCGCGTCGGGATTTTTCCTGCGCCTTGCATTTGGGCGAATTGTGTATTTTTCGTGGGTTTCTCTATATCCAAATAAGGCCGATAGGTTATCATACGCGGCCTTCAAACGGCACTTCATTCGAGCCGTGCCCTACACTTAACAACAGGATTCAACATGCTTAATTATTTCAACGGATATTTCTCTAACGACTTAGCTATCGACCTGGGTACGGCCAACACGCTCATCTGGTTGCGCGGTCAAGGCATCGTATTGAACGAGCCATCCGTTGTGGCGATTCGCCAAGAAGGCGGACCGAACGGCAAAAAAGTCATCCAGCAAGTCGGTCTGGCAGCGAAGCAGATGTTGGGGCGTACACCCGGCAACATCACGGCTATCCGCCCAATGAAAGACGGCGTGATCGCCGACTTCACCGTCACCGAGCAGATGCTCAAGCAGTTTATTCGCCGTGTACACAAGTCCAGCATCTTCACGCCTAGCCCACGTATCGTCATTTGCGTACCTTGCGGCTCTACTCAAGTCGAGCGTCGTGCTATTCGCGAATCTGCTTACGGTGCAGGCGCACGTCGCGTGGAGTTGATCGAAGAGCCGATGGCTGCCGCGATCGGTGCGGATCTGCCAGTTGAAGATGCGACCGGTTCCATGGTGGTGGACATCGGTGGTGGTACGACCGAAGTGGGCGTCATTTCCTTGGGCGGTGCGGTGTATTCCGGTTCTGTGCGCGTCGGTGGCGATAAGTTCGACGATGCCATCATCAACTACATCCGCCGTAACTACGGCATGCTCATCGGCGAGACTACAGCCGAGCAGATCAAGAAGCAGATCGGCTCTGCCTTCCCCGGCAGCGAAGTGCGCGAGATGGAAGTGAATGGCCGTAACTTGGCGGAAGGTGTGCCACGTAGCTTCACCATCTCCAGCAATGAAATTCTGGAAGCATTGACCGACCCTCTGAACAGCATCGTGAGTGCGGTGAAGACTGCGCTAGAGCAGACACCGCCAGAGTTGGGTGCAGACATCGCCAGCAAAGGCATGGTGCTGACCGGTGGTGGCGCGCTGCTGCGTGACCTTGACCGCTTGTTGATGGAAGAGACCGGTCTGCCTGTCGTCATCGCTGATGATCCTTTGACTTGCGTCGTGCGCGGCTCAGGCAAGGCGCTGGAAAGCATGGACAAATACAGCAATATTTTCACTAGCGATTAAGTAGTACCTCCTTGGAAGACACCAGAACGTTACGCTTCTTCAATCGCGGCCCGAGTGCGGTCGCGCGTCTGGTGTTCTTCTCAGTTCTATCCCTAGTTTTGCTGTTCGTGGATGCTAGGTACAACTATCTCGAATCCGCACGGCAAGTCATCGCCGTCATCATCTATCCCCTACAGCGATTGACTGCGTTACCCGGAGAAGTGTGGAATGGTGCGGGTGAGTACATCACACTGCAACGTCATCTGGTCGCGGAGAATGAGCAGCTGCATCTGCAACACGCTGCTGATGCGACGCTACTCAATCAGATGCAATCACTTCAGGCTGAAAACGCACAGTTGCGCGAATTGTTGGATGTGACGCAACGCGCTGACTACACCATGCAGATGGCGCAGATCGCTTATGTCGAACGCGACATCTTCAAGCGCAAGTTGTTCATAGACAAAGGCGAGCAAGCTAACGTGCAAGCTGGACAGGCCGTCGTCGATAACGGCGGTGTAGTGGGACAAGTCACGCGCGTGTACCCTTGGTTGTCCGAGGTGACGCTGGTGACTGACAAGGACATCGCAGTGCCGATCCAAGTCGTGCGCAACGGTATCCGCGCGGTGGTCTTCGGTTCGGGCAACATCAGTGAATTGGAATTGCGTTATCAGCCCGTCAATGCCGATATCGAAGTAGGTGATGTGTTGGTCACGTCGGGCATGGATGGGACTTATCCGCCGGCGCTGCCTGTCGCCCAAGTCATCAAGGTGGAGCGTGATCCGGCTTATCCATTCGCTCGTATCGTGTGTGCACCGTTGGCGGGTGTGGATAGACATCGCACCTTGCTCATCGTGTCTAGCGTGCCGCCACTGCCAGAGCGTCCTGTCGCTGAGACGGAAGCGGACGATGCGCAGCGCATGAAGAAGATCGTGAAACGGAGCAAGCCATGAGACAGGACTTAGCCAGAGACCGTGAGTTCTTGTTGCCAGCCACCACGGCGTTCATCGTGATGAGCTTCTTCATTGCCGTATTGCTTGAATGGATGCCTTGGCGCGGATGGATGTTGGCGCTACGCCCTGATTTTGTGGGATTGGTGCTGTTGTACTGGTGTACGCACAAGCCCCACCGTGTCGGTATCGGTATGGCGTGGGTGTTGGGCATCTTCGTGGATGTGGCGGACGCGAGCCTGTTCGGTCAACACGCACTCGCTTACTCGGTGCTGGCATTTGGTGGTTTGGTGTTGAACCGCCGTGTACAGATGTTCAATCTGCGCGAACAATCTGTGCACGTGTTTGCCTTGTTGCTCGCCAGCTATTCCGTTTACGCCATCGTGCATTGGCAAGTACGCGGTTTCGTGGCGTGGGAGTATTTCTTGGGTGTCGTGACATCCTCGTTGTTGTGGATCCCCCTCACGCATCTTCTCCAAGCGCTGCGCCGTCCGCGTCGCGATCCTAACGAACTATGAGCCGCATCGTCGAGCTGAAAGACACCCAGCGCGAGATCTACTTCTTCCGTCTGCGCCTGTTCCTGAGTCTGGGTTTCGTGGCACTGCTGTTCTTCATCCTGTTGCTGCGATTCTTCTATCTACAAGTGATCCGCCACGATTATTTCGAGACGATGGCTGAGAGCAATCGTATCTATGTGGTGCCCATCGTGCCTAACCGAGGTGTCATCACTGACCGTAACGGGGTCGTATTGGCGCGCAATTATTCTGGCTACACACTGGAGGTGACGCCAGAGAAAGTGCCGGATATGCAGGCAACGATCGCAGAGATCGGCAAACTGGTGGAGATCAAACCGAAAGATTTGCGCCGCTTCAAGAAACTGATGTCAGAGCGTCGTTCTTTGCAGACCTTGCCTATCCGCACGCGATTGACCGATGATGAGGTGGCGCGTTTCGCTGCGCAACGTTACCGTTTCCCCGGTGTCGAGATCAAAGCGCGCTTGTTCCGCGAATACCCGTTCACTGAAGTTACCTCGCATCTGCTCGGCTATATCGGGCGCATCAACCAGCAAGAGATCGACGAGTTGGAAGAGCAAGAGCAAGCGACCAACTACATGGGGTCCGACTACATTGGCAAGACTGGTATCGAGCAGCGTTATGAAGCTGAGATGCATGGTGTGACGGGCTTCGAGCAAGTTGAAGTGGATGCAGGTGGGCGTGCTGTGCGCATGTTGTCGCGCACCGCGCCACAATCGGGCAAGAACCTGACGCTGACCTTGGATGCGAAATTACAAGAGATCGCGGTGCAAGCGTTTGGTGATTATCGCGGTGCACTGGTCGCTATCGATCCTTCCAATGGCGAAGTGCTGGCTTACGTCAGCAAGCCGGGTTACGACCCGAATCTTTTCATCGACGGCATCGATACCGAGAACTGGGAAGCTTTGAACAACTCTCCCGATGTCCCGCTCAACAATCGAGCACTACGTGGACAGTACCCCATGGGTTCCACCATCAAACCTTTCATGGCGCTGGCAGGCCTGCACTACAACGCGAAGATGACGACGCGCGAGATCAGCGATCCCGGTTATTACACCTTGCCAGGAAGCAGTCACCAGTACCGCGATTGGAAGGCAGGCGGGCATGGTCGCGTCGACCTGTTCAAGTCGGTGCAAGTCTCTTGCGACACCTTTTACTACGGCTTGGCTACCGAGCTAGGCATCGACCGTATGCATGACTATCTGCAACAGTTCGGCTTCGGTAAGAAGACAGGTATCGACCTTGAGGGCGAGACTTCCGGCTTGTTACCTTCTACAGAGTGGAAGATGAAGCGCTATAAACAGATCTGGTACCCGGGCGATACAGTTTCGGCGGGTATCGGTCAGGGCTACCATCTGGTCACACCGATGCAGCTCGCTTTTGCGACGGCGACATTGGCCAACGATGGGGTGGCGTTCAAACCGCATCTGGTGAAAGAGATACAGCATCCAGAAGGCGAGGTGCAGATACCGCCACAGCCGCTCTACAAAGTGGACATCCCGGCGGAGGATCTGGCACTGGTCAAACGCGCCATGGTGGCGGTCACTCAGCCCGGTGGTACGGCGGTCGGAGCGAGCATGGGGGCGCAATACACCATCGCAGGTAAGACCGGCACGGCGCAAGTCATCGGCATGAAACAGGGTGAGAAATACGACGAGAGAAAAGTGTCTGAATATTTCCGCGACCATGCTTGGTTCATCGCTTTCGCCCCCGCCGACAAGCCGCGCATCGCCTTGGCGGTATTGGGTGAGAACGCGGGACACGGAGGCTCGGTGGCGGCCCCCATCGCACGCAAAGTGATGGATTATTATCTGCTTGGTAAAGTGCCTACGCCACTCAAGAAGGCGGATGAGAAGCCGGGCGTGGAGAACGATTGATGATCAATGTCCAACAGATAAAACGACGTTTCATGTTGCACCTCGACCCAGTCCTTTTGTATGGATTGGGCGCATTGTTGTTCGTCAGCCTAGTCGTTCTCTACAGTTCGAGTGATGGCAGTTGGATGCGCGTGTTGGGACAGCTGATGAATATTTTGGTCGCGTTCACCGCGCTGTGGATAGTCGCCAACATGCCTTTGCATTGGCTGATGCGCATCGCGGTCCCCATGTACGTCCTTGGAATGGCTTTGCTCATCGGAGTGGCACTGTTCGGCGAGATCAGTCATGGTGCGCGTCGCTGGCTCAATATCGGGGTGGCGACCATACAACCCTCCGAGTTGATGAAGATCGCCGTGCCGTTGATGATGGCTTGGTATTTCGAGAAGCACGAAGCCACGCTCACTTGGCGCAACCATCTCATTGCGGCGGTATTGTTGGCGATGCCCTTTGTTCTCATCGTGCGCCAACCTGACTTGGGTACTTCCATCCTCATCGCGGCCAGTGGCTTTTACGTGTTATTTCTCGCAGGATTGAGTTGGCGCGTGATGGGCGCGCTTTTCGTGGGCGCTTTAGCCAGTGCCCCGTTCGTGTGGGGCATGCTGCACGATTATCAACGCCATCGCATCATGATGTTGCTCGACCCTTCGCAAGATGCGCTGGGTAAGGGTTATCACACCATCCAAGGCATGATCGCGGTCGGCTCTGGTGGTTTCTTGGGTAAGGGCTATATGGAAGGGACGCAGACCCATCTGGATTTCTTGCCCGAGCGCAGCACCGATTTCATCTTTGCGGTGTATTCCGAGGAGTTCGGATTCCTTGGCAACTTGCTCCTGCTCGGCATCTACATCTTCATCATCGGGCGCGGCTTTATCATCACCGCCAATGCATCGACTTACTTCACACGGTTGATGGCCGGTAGCATCACGCTGACGTTCTTCACTTACACCTTCGTCAACATGGGCATGGTCACGGGTATCCTACCGGTGGTCGGTGTGCCATTGCCATTGTTGAGCTACGGCGGCACATCCATGCTCACGCTGATGTTAGGCTTCGGGGTGTTGATGAGTATCCATACGCACCAGCGGCTAGTTAAAACTTAGGGAGATAACAAATGGATCACAAACTGATTGGCTTGTTGTGCGGCGTCACGTTGTTGGGCGCATGTTCTAGTGCACCGAAAAAAGCGGAGACACGCCAAGGCGCGGCAGCCCCCATCGTCGACCTGCGAAATGGCGGAAGCGTGCCGCAAACAGCGACGACAGCACCCGCTACAACAGGCAGTGGCGCTTATCTCGCGGGCGATGGCCCTGGCGCTGACGTGCCTGCGAATCTGGATGCGATCCCGGATGCCGTGCCGAAAGCAGAGCCATTACATAAGTATGCGAATCGCCAATACTCCGCGCTGGGTAAGACCTATGTACCGTTGCAAGAGACCGGCAAATACAAAGAGCGCGGCATCGCTTCTTGGTATGGTAAGAAGTTCCACGGGCAGAACACCTCCATCGGTGAGGTATACGACATGTATGCCATGACGGCAGCACATCCGACTTTACCTATCCCCAGCTATGCGCGCGTCACCAATGTCGCCACAGGAAAGTCGGTCGTCGTGCGTGTGAACGATAGAGGTCCGTTCTTGCATGATCGCATCATTGACTTGTCTTACGTCGCCGCGTACAAATTGGGTTACGTCAACAACGGTAGTGCAGAGGTCGAAGTCGAGAGCATCGCTGTCGATCCGAACGCACCTGTGGTTGCGGCAGTCGAGCCTGCTCCGGTCAAAGTCGAGCCAGCCGTCGTCGCACCAGTCGTGGCAGTAGCGCCGACCATCCCTGTGGCGACAGCAGGCGCGGTCACTGGCAAAGTCTATTTGCAACTCGGTGCGTTCAAGGCCAAGCAAGGTGCAGAGAGCTTCTTGGCGAAGATGAGTGCGGCGACCGCTGATAGCGGCAAGACCTTGGCGTTGTATGAGAAGAGCGGTCTGACCCGTGTCCATCTCGGCCCTTACGCGAATGCAGATGACGCGCGCAAGGCAGCGGCAAAGCTACAAGCCAAGCTGGGATTCAAGCCGTTCGTCAGCCTGCATTGATCCTCAAGGTGAGGCTGACTTGACCGTCGGTCTTGCGCAAGCATTAGAATGTGCTAATATTCAAACATCGCTTACCCAGGAGCAACAACGATGTTTGCCAACAGCTTCAAAGAGATCGACCCTTCTGAACTTGACCAATGGCTGAACGATGCTAGCCAAGACATGCATGTCCTCGATGTGCGTGGAATGGATGAGATCGCCACAGGAACCGTCCCCAAAGCCATCGCACTACCGCTGCATACCTTGCCCATCAAAGCGCGCGATTTCTCCAAGCAACAAAAGTTAGTCGTCTTATGCCATAGCGGCGGCCGTTCGGCCCAAGCCTGCATGTACCTTCAACAGCAAGGTTTCACCAATGTGTACAACCTACGCGGCGGGATGATGGGGTGGCGCCAAAGCGGTTTTGCCGCACACCGACTGAGTTGATCGAATCCAAAGGAACGATATGAATATGAAATCAAAATGGATGGCAGTACTCGTCGCACTCGGTCTCGTCATGGTCGCTCCGCGTCTGATGGGGCAAGATGTGGCTGAAGTGAGCGTGCAACAAGCACAAAGCATGAGTCAGCAAGGGGTGTTGTTGCTAGATGTGCGTGAAGAGAGTGAGTACGCCGCGCTACATGCACCTCAGGCAAAGCTCATACCTTTGGGTGATGTTTCATCTCGCATGAAAGAGATCGATGCATATAAGGACAAACCGATCGTAGTCGTTTGCCGTTCAGGCAGGCGTTCTGCCAAGGCGGTCGCGATCTTGAAAGAGGCCGGATTTGCTCAGGTGAGCAATGTGCAAGGAGGCATGATCGCTTGGGAACAAGCGGGGCTCGCGACCATCAAGTGACCCAATGAACTCGTGAGTCGATGGTTTTAGCTCGCGACTCGCAATACCAAACCCTTCAAGTACGCCCCCTCTGGAAAACTCAGCAGCACCGGATGATCTGGTGCTGCGTGCAGTTTCTTCACGATCTGCGCATCAACGCCTGCATCCAATGCGGCACCCGCGATGATCTTTTGGAACAGGTCGTCGTTGATGCCACCTGAGCAGGAGTAGGTGAACAGCAAGCCACCCGGACGCAGCAATTTGAATCCCAGCAGGTTGATGTCTTTGTACGCACGCGATGCCTTTTCTGCAAAAGCGGCGGTGGGAGCAAACTTGGGCGGATCAAGCACAATGAGATCGAACTTGCGGTTCTGGTCGCGCAGTTTGCGTAGCGCTTCGAACACATCTGCGCATTCCCACTCAGTCTTCGAAGAATCCAATCCATTTATCGCTATATTCTGTTGTGCGATCTCCAGTGCCTCTTGGGATGAGTCGATAGAGAGCACTGATCTCGCACCTCCGCGCAGGGCGTAGAGAGAAAAACCACCGGTGTAGCAGAAGCAATTAAGCACATCCTTGCCCTGCGCCAACTCGCCAGTGAATGCGCGGTTGTCGCGTTGGTCGAGGTAGTAGCCCGTCTTCTGACCTTCTGCCACATCCACGGCGAAACGCAGCCCGTTCTCAAGCACTTCAACGGTCGCAGGCAAGGCGCCACGTAAGACACCATTTCGTTTAGGCAGGCCTTCCAACTCACGCCCGTCTGAGTCGGATCGTTCATAGATACAAACGGGGGAAAGCAGTTCTTGCAGGATATCGGCGAGCGTATCGCGCCAATGTTCCGGCCCCGCACTGCCGAGTTGCATCACGAGTACGTCACCATATTTGTCCGCGATGAGGCCGGGTAGGCCATCCGATTCGCCGTGGATGATGCGCATGCCGTTGCCACTTTTACTGATTGCCAGAGTACGGCGCGCTTCGAGTGCGTTAGTGATCTTGGTGCGGAAGAAGTTGGCATCGATGACGTCCTTCTCATGCCACGACCACACGCGAGCTGTGATCTGCGAGTCGGCGTTGTAAGCCGCCCATGCGAGGAAATTTCCCGCGACGTCATGCACAGGTAAGGTGTCGCCACTCTTGGGTGCACCATCGATATAGTCGATGGCGCCGGAGAAGATCCAAGGATGGCGGCGTTGTAACGATTTCTCACGCCCTTCTTTGAGTGTGATGCAAGGTTTGGCCGACACATCGCCTACACGAGGTTTGCTATTGGCCTGAGGTGTATGCGTGTCTGTCGTTGCTTTGTCGCGCTGCACGCGTTTGCGGAAATCCTTGCCGCCTTGAGATTGGCGGTGTGGCGTGGAGTGCGATCTGGGTTTGGATTGGCTCATGGTTTTTTCTTAGCGCGTGGATGTGCGCCGTCGTAGATCTTGGCGAGATATTGAAAGTCGAGATGGGTATAGACCTGCGTGGTCGAGATGCTGGCATGACCGAGCATCTCTTGCACGGCGCGCAGATCTCCAGAGGATTGCAACACGTGCGTGGCGAAAGAGTGGCGCAACATGTGAGGGTGTACGCCGGTGTTGAGTCCTTGTTTAATCGCCCATTTTTGTAACTGAAGTTCTACCGTGCGGGGGGCGATGCGCGCGCCTCTGTTGCCTACGAACAAAGCAGTCTCATCAGGCTTCGCCACTTGCTCGCGCACGGCGAGCCACGCTTGTAACGCAGTGATGGCATGACTACCCAGCGGCACGATGCGTGTCTTGTTACCTTTACCGGTGACGCGTACCGATGCATCGGCGAAATCCATGTCGATAGGATCCAAACCCACCAGTTCGGCCAGACGCAATCCGGAAGAGTAGAGCAATTCGAACATCGCTTTGTCGCGCGCGTCGATTGGGTTCTCTACGGGCATGTCCATCAGCTTCGATGCTTCGTCGGGAGACAGTGCGTGCGGCAATGTCTTGGGTGCTTTGGGCGGACGCAATCCGACGCAAGGGTTGCTCTTGCAGTCGTGATCACGCATCAGGTAGTTGTAAAACCCGCGCCATGAAGACAACACGCGCGCCAGCGAACGGCCACTCAAGCCACCGCCATGTAACTGGGCGATGTAACGGCGAATGTGATGACTCTTAAGATCGGGGAGGGGCGTCGCTCCAGCCAATGTGAACAAGCGGCGAATGTCGCGCGCATAGTTCTCGGCAGTCAGTGGGGAGTAGTTGCGCTCGTTGTTCAGGTAGGCGAGGTAGCCTTCAAGCGTGGCAGGAACGGGCGCAGGATTATCAAGCATTGTGGTGGCTCGAAAAATTCAAAGTTCTAAGCAAGACAAGGCGCGAATAAAAAATTGTGACGTAGCATATTGAAATATGTGAGGAGCAATTTTTTATGAGCAACGCAGTATTGCGACGAAATTTGGATTTTGCGAGCCGCCATCAGACGTGCAAGCGGAAAGCACTACCCAGTGTTTCGGCGATGCGTTGCAGGAACATCGTGCCCATCTCGGGATAGAAACGCTCCTTGTCCTCACTCGCGAGGATCAACATGCCGATGGTCTGTCCATTCGCGCGGAGCGGCAGATAGGCGAACGAACGTAGATGTTCGCCAGACTCGCCGAACCAGGTGAGCGTGTCTTGCGCAGAGTGGTGTGTGCAAACAGGTTGTTGATGCTGGTCAGCGAATGCCAACACTTCAGCACTAGGCGGTTCGTCTTTCCACAGATGCAACGCGGCATGTGGTACGGCAAAGATGTCGCGCAGATTGTTCACGATGAGGTTCTGCAAGGTGTTGCGGTCATGTGGACCGAACAGGGCGCAATTGAACTGGTGCACCTTGAGTTGCAGCGCATCGTTCTCTTTCGCGTATTCCAGCAACTCGTGCAACTTCTTCTCCAACTCTTTCACACGTTCGCGCAGAGTGAGCAGTTGGCGCTCTGATAAAGACACCGTGCGGCCTCCGTGCGGATGGGGCAGTGTGATCTCCGAGAGAAGTTGGGCGTGATCTTCAAAGAACTGAGGATTTTCTTCTAGGTACTTCGCTACGTCGTCTGATTTCATAATTTCCGCTTTCATTTAGAGGGGGCTTTTAGAAATTCAAAGTTCTAAGCAAGACAAGGCGCGAACGAAAAATTGCGACGCGGCATATATGAAATATGTAAGGAGCAATTTTTTGTGAGCAACGCAGTATTGCGACGAAATTTGGATTTATAGAAGCCCCCTATAGATTGATCTCGCCATCAAACACGCTGATGGCTGGGCCTGTCATCGATACGGGCGAACCTTCGCCATTCCAAGAGATACTCAATGTGCCGCCACGGGTCGCCACATGAACAGTGGCATTGAGCAACCCGCGTTGGATTCCCGCGACCACGGCGGCACACGCACCTGTGCCGCAGGACAAAGTCTCACCTGCGCCACGCTCGAATACACGCAACTTGATGTGGTCACGATCCAGTACCTGCATGAAGCCTGCATTCACCCGTTTGGGGAAGCGTGGATGATTTTCGATGAGGGGGCCTTGCGCTGCCACAGGCGCAGTCTCGACGTCGGTCACCACCTGCACCGCATGCGGATTGCCCATCGACACGGCAGTGATCTGGATCGTGTCATTGCCGACCTGCAAAGCTTGCATCACGTCGCGGTCGTCGCTCACGAAAGGGATCTGCTTCGGTTCGAAGATGGGTGCGCCCATGTTCACCGTCACGCGCCCGTCTTCTTCCAAGCGTGGCGAGATGAGCCCGCTCTTGGTCTCCACGACGATCTCGCGTTTGTGAGTCAGCTTGTGGTCATGCACGAAACGCACGAAGCAACGCGCGCCGTTGCCACACTGTTCCACTTCGCCGCCATCCGCATTGAAGATGCGATAACGGAAGTCGGCATCCTTATGTTGTGCTTTCTCCACCAATAACAATTGATCGCAGCCGACACCGAAGTTACGGTTGGCCAGAAAGCGGATGTTCTCAGGTGTGAGCGATATCTGTTGGCGCACGCCATCGATCACGACAAAGTCGTTGCCCGCGCCGTGCATCTTGGTGAATTTGAGTGCCATGATTTTTGCTGTTCAGTTAACTGCCGCGATTATACGGTGTTCATCTTAACAACTGGGCGTGGTCGCGGTACATGCATCTATCCATCACCACCGTGATGCCCGCTTGTTGGGCGCGCAGTGCAGCTGCTTCGTGTATTACGCCATCCTGTAGCCATAGGTTCTTGATGCCGAGCTGGATGCAGCTATCGACGATCTCCGGTACGTGTTCGGAGGCGCGGAAGACATCCACGATATCGGGAGTCTCGGGCAGGCTCTCAAGGTCGGGGTAGGCTTTTTCACCTAGCACCTCGTTGATCATGGGGCGCACGGGAATGATGCGATAGCCGAAACCCTGCAATGCTTTAGCGACATTGAAGCTGGGGCGCGCAGGTTGGGGTGATAAACCGACCACGGCCACGCTACGCACTTGGGTCAATAGCGCTCGTATCTGCTCGGGGGTAGGATTGGAAAAGGTCATGTCAGCTTACTGAAAGTTGGTGTGGCTATAATAAACCATCGCTACGCAAACAATAGAGGCCATACCTTGAGCGCGATCCATCCTTCAGAACTTTCTTTCATCACCAAGCACGCCCCGTTCGACCGCATGGAATTAGGCCATGTATTGTGGATGCTCGAACGCATGCATCTGGGGTATTACGCCGAGGGTGAGGTCATCGTCTCGCCGGACCAAGGCGTGGTCGATCGTTTGTTCGTCATCAAGCAAGGTGTGGTGCATGGCGAGCAGAACGTCGCCAAAGCATCGGATGCCGATACGTGGCTGGAATTGATGGAGGGCGAGTGCTTCCCGCTGGGGGCGTTGCTTGCGAACCGTTCTGTTGCCAGTACCTATCGTGCCGGGACAGACATCTTCTGCTATGAACTACCAGCCGCAGCGTTCAGTGAACTCATTGGAATGAGCGCTGCCTTCCGTGATTTCTGTACGCGCCGCATCGCCAATCTGCTCGAACATTCGAAACAAGTCATCCAAGCCCAATACAGTCAGTCGAGCGTGGAGCAACAATCGTTGGCGAGTCCGCTGTCGGCCATCATTCGTCGCGCCCCAATCACATGCACTCCCGATGTCACGGTCAGAAGCGTTCTGACCATCATGAAAGAACAGCGCATCGGCTCGATGGTTGCGGCAGATGGCGAGGGGAGGCCGCTAGGGATCGTCACTTTGCATGACGTGCTGGACCGTATCGCCATCCCGCAGATCGACTTAGATCAACCGGTCATCAATGTGATGAGTACTCAGTTGTCTAGTTTGCCGCCACAAGCTTTGGCACATGAAGCGGCATTATTGATGGCGAAGCAAGGTTTTAGACATGTGTTGATCGTCGAGAATGAGCGGCTAGTGGGCTTGGTCTCTGAGAAGGACTTGTTCGCTTTGCAGCGTGTCGGCCTGCGTCAGATCGGAGCCTCCATACGCCATGCAGAGACGGTCGAGGGACTTCGCCAAGGTGCTGCCGACATCCGCCACATGGCGCGCAACATGATGGCGCAAGGCGTCGCACCGGAACAACTCACCCAGTTCATCTCCACCTTCAATGACCTGATCGCCGAGCGCATCGTGGAATTGGAATGCAAGGCTAGCGGCATCACGGGTACGCCCCTGCATGATGGATTGTGCTGGTTGGCGCTTGGCTCGGAAGGCCGTTTCGAGCAGACGCTGAACACCGATCAAGACAATGCCCTCATCTTCAAAGTGCCAGACGGCATGACAGCCGACCAAGTACGCGAAAAGTTGTTGCCCATCGCGCGCCGAATCAACGAGACGCTGGATCAGTGTGGCTTCCCGCTGTGCAAAGGGGAGATCATGGCCAGCAACCCGAAGTGGTGCCTATCGCTGGAAGAGTGGAAGCGTGCATTCTCGGCATGGATCAGCGGCGGCTCACCAGAAGCGTTGTTGCACGCCTCCATCTTCTTCGATTTTCGTCCGCTCTACGGTCAGTTCGACTTGGCGCAAGACCTGCGCGGTTGGCTGGGACGCGTCGCCAGCGACAACAGCCGCTTCTTGCACATGATGGCGGAGAACGCATTGCGCAATCGCCCGCCGCTCGGTGTCGTACGCGACTTCGTCGTGGGCAAAGAGAACAAGATCGATCTCAAATTGAACGGCATCACCCCCTTTGTGGATGCCGCGCGCATCTTCAGTTTGGCATCGGGCGTGACTGATACCAACACTATCCAACGTCTACGTCTAAGCGCGGAGAAGATGCGGATAGACAACACCGAGATAGATGCTTGGATAGATGCACTACTGTTCATCCAAGTGTTGCGAATGCGCAGGCATGATGAGGCGAGCGCGCAAGGTGTCGATGACCAAGCGTTGGATAATCTGATCGATCCGGAGAAATTGAACGAGCTGGATAGGCGCATCTTAAAAGAGGCGTTCCGCCAAGCACGCAAGTTGCAAGCTAGATTGGCCATGGAGTATCACCTGTGATTTCTTGGTTAAAGAGTTTGCTTGGTGACAAGCCGCAGTTGAGTGCCGAGCAACAACTGCGTTTCGATGCGTGGCGAGCTTTGCCCGATGCGCCGCTGAAAAAGTCCTTCAGCGAGATGCGCTGTGTGGTGGTGGATGTGGAGACGACCGGACTCAATCTGATGCAAGACCGTCTTATCTCCATCGGGGCGGTGGCAGTGGTGAACGGCAAGATCGCACTAGGCGATAGTTTCTATATTGTGTTGCAGCAGCAAGCGGCTAGCGACAAAGGCAACATCCTCATCCACGGCATCGGCCACGCCGAACAACTGCAAGGCGAACCGCCAGTAGATGCGCTACTGTCGTTCTTAGAGTACCTGGGCAAAGACCCGCTGGTCGCATTTCATGTCACCTTTGATGAGACCATGATCAAGCGTGCCTTGCGTGACTATCTGGGTCTCAACTTCAAGCATCCTTGGCTCGATCTGGCTTATGTCATGCCGGGCCTTAATCCGCCCCTCGCCAAAAGGTTCCGCGCCTTGGATGATTGGATCGGCCATTCCAATATCCGCATCGATGCACGCCATAACGCCTTGGCAGATGCTTTGGCGACTGCACAACTGCTGCAAGTGGCTTATGCCCAAGCGTCGCGGAAGGACATCACCAAGATGTCCGAGTTGCATGATCTGGAAAAGAACCAGCGTTGGGTAAATAGCGTAAGTTGACCGTAAGTCTGCCAAAGTAACATCTGCTCCTGTAGTAATGAGAAGGCCAGGCCATCCTGGCCTGTTGTTTTTCTAGAGGAGCCAAAATGTCTGATCCGAATGTCAATTGGTTGGCGATCGATTCCAATCCAAAGTTCCAAGCATTGCACCGCAAGAAGACGTTTTTCTTGTGGGGCTTGATGGTGTTCTCCACCGTTTATTACTTCCTGCTCCCTATCGGCGCGGCTTATTACCAAGATCTGTTCAAGATCAAGGTATGGGGCGTAGTCAACGTGGGCATCCTGTTCGCGCTGTCCGAATTCGTCGTGGCATGGACCATCGCTTACGTCTATTCGCGTAAAGCGAATAAAGAGTTCGATGCGATGTCACAAGACATCATCAACGACGTGAACAACGGGAGAATGAAATGAGTAGCATGTTGAAAAAATTGTTCCTATCGCTCGCGGCGTTGAGCATCAGCAGCCCAGCCTTTGCAGCTGGCGTGGTGGCCCCAGAATTTAAGTGGATGACCTTCGCCGTGTTCGGCGTGATCATCGCCATCACCATGGCCATCACTTTCTGGGCAGCACGCTCCACCCACACGACTTCCGAGTTCTATGCGGCGGGCCGTTCGGTCAGCGGTATCCAAAACGGTTGGGCGATCGCAGGTGACTATCTGTCCGCTGCGTCCTTCCTTGGCATCGCCGGTCTGATCTCTTTGTACGGTTACGATGGCTTCATGTATTCCGTGGGTTGGTTGGTCGCTTACATCACCGTGTTGCTGGTGATCGCTGAGCCCTGCCGTAACATCGGTAAGTACACCATGGGCGACATCTTGGCTTTCCGTAACGATCCTAAGAAGACCAAGACCGTTGCTGCGCTGTCTACCATCACCGTGTCCACTTTCTACCTGACCGCACAAATGGTCGGTGGCGGTGTGCTCATCAAGACACTGATCGGTATCGACTACGAGATCTCCGTGATCGGCGTTGGCGTGTTGATGCTGGCATACGTGGTGTTCGGCGGTATGAAGGCAACGACTTGGGTACAGATCACCAAGGCGGTGTTGCTGGTTACGGCTTCTATCATCCTTGTGATGATGGTGTGGGCTCCCTACGGCTTCAGCCTCCCCGGATACTTGGGTAGCGTCGTAGCTGATCCTGATGTGCAGAAGCAAGTCACTAAGTTGTTGGGCGACAAGGCTGCGATGATGACGCCAGAAGAATTGGGTCAACGCTTCCTTGAGCCGGGTCTGTTCTTGAAGAACCCCATCGATCAGATCTCTCTAGGTTTGGCTTTGGTGTTGGGTACAGCAGGTATGCCGCACATCCTGATGCGTTTCTTCACGGTACCGACAGCACAAGCCGCACGTACTTCCGTCATCTGGGCGATGGGCATCATCGGCGGTTTCTATGTGCTGACGCTGTTCTTGGGCACGGGCGCTGCAATGTTGGTGGGTCCAGACAAGATCGCTGCAGTCGATGCAGGCGGCAACATGGCGGGTCCGTTGCTGGCGCAATATCTAGGTGGCGGTGAGCAGTCGATGATGGGTAACTTCATGTTGGCCTTCGTGGCTGCTGTGGCGTTCGCAACCATCGTTGCGGTTGTGGCCGGTCTGGTGTTGGCTGCTGCTTCTGCGATGGCGCATGACATCTACGTCGGTGTTATCCGTGGCGACCATGCCACCCCAACTGAGCAAGTGGTTGCTGCACGTGTTGCTTCCGGCATCGTCGGTATCATCGCGATCACCGTCGGCATCTTGGCGCAAGGTCAGAACGTGGCTCACTTGGTCGCACTGGCATTCGCTGTGGCCGCTTCGTCTAACCTGCCAGCGGTGTTCCTCACGCTGTACTGGAAGAAGTGCAATACCACCGGCATCATCTTGGGCATGATCGTAGGTTCGTTGACTGCGATCGGCTTGGTGATGATCTCTCCTAACATGACTTATCCAAAGGCAGTCATCGCCGGCGCGAACAAGGTCTTGAATGGTGAGCCAGCTGTTCCTGCTAAAGAAGCTGCCCCAGCAGTAGAGCGTTCAGCATTCATCTGCGAGTTGTTCGCCTTGGATGGTTGCGTGTTGGCGAAACCAGCACAAGCGGCTACTCCAGAGAAACCAGCTAAGCCAGGTGCTGCCGAGAAACTGGCTGGTCTGACTGCGAAACTGCAACCACTGGAAGCATCGCTGCCAACCATCACTGATGTGACGGCAAAAGCGGCTGCTGAAGCGGATGTCGCTAAGTTGAAGAAGGACATCGCTGGCGTAGAGAAAGCAAAAGCGAAAGCTGAAGCTGACCTGAAGAAAGTCGAAGGTCAAACTACCAGCATGATGGGCTTGGAAAAACCATTCTTCTTGTTGAAGAACCCCGGTTTGATCTCCATCCCATTGGGCTTCTTGTTGGTGATCTTGGGTTCTCTGTTCACACGTGACAAACGTGCAGAAGAGATGTGGGACGAACTGTATGTGCGCCAGAACACCGGCATCAACGCAGAAGCCGCTTCCGCACACTAAGAAAAAAGTAGTCGTATCACTGAACCCCGCCTCCTCCCCGGCGGGGTTTTTCTTTGAGAATGATGATCTACATCAATCATGCGAGAATCACTACCGTAAAGACTTGAAAAACTTGTTTCTCGAGATTTTGTAAGGCCATAGCAAAGGAAAAATATGGAAGCCATATTAGTTGTTGTTTTCGTCGTTGCTTATGCAGCAATCGCATTGGAACATCCGCTGAGGGTGAATAAGAGCGTCCCAGCACTGATTGGTGCCGGTCTGTTGTGGACGATCTATGCGATGAACGCAGGCGATGTGAACGGACATCTGAGCGAGACATTGTCCGGCACGGCCCAGATTGTATTCTTTCTGATGGGGGCGATGACCATCGTGGAGGTGATTGATGCGCACGATGGTTTTGATGTCATCACAGACAAGATCAAAACGACACATATAAGCACCTTGCTGTGGCTGGTCGGCTTGGTCACATTCTTCCTGAGCGCGGTGTTGGATAACTTGACCACGACGATCGTGATGATCGCAGTGGTGCGTAAATTGTTGGGAAATCGAGACGATCGCTTGTTCTTTGCGGGCATCATCATCATCGCTGCCAATGCGGGCGGTGCGTGGTCCCCCATCGGTGACGTGACGACCACCATGTTGTGGATAGGCGGACAAGTCACAGCACTGGCGATCATCGAGGGCGTGTTCTTGGCTTCGCTCGTCAATCTGTTTGTTCCGCTAGTGGTGGTCGCTTATATCAATCGCGGCAAGTTGGTAGTGCCGCCTGCAAAGGCGGAGATTGTCTCGGGTGTTTCGCACAACAGCGTAATTGAACGCAACATCATGTTCTACGCTGGTATCGGTGTGCTGTGTGCTGTGCCTGTATTCAAGACACTGACGCACCTTCCGCCGTTCATGGGAATCTTGTTCGGTTTGGGTTTGCTGTGGTTGACAGGTGAATTGATCCATCGCAACAAGTCAGATGAGGTGAAGCAACACCTGACATTGGCAGCTGCGTTGCAGCGTATCGACATGTCTTCGCTGGTGTTCTTCATCGGTATCTTGCTCGCCGTCGCTACGCTTGAACATACTCACATCCTCGCTGGACTAGCGAACTGGTTGGATCATACCGTCGGCAGTCAATCACTCATCGTGTTCATTTTCGGCCTAGTGAGCGCTATTGTGGATAACGTTCCGATGGTCGCTGCTGCGATGGGCATGTATCCGCTGGAACAATATCCCGCCGATTCTTTCATTTGGGAGTTCATGGCTTATGCTGCTGGAACGGGAGGCTCGATTCTCATCATTGGTTCTGCAGCGGGTGTGGCAGCGATGGGTATCGAGAAGATCGAGTTCTTCTGGTACGTGAGAAAGATCAGCTTGTTAGCCCTGCTCGGATATATCAGTGGGGCGCTCGTCTACATTGCCACTCATTAATGGAATATGAGCAAGTGTTTGTTGAGGATTAAACCGTTGCGGGCATCGGGAATTGGATACTGAAGCGAGTGCCGATCCCGTTGGTGCCTGCGTCGAGCCGGATGTCTGCATTGTGGCGTTTGGCTACTTCCGCAACGATGGCTAATCCTAAACCGCTACCACTTTGGCCTGTGCCTAGCACGCGATAGAAACGCTCGAACACACGCTCACGATGCTGTGGGTCGATGCCGGGCCCGTTGTCTTCTACACTCAAAACCACTGTCTTTCCGGTCACATGGATGCCCACCGTGATCTGACCCTCGACGGGGGTGTAACGGATGGCGTTGTCGATGAGGTTGTTCAACAGCTCTATCAGGCTCGTCGTGTCACCCATGACCATCTGCTGTTCGCGCGTCCCATCAAAACCTAAGTCGATACGCTTTTCCAATGCCATAGGTACCCAATTGGCCGTGCACTCCTGCGCGATCTGGCTAAGGTTTGTCTTGGTGAAAGTGTCGGAGATGAGTTCGACGGGTTCGTTACGCGCCAAAGCCAACAGTTGATTGACCAAGCGTGTGCCGTGTTGCGCACTGGTCAAGATGTGTTCCAACGCTTGTTGTTTGCGTTCTGGGTCGTGCTCGCGCAGTGCCAGTTCGGATTGTGTCTTCAGACCTGCCAACGGTGTGCGCAGTTGATGCGCCGCATCGGCGACGAATCGCTGTTGCGCGCGCATCACGGCTTTCAAGCGTTCGAGCAAATCGTTCACGGCGTCGATCAGCGGCCTGACCTCATCGGGGGCTTGGCTACCATCCAAGCGTCTCACGTCGTCTTTCTTTCTGAACATCACTTGCCTGCGTAATTCTTCCAACGGTGCTAGACCTTGCTTCAACGCGAACCACACCGCCGCCACCGCGATCAAGATCAGCAGCAGTTGAGGGATGACGATGTTGGCGAGGATGCCGCGTATCAAAGCCTGACGCTGATTGATGGTCTCGGATAGATAGAGTTGATACAGCTTTTGATTGTCTGGATTGTAGAAGACCAAACTGACGGTGCGCGTCTTACTCCCATCATGCTGTCCGTTGCTGAAGATAGGGCCGATCTTGCCATTACGAAAGTTCAAGGGGCGACCAAGGTTGACGTTACCCGCGAGCTTGTTCCCTTCTTTGTCGCTCACGGTGTAGAACACCTCATCGGGTGCGGCGAGTGATTTGCCATCAGGCAGGTCAAGCGCGAAGTCCAAACGTTCTTTACCGCCACTCAACCCAAGTTGCGCGCCAATAGCCTGCGCGCGTTGCAATAACACCATGTCATACGGTTTGTTGGCATAGGTCAGCGTGGCGACGTAGCCTGCGATGGTGCTGAACAGCCACAACACAAAGAGTGGCGTCAGCAACCAGTTGATGAGGTGGATGCGGAGCGAGAGTGCGCTAGTTTCTTTTTCTGCCACGTTCTAGCTTTTGGTCTCGGTG
>PNNY01000007.1 GCA_013824485.1 Sideroxydans sp.
AGGGTTTGTGTTCCTTGGTGCGGGTGGCGGAGCATTGCCTCTGCTACAAAAGTCGGGCATCCCTGAAGCCAAAGGCTATGGTGGCTTCCCCATCAGCGGGCAGTGGCTCATCTGTCACGACCCCAAGATCGTGCGTCAGCACACCACCAAGGTATATGGCCGTGCGGCAGTCGGTGCCCCACCGATGTCGGTGCCGCATCTGGATGCGCGCATCATCGGTGGCGAGTCGGTGCTGTTGTTCGGGCCGTTCGCCAGTATCACCACCAAGTTCCTCAAAGAAGGTTCGGTGCTCGATCTGTTCTCGTCATTGAAGTCGGCCAACTTGAAACCGATGCTATCGGTTGCGCGCGACAACATGGATCTCACACGCTATCTGGTGAGCGAGGCATTCAAGTCGCACAAAGAGCGCGTGGATACCTTGCGTGAGTTCTACGCGGAGGCTTCCGAGAATCAATGGGAGTTGGCAGCGGCGGGGCAGCGTGTGCAGATCATCAAAGGTTGCGATACGAACGGCGGCAAGTTGGAGTTCGGCACCGAGATCGTGACTTCTAAAGACGGTACGCTAGCCACCTTGTTGGGCGCTTCGCCGGGTGCATCCACCTCGGTGCAAGCGATGATCGAAGTCATCGAGCGTTGTTACAAGAAGCGCATGAAGTCGGCCGAGTGGAAGAGCAAAATGAAGGAGATGATCCCTTCTTATGGCGAGTCGCTGGATGACAACGTGGCACTGCTACACGAGGTGCGGAATCGTACGCTGGACACGCTGGGGTTGGAACACCGAGCAGGGAAGACGACGGCGAAAGTCTGAGACTCAGCCCCGTTGTCTCTCCATCAGGCGGGAAAAATCTGCGGGTGTGAGTGCTCTGGAATACAAGAAGCCCTGCGCGTAATCGCAGCCCATCTTCGCCAGTAGGTCGAGTTGTTGTTGTGTCTCCACGCCCTCGGCGATGACCTTCAACCCTAACTTGTGCGCCATCACTACGATCGCTTCTGCGAGCGCTTTGTCGTTGTCATCAGCTTGCAGATTCAAGATGAACGACTGGTCGATCTTCACATAGTCGATGTCGAGCTTCTTCAGATAGGACAATGCAGAGTAGCCTGTTCCAAAGTCGTCGATGGCGACTTGGATGCCCGCATCACGGAAAGCCAATAGCTCGGAGATGACAGCAGGAGTGTGATCTAGTAGTACGCCTTCTGTGATCTCGATGACCAGGTTCTTTCCAGATAGGCGAGTCTTGGTTAGATGTTCTTTCCATTGGCAGCGCTCGGATTTTGACTGGATCTGGATCGGAGATTTGTTCACGCTGATCTGGAAGTCACTGCCGTAGCGCTTCGTCCAATCCAGCGCCTGTGCAACAGCCTGTTGGAATACCCAATCGCCAATCTCGTGGATGAGTCCTGACTCTTCTGCCAGCGGGATGAATTCCGCTGGGCTGATGAGTCCGCGCTTGGGGTGGAACCAACGCAGCAAAGCCTCTGCCTTGTGTATCCGGCCCGTATGGATGTCAACGATGGGTTGGTAGTGCAATTCGAACTGCTGTTCTGCCAGTGCATTGCGCAAATCATTCAACATGTGCAGACGATACAACGCAGCCTCTTGCATCGCATTAGTGAAATAGCTGAAGCGATTACGGCCTGCATTCTTGGCGACATACATCGCTTGGTCGGCGTTCTTCAGCATATCTTCTAGGTTGGTCGCATCTTCGGGATATAGGGTGATGCCTATACTGGCCGAGACGTAAGCAGTGTCGACTCCTAGTTCGAACGGTAGCGACAGCGAACGCAAGATGTCCGCCGCGATGCGTTCGACGCTGGCACGATCATCCAGCTCTGCGAGAATGATGGTGAACTCATCGCCGCCTAGTCGTGCCACGGTGTCTGATTCACGCACGCAGGCCGCGATGCGTTGTGCTGCCTCTATGAGCAGGGCATCGCCCGTATCGTGTCCTAAAGAGTCATTCACTTCTTTGAAACGGTCGAGGTCTAGGAACATCAGAGCCAGCCCCAACCCTGCGCGGTGCGCTTTCTTGATGTCTTGCGTCAAGCGGTCGCGGAACATGCGACGATTCGGCAAGCTAGTCAGTTGGTCGAAGTTGGCTTGTGCCCAAATGAGCTCTTCAGATTTTTTCTTCTCGGTGATGTCGGAGAACAAGGCAACATGGCGGTGTACGCTGCCATCTGAGTTATAGACCGTGTTGATAGTTTGCCATTCGGCGAATATCTCGCCGTTCTTGCGACGGTTCCATATCTCGCCTTGCCAGTGACCAGTTTCTTTCAGATTTGCCCACATGGTTTTGTAAAACGCGGGCTCATGACGACCAGAGTGGAGGATGGAAGGAGACGCACCGATCGCCTCATCCGCTGCATAACCCGTCAGTTTGGTGAAGGCAGGATTCACTTCGATGATGGTGGCGTTCTCGTCGGTGATGAACATGGCCTCGCTGCTGTTCTCCAGCACCATCGAAGCAAGGCGCAATTTTTCTTCAATGGACTTCTGCTGCGTCACATCTCGTCCTGAGCCCACTACGCCGATCACCTCGCCTTTGTCGTTGACGAAGGGAGCTTTGTGCACATCTAGGAATAAGAACTTGCCTTTGACGTTGCCGTATTCATCGAACTGAGACGGCGTGCCATTTTGTAGGGTGATGCTGTCGCTGTCTTGGCACAGCTCGCCAAATGTGTGCCATTCAGGATTCTCTGGTTGCGAGTTCCGTTCACGCATCGCAAAGAACATATCGTCTTTGCCGATGGGTTCTTCGGTGTCCTTGGCGTTCAATAGTTGTTCGCAGATCGCTTTATTGGCGAACAAATAACGCTTGTTCAGATCCTTCGCCCAAATCATGTCGGTGACGTTGTCAGTGATCAAGCGTAGCAGCGTGGACAATGTGCGCGCACGCTCTTCACTTGCTTGCAGCGCCTCTTCAGATTTGATGCGAGCTGTGATGTCTGTCGAAACACCGCACAAGGCATAGATGCTCCCATCTTCAGCGCGAAGTGGTAGTTTGGTGGATAGATAGGTGAAGGTTTTTCCCGTGGCGACGACGGTATTGGTCTCTTCTGTGGTGTGGGTCTCGCCTCTATCCAAAACATCACGGTCATTGGCGCGAATGTTCGCGGTCGTTGCGGCATCAAAGAACTTTTCATCGCCGCAGCCGACGATGTCTTTCATCTCTACTCCCCACAGTTCGCGCACTCTGCGATTGGCGAATAGATATTTCCCTGCTTGGTCTTTGAGGTAGATGTAAGCATCGACATTGTCGAGGATGGTCAGCATCTTTTTCTCGCTGGTGCGCAACGCCATTTCCACGTGATATTGCTCGGTGATGTCCTTGAAGCACCAGATACGTCCCCGCTCTTCACCGACAGCAAGCGCTTGGGTGAAACGCGCAAAGACACGTCCATCTTTGAAGTGGAGTACGTCACGCGCTTGTTCATCGCTAGCGTAAAGTTTGCGCACTAGACCAAGGAAATCCTCGGGGTCATTCAGTTGTTCGAGGGCCCAAGACAGTAGTAGATCGTCATTTCTTTGTTCAAGCAAAGTCGGAGGGATGCGCCAAAGTTCCATGAATCGTTTGTTGGTGGAAAGTACGCGCCCGTCATGGCCGATCATCAGAATGCCTTCGTCGGTGGATTCCAGCGTGGTGCGCAGTAGCGTTTCGCTTTGCTTTATCTTCTCTTCAGCCTTTTTTTCTAGGGATATGTCGCGCACGGAACTCAAGATGTGGGGCACACCATTTAATTGCATGATGGAGGCTGACAAAGAACCCATGACGGCTTGACCATACCTGGGTTGGAACTGGGTCTCTATATGGTCGCAATGGCCTGAGCGCATGAGCTCGGCTGCCATATGTTCACGATCAGCAGGGTCGTACCAAAATCCCATTTTTGCCGTTGTCTTACCGATGACCTCTGCGCGACTGAATCCCGATTTTTGAACGAAGGCATCATTGACCTCGGTGATGCAGCCGTCCGCCAAACGGGTGATGAGCATGAGGTCTGGATTGAGATTGAAGAACAAGGCGAAGCGTTGGTCGGCTTCCTGCTGTTCGATCTCTGCACGCTTGCGTTCGGTGATATTGATGGTGCTGCCTGCCGCTAAGAGTGGCTTGCCCATCGCATCGCGTTGGATGATGCCGCCTCGGGTGTGTACCCAAGCCCATTCCCCAGCATTCAACGCGACGCGATATTCAAAATCGAATTTGGCCGCGCCAGGTTGCAACGCCTGCTGCATGCGTTGTTGGAATGTCCCGACATCGTCAGGATGGATGGACCTGAGCCAATCCGTAAGCGAGCGTGGAGGCTCATCTGCGGCGAAACCGGGGATCTTGATGCGCGCAGTGTTGTATTTGATGGCGTAGGTGGTGAGATCGAATTCCCATAAGTCCATCTGTGCGGCTTCGATCGCCATCTCCAGATTCAGGCGGGTGCGCTGTGCGGCGTTTTCTACATTCTGAAGTTGTGCCTTGCTGATCTCGTCGAGCAGGTGGGTGAATATGAATGCAAGGATAGGGGAGGCGATGAGCGTGACGATCAGTGTTATTTGGAGCGCGAAAAGGCGCACTTCGCCAAATATCAGTTGCGACAAGATGGTTACGCAGATCTCGGAGAGTGCGAGAGAGCTAAGTACGATGTATAGATTGAGCTGCCATCGCTTGATGTGCTGCATGCGTGAGATCAGCTTCGAGTCCATGCGATTTCCCCTTGGGTGATTCCCTTTGAATTTATGTGGTAACTGATGTTGAGAATCTCGCGCGATGTTACTCCAAGACGGCAGATTTCAATTCGAGGAAAAGAGAGTGCGGCCGTATGTCATACCAAATTGCTGGACTATAATCGAGCCACGATTCACATCTATCGATCGCGAGGAAATGATGGACAAGCAATTGCGTGAAGCAGCCTTGCAATATCATCGCCAAACTCCGGCGGGCAAGATCTCGGTGAATGCGAGCAAACCCTTGCATACGGCGCGCGATCTTTCCTTGGCCTATTCCCCAGGAGTGGCGGCGGCATGTGAGCTGATCGTGGAGAACCCCGCCGAGGTGCGCAATATGACGGCGCGTGGCAATCTGGTGGCGGTCATCACCAACGGTACGGCGGTGTTGGGCTTGGGCAACATCGGGCCCTTGGCGGCTAAGCCGGTGATGGAAGGTAAAGGTGTGTTGTTTAAGAAGTTCGCTGGTATCGATGTGTTCGACATCGAGATCGCCGAGAATGACCCCGACAAGCTCGTGGACATCATCGCCGCGCTGGAGCCGACTTTCGGCGGCATCAATCTGGAAGACATCAAAGCACCCGAGTGCTTCTACATCGAGCGCAAGCTGCGTGAGCGCATGAAGATACCTGTCTTCCATGACGACCAACATGGCACGTCTATCATCGTGGGCGCGGCCTTGCTGAACGGATTGAAAGTCGTCGGCAAGAAGATCGAAGATGTGAAGTTGGTGGCGAGTGGTGCGGGTGCGGCAGCGTTGGCCTGCTTGGATATGCTGGTGACGCTGGGTGTGAAGATGGAGAACATCATCGTCACCGACATCAAGGGCGTGGTGTACACAGGGCGTGTCGAAGAGATGGACGACAACAAGGCGCGTTACGCCAAAGATACCAAGGCGCGCACGTTGGGTGACGTGATTGCGAATGCCGACGTGTTCCTCGGTCTGTCTGCGGGTAATGTATTGAAGCCCGAGATGGTGAAGCAAATGGCAGACCGTCCGCTCATCTTCGCCTTGGCGAATCCGACACCAGAGATCATGCCAGAAGTGGCGAAGGCGGCGCGCCCTGATGCCATCCTTGCTACAGGTCGTTCCGACTATCCGAACCAAGTGAACAATGCCTTGTGCTTTCCCTACATCTTCCGTGGTGCGCTGGATGTCGGCGCTTCCACCATCAATGAGGCGATGAAGTTGGCGGCGGTGCATGCCATCGCTGAGCTGGCGCAGGCCGAGCAATCGGATCTGGGGACGTCAGCGTACGGCGAGGAGAGCGCGCCATTTGGCCCTGAGAATCTGATCCCCAAGCCTTTCGATCCGCGCCTCATCTTGCGCATCGCACCCGCGGTGGCACAAGCCGCGATGGATAGCGGTGTGGCGACGCGTCCCATTGCGGATATGCAGGCCTACCACGAACGTTTGAACGGTTTTGTGTATCAGTCGAACATGATCATGAAGCCGGTGTTCGACGCGGCGAAAAGATCGCCCAAGCGACTGGTGTATGCCGAGGGTGAAGATTGGCGCGTGTTACATGCCGTGCAGACGGTGGTGGACGAGGGCTTGGCATTCCCTATCTTGGTGGGGCGTCCAGCGGTGGTGGAGGCGCGCATCGCCAAACATAATTTGCGTATCCGTGCGGGGGTGGATTTTGAGTTAGTGAATCCCGAAAGCGATCCGCGTTACCGTGAGTATTGCGCGGAATACCACCGCTTGGTGCAGCGCAAAGGCGTGACGCTGGATACCGCCAAGCGTGAGATGCGCAGACGCAGTACGCTGATCGCGGCGATGTTGGTGCGCATGGGTGCGGCGGATGCTTTGCTGTGTGGCACGATATTCCAACCGCTGATGCACCTGTTGTATATCGACCAGGTGTTGGGGCATAGCCCAGGCAGCAATGTGTATGCGGCGATGAATCTGTTGCTGTTGCCGAATCACACTTTGTTCGTCTGCGACACGCATGTGAACCTCGATCCGACGGCGGAGCAGATCGCCGAGATGACTTTGCTGGCGGCCGCCGAAGTCAGACGTTTTGGTCTGGTGCCCAAAGTGGCCTTGCTGTCGCATTCCAATTTCGGCAGTCACGATAATGCCTCCGCGCTAAAGATGAGTCGTGCCCGCGAGATATTGGAGCAGGCCGCGCCCGAGTTGGAAGTCGAAGGCGAGATGCACGGCGATGCGGCGTTGTCGGAGGAATTGCGCAGCGCGACCTTCCCCAATTCACATTTGAAAGGCTGTGCCAACCTGCTCATCATGCCTAACTTGGATGCGGCGAACATCGCCTACAATCTATTGAAGATGACAGCAGGCGAAGGCGTCACCATCGGTGGCATACTGTTAGGGGCGAATAAGTCGGCGCATATCCTGACTTCGACCGCGACGGTGCGGCGCATCGTGAATATGAGTGCTTTGGCCGTAGCTGGAGTGAGTGCAAAGTAATGAAGCGGAGTTCTGTAAATCCAAATTTCGTCGCAATACGGCGTTGCTCACGAAAAATTACTCCTTACATATAAAATCATATGCGCGTCGCAATTTTTCGTTCGCGCCTTGTCTTGCTTAGAACTTTGAATTTATAGAACCCCCTAAATGGAGAGCATGATGAACAAACAGGAAGTTGAATTACTGAGTCAAGAGATCGAGATGTTGATGGCAGAGCGTGCGCGCTTGCTTAAAGTGGTGGGCGCGGCAGCGGTGTTGGTAGCGAATGCGGATGCGGCCTTGCTGCAACCGAATGCGGTGGATGCAGCCGAGATGCTATCTGAATTGTTGAATCAGTTGCCCGAAGAGACATTGCAAGACGCGCTAGAGTCGGTGCATGCGCAAACAATGTAGAAGATACAGAGCTTGTCGTAATGCTGCATCCTGCAGATGCTTTGAATTTTCCGTGAACTGAATTTGCTTGTCTGAATATGAAACGACAAAAGATCGGACTGATCCTGACAGGAGGCGGGGCGCGAGCGGCTTATCAGGTCGGCGTGCTGAAGGCTATCGCCGAATTCTTGCCATATCGTACGCGCATGCCTTTCGATGTGGTGTGTGGCACATCCGCAGGGGCTTTGAATGCGGTGACGCTGGTAGTGAATGCGCGCCACTTTCGCAAAGGGGTGCGCTATCTACACAATATCTGGAACAACGCGCACATTAACGAGATATATCGTTCCGATGTAATTGGTGTGGCGGCGAACAGCGGTCGTTGGTTGATGGGCTTGGTGCTAAGTGTGCTGGGTAGTAGTCGCTACAATCGCGTGTCTCTGTTGGACAATCGTCCCATGCGCACTTTTCTTGAACGCACGCTCCCCTGTGAATTGATACAACAGCACATCGATGAAGGCCTCGTGCATGCGGTGAGCGTGACGGCCTCGGGTTATGGTTCGGGACATTCAGTGACCTTTTACCAAGGCGCACCAGACATCAAGCCGTGGAAGCGCGCACGCCGCCTCGGTGTGCCAACGCAGATCAGCATCCAACACATGCTCGCATCCTCGGCCATCCCTTTCATGTTCCCCGCAGTCCACGTGAACCGCGAGTTCTTCGGTGACGGCTCGATGCGCCAGATCGCGCCCATCAGTTCGGCATTGCATCTGGGGGCTGAGCGGGTGTTGGTAGTTGGGGTGGGGCATGATCCTTTGGAGGAGAGGCAGAAGCGTTCCAAGATCGATAGCTATCCGTCGCTAGCGGAGATTGCAGGGCATGCGCTGGATAGCATCTTCATCGATGGGCTTGAGGTCGATCTGGAAAGGTTGCACCGCATAAATCGCACCATCGGCATGATCCCTGAAGAGTTGCGCGGTAATGTGAATCTGCAACACGTCGAAGCCTTGGTCATCACGCCCAGTCAGCCGTTGGAGAAGGTGGCCGAGCGTCATATCGCCAACCTGCCGTGGACGATCAGGCTGTTGTTGCGTCTGGTAGGCGTGATGCGGGGGAGCGGTGCGAACTTAGTGAGTTATCTGCTATTCGATAGGCATTATTGCCGTGCTTTGATCGATCTGGGTTACCAAGATGCGTTGAAGCGTCGTGATGAGATCCTGCGCTTCTTGGAGCAGGGCGGCACGGCCACGTGCAACGATCTGTCGCAATGAGTCGCGCTGAGCACACTGCCCCCAAGCCGTTGACGTTCGCTTTGCTGAAGGTGTTGGCGGATGGCGATTTCCATTCCGGTGAGGAGATGGCGCGTAGTGTGGGATTGACGCGCACCAGTGTGCATAACGCTTTGCAGGATGTCGCGCAGTTCGGTTTGAAATTGCATAGTGTGCGCGGACGTGGTTACCAATTGGCGCAACCGCTCTATTGGTTAGAGACGGAGAAGATCACTGCTCATCTGGGTGAAGCCGGCAAATATCTGGACTTGATGATTGTGGATCATGCCGAATCGAGTAACGCGGTTTTGTTGGGGCGCGTGCGTCAAGGTGCGCAAAGCGGAAGCGTGTTGGCAGTGGAGTGGCAAAGCGCAGGGCGTGGTCGCTTAGGGCGACGTTGGTATTCTGGTTTGGGAGATGCGCTCACGTTCTCTTTGCTGTGGCGCTTCGATAAAGGATTGGCTGCATTATCGGGATTGAGCTTGGCGGTGGGTGTCGCCATGGTGCGCGCCTTGCACGAACTGGGCGTGAGCGAGGCTGGATTGAAATGGCCTAACGATGTGTTGCTGCCCGAAGGTAAATTGGCAGGCATCTTGTTGGAAGCACAGGGCGATATGTTGGGGCCGAGCGCGGTGGTGATCGGTGTCGGCATGAATCTATCGCTCCCCGATGCGGCACGCAAGCAGATCGATCAGCCCGTGAGCGACCTTTTATCCTACGGCGTGCCTTTAGGTGATCGTAATCGCGTGTTTGCGGTGTTGTTGAAGCACTTGGTTGCAGTGTTGCAAGTTTTTGCGACACATGGATTTGCTGCATTGCGCGCAGAGTGGGAGCTTTATCATCGCTTGCAGCAGTGTGATGCGCTCGTGCACATGCCAGATGGCTCGCAGATCGAAGGGGTCGTGTTGGGCGTGGATGATGAAGGTGCGTTGCGTATGCGGACACAGAGTGGCGAGCAGGTGTTCCATGCGGGTGAGATAA
Organism: Sideroxydans sp.; assembly: GCA_013824485.1. Taxonomy (GTDB): domain Bacteria; phylum Pseudomonadota; class Gammaproteobacteria; order Burkholderiales; family Gallionellaceae; genus Sideroxyarcus. The sequence continues at coordinate 9,764 of PNNY01000007.1, forward strand.
GTTTGAGGAAGGCATGATGTTATTGCTCGACATTGGGAATTCGAGAATCAAATGGGCGTTGGTGCAAGAGGGGCGTCAAGTGAACGTGGGTGCATTCGAAAATTCCGCGTCGGTATCGCTGCAACAGGAATTCGCGGCACTCACGGTGCCATCGCGCGTCCTGGTTTCCAATGTGGCTGGTGAGGATGTGGCCAGGAGGGTGCGCGAGCTTTGCACCGCGTGGGTTCGACCATTGGATTTCGTGAGTGCAAAGATCGAGCAATGTGGCGTGCGCAATGGATACGCCCAGCCGCAGCGTTTGGGGAGTGACCGCTGGGCGGCGTTGATCGCGGCTTGGCATGAAGTGCGCGGCGCATGTCTGGTGGTGACTTGCGGTACGGCTACAACAGTAGATGCGCTCTCAGCCCAAGGTGAGTTCTTGGGCGGGCTGATCCTGCCGGGTGTGGATATGATGCAGCGCTGTCTTGTCACAGGCACGGCGCAACTGACGGCAACTGAAGGTTCGTTGAGAGACTTTCCGTTGGATACCTCTGACGCCATTTATAGCGGTGCGATAAGGGCCACACTAGGAGCGATCGAGAGTCAGTACGTGTTGTTGAAGGATGCAGAAGCGCGTGTGCTGTTGAGTGGTGGCGCTGCGGTGAAAGTGTCGCCACATCTGTCCATGCCGTTCGATCATGTGGATAATCTGGTCTTGCGGGGATTGCAGATCATTGGGGAAGGTGCAGCATGACAAAGTGGGTGTTAGGTCTTTTGTTGGTATTGAACATCGCATTCTTCGCGCTGATGCAATGGGGCGGTGCGCTGACGAAGGATGCCGATGCCGTAGTTGTTCAGGCTCCTCTCAATGAGGATAAGATTCGATTGGTGAGTGGCGTGGTGCCAGCGTCCTCAGTATCGGCTGTCTCAAGCACAGTGATTTCTGCCAATGCACAACCCTTTGCCCCCGCATCCATCCTTTCCTCCGAACTAGCCTCTGTGCCCAAGATAGGTAAGCAATGTCTAGAGTGGGGCGAATTCTCGGGACGAGGGTTGGCAGATGCGCAAGCAGGTTTGGCTTCATTGAAGTTGGGCGAAAAGTTGTCTCAGCACATCGTTGAGCATGCGGGCGGATTTTGGGTCTACATTCCTCCGCTGAAGAGTCACATCGAAGTGCAGAGGAAGATCGCACAACTGAAAAAACTTGGAGTGGAGGATTACTTTGTCGTGCAAGAGGAAGGCGTGTGGTTGAACACCATCTCGCTGGGTGTCTTCAGAACCGAGGACGCTGCTCAGAAATTCCTTGATAGCTTGCGTGAGAAGGGAGTGCGCAGTGCAAAGGTGGGAGAACGCATGAGCAAGCTCAAGTTCACCGTGTTCGCATTGAAGGATGTGGATGCGGCCACAGCCGAGAAGATAAAGGCCTTACAAAAGGGATTTCCGGACAGTGAGCTTAAATCGACTGACTGTAATTGACAGGACAGGGTGAAATCGGGAGAATGCCGCCCTCTTTTAAGGCATGTACTCTTGGCCTTGCAGGTTTCCGGTGATATAGCTCAGTTGGTTAGAGCACAGCACTCATAATGCTGGGGTCGGTGGTTCAAGTCCACCTATCACCACCAAATAAAAAAAACTCCAGCCGAAGCTGGAGTTTTTTTGTTTTCTACGACTGTGCCGCGATCAGTTAGTGAACAACTCTTTCAACATCCACAAAGAAAAACCAACTGCTACGAGTGCTGTACCGATTGCGGAAATATCAGCGATGAATGACATATTTTCTCCTCCACAGAGATTCAAGTTGAACATACCAACAAAAACTACAGGGGGAATCGTAGCACATTCGGAAGGTCTCGCAAGTACGTAGGCAATGGAGTACCTGACCAAATGGCTGGGCCGTTGGTCTCGGTGATGTGTGAAAGCTTGAGGGGTGTAGGGAGCGTAGCTTCCTACACTTAGGACTTGGTTAGCCTTTGATCGTTTGAATCGTGATCCAGATTGCGAAACCGACGGAGAAGATTGCTACGCCGATGGATGAAATGTCTGCGATGTAGGACATGTGGTGACTCCCTTGTGCTGGTTTATGATGGTTCTTATGAGCGATAGTGCAAACTTATGAAGTTGACTAAAGCGGTTTTAATTATATGAGCAGATTTCTCGACTATTCACACATCTTTATTAAGGCTTACAGTTAAAAGGTTAATATTTCTCAATAAGTTATCGCGACCCAGTCGCAGAGGCAGAACGTGCAGAAGAAGCTCTATATAAAGACCTACGGTTGCCAGATGAACGAGTACGACTCTGACAAGATGGCAGATGTGATGCAAGCCTGCGGCGATATGGCGCAGGTGGATAGGCCCGAGGATGCGGACATCATCTTGTTTAACACATGCTCGATCCGTGAGAAGGCTGAGGACAAAGTGTTCTCTGACCTTGGGCGTGCACGCGAGATGAAGTTAAGGAAACCGGCTTTGTTGATCGGCGTTGGAGGTTGTGTCGCTAGCCAAGAGGGGCATGCCATCCTCAAGCGCGCACCTTACGTAGATGTGGTCTTCGGTCCGCAGACCTTGCATCGTTTGCCGCAACTCATTGAGGATCGGCTTGCCAGTGGCCGCGCTCAGGTGGACATCAGCTTCCCTGAGATCGAGAAGTTCGACCATCTCCCCGCTGCGCAAACCACCCATGGCGCAGCGTTCGTCTCCATCATGGAAGGGTGCAGCAAATATTGCACCTTCTGTGTCGTGCCGTACACGCGCGGAGAAGAGATATCACGACCGTTTGAGGATGTGTTGCGTGAAGTGGAGAAGTTGACCGCACAAGGGGTGAGTGAGATCACTTTGATTGGTCAAAACGTGAATGCCTATCAGGGCGAGACGCCTGATGGTGATACGGTGGATTTCGCGTATCTGGTGCAGGCGGTTGCTGCGATTCCTAGCGTCCAGCGTTTGCGTTTCACGACCTCGCATCCTCGCGAGATGTCACAACGATTGATCGACCTTTACGCGACGACATCCAAGCTGGCGAGCCATCTGCACCTGCCTGTACAGTCGGGCTCTGACCGCATCTTGGCGGCGATGAAGCGCGGCTACACGGCGCTGGAATACAAATCAGTGGTGCGCAAATTGCGTGTCGCTCGTCCAGACATATCGATCACTTCCGATTTCATCATCGGTTTTCCCGGAGAGACGGAAAGTGATTTTGAAGCAACGATGAAGTTGATCGACGAAGTTGGCTTCGATGCCAGTTTTAGTTTCTTGTTCAGCCCACGTCCAGGTACGCCCGCTGCCGAGATGCAAGATGACACGCCCTATGAGGTCAAGATGGCGCGTTTGCATCGTTTGCAAGAACGTATCGCAACTCTGGGCCAACAAGTTAGCGATAGCATGGCGGGTACGGTGCAACGCGTGCTGGTGGAGAACATCTCGCGTAAGAGTGATGCCGAGTTGGCGGGTCGCACAGAGAACAATCGAGTAGTCAATTTTGCGGGCTCACCGGGGATGTTGGGGCGCTATGTGGATGTGCGCATCGCATCGGGTACTTTGCATACCTTGCGTGGAGAATTGGTGCTGAAATGAGTGATGAGAATAAACTTTCGCTGTCGGTACAGTTCGCCAGCAATGCGAAGAAATTGCCGACTCGACAACAATTCCGCCGCTGGGTGAAAGTGGCGCTACAACAAGATGTGCAGATGGTGTTGCGCATCGTGGATGACATCGAAGGGCGTGCGCTGAACCAGAGCTATCGCGGCAAAGATTACGCGACCAATGTGCTGACTTTCGTCTATGACGATAGTGAGCCACTGTATGGCGATGTGGTCATCTGCGCGCCTGTGGTGGCACGTGAAGCGAAAGAGCAAGGTAAAGAACTGCTCGCACACTTTGCGCACTTGACCATCCATGCGGTGTTGCATCTTCAGGGTTATGACCACGAGAACAAACGTGACGCAGAGGAAATGGAGGCGCTCGAGACTGCGTTGATGCTCAAATTACGGTATCCTGCACCTTATCTAGTTAGTTGAAGTCGAGTAATGGACGGTTCAGAAAGTAGTAGTAAACCCAGTTTGTTGGAGCGGCTCTCCAATCTTTTATTGCGTGAGCCGGAAGACCGTGAGCAGTTGGTCGCTCTGTTGCATAGCGCTTACGAACGCAATCTGTTGGATGCTGATGCGCTTTCTATGATGGAGGGCGTCATCCAGGTCTCAGAGCGCCAAGTGCGCGAGATCATGATTCCCCGTGCGCAGATGGATGTCATCGACATCAGTCAGCCGCCAGAAGAGTTCATTCCCCACGTCATCGAAACAGCGCACTCACGTTTCCCCGTCACCGATGGCGACAAAGACAACATCATCGGTATCTTGTTGGCGAAAGACTTGTTGCGTTACTACGCGGGTGAGGAGTTTGATGTGCGCGACATGTTGCGCCCTGCTGTGTTTGTGCCCGAATCCAAGCGCCTCAACATCTTGTTGCGCGACTTCCGCAGTAATCGCAATCACATCGCACTAGTGGTGGATGAGTACGGCGGTGTGAGCGGTATGGTCACCATCGAAGACGTGCTGGAGCAGATCGTCGGCGACATCGCGGATGAGTACGACTTCGATGAGGAGGAGGACAACATCATCCGGCAGGATGATGCGCATTGGCGCGTCAAGGCCGACACTGAGATTGAAGACTTCAACGAGGCGTTGGGTACGGATTTCAGCGATGAGGACTACGATACCATCGGTGGCTTGGTACTCAAGTCGGCAGGCCAGCTACCCAAGCGTAATGACCGCATCCAGATCGGTGAATGGCAGTTCACTGTGTTACGTGCCGACAGCCGCAGGTTGCATTCCTTGCTGGTGGAACGCCTGCTGATCGAGGCCGACAAGCAGGAGTGATGCAGGAGTCGTTCTAGCTTAGAACGACTCATCCTCACGTAGATAACGCCACTGCCCCTGTGGCAACTCCCCTAGCCTAACTTTGCCGATGCGCACGCGTTTCAATGCGGTGACGCGCAATCCCACCATCTCACACATACGGCGTATCTGACGCTTCTTGCCTTCTACGAGGATGAAGCGCAGTTGGTCGTCATTCATCCAACTCACTTTGGCGGGTTTCAGCTTCTTACCATCCAAGGACAAACCGTGATTCAGCATCGCCAAGCCGTTGTTCTCCAACTTACCTTGCACGCGCACGAGATATTCTTTTTCGATGGGCGAATCTTCGCCGATGAGTTGCTTGGCTACTCGTCCGTCTTGCGTGAGTACCAATAAACCGGTGGAGTCGATGTCGAGGCGGCCGGCAGGCGCCAGCCCCAAGAACTGGCTGCGATGGAAGCGATGCGGCGACTTGTCTTCTGTCCAACGTGTGGCTTGGTCGAACAGCAAGATAGCGGGTTTGTAGCCTTCTTCTGCTTGTCCTGAGACGTAGCCCACAGGCTTGTGCATCAAGATGGTGACGCGATCTTTTTGTTTGGCTTGTGCAGCTTTTTCGAGAGTGATCTTTTGCGTGGGCAAAATCTTAAAACCGAGTTCGCTCACCAGTTCGCCATCAACCTTAACCCAACCTTTGGCGATGTAATCATCCGCCTCGCGGCGTGAGCAGAGACCTTGTTCGGACATGAGTTTTGAGAGTCGTACTTTTTCCATTTTTATCCTAATGCGGGAAACAATCCGCGTAATCCGCCTGCCATGAATTCCACAGCGATAGCGGCCAATAACAATCCCATCAAACGGGTAACGATGTTGCTGCCAATCCTACCCAAACGTCGCGATACCCATGGTGCGATGAGGAAGGTGAGCCAGACGGTGAGGCTGAGTGCGACGAGCACCAGCGCCATCACGCCGTAGTGTCCGGTGCCACTGCCTTTGTGTGCGTCGAGGATGACGGTGCTGATCGCACCGGGGCCGGCGAGCAAGGGCGTAGAGAGCGGTACGATGGCGATGGACGACGTGGCATCGCCGTCCGCTTTGTCGTCAGGCGCGAGCTTGGGCTTGTCGCCGATGAGCATGTTGATGGACATCAGCAGCAGCAAGATACCGCCCGCCGTGCGGAAAGAATGGATGCTGATGCCGAAGAACTCCAAGATCGCCTCGCCCAGCAATAATGCAGCAAGCAAAATGACCAACACGGAAAGCGATGCGATGCGTCCCACCCGTTCACGCTTCTGCGCCGTCATCCCCGCAGTGAATGCGATGATGATAGGGATGATGCCCACCGGATCGATGATCGCGAACAGGCTGATGAAGATTTTTGTGTATTCGGTGAAGTCGAGCATATCGATTCGTTAGACGATGTGATCGACAAGTTGTCCTACCGCCATGCGCAGGCGGCGCGACAAACTGACTGCGATGGAGCGGATGACACGTGCTGCCATGCGCGGATGTTCTTCCAACATCTTGTCCATCGCCTCTTTCGAGAGCGTCAGTAGGATGCTGTCTTGTGCGGCAGAGCAGGTGGCGGAACGACGTTCGCCATCCAGTACCGCCATTTCACCGAAGGCTCGACCATGACCCAAAGTGACCATCTCCACCTGCTCTTCGTTCTGATTCGCCTTGATGACGGAGACGCTGCCGGAATGCACGATACACATGAAGGTGCCGATATCCCCCTCGTTAAAGATGACCTCATCCTTGGCGACTTTGCTGACACTGAAATAATGCGCAGCAGCCCGTAGTTCGGCGGGCGCCAGATGATTGAATAGGTCGCAGTCGATCAGCATGGAGCTGATCTCTTCGAGGAGAGCGTAAGGTGTTGCCATGGTGCGCTTCTGGGTTGGTTCTGATGGCGGCGGAAGTTACACCGTATAATCGGACGAATCAACTTAATCCCAGCCATTCGTGAGTAGACTCATCTCAAATCCTTATCTTTTCGCTTTTCTTGCGGGCGCGATCGCCGTATTCGGTTTCGCTCCGTTCGGCATCTTTCCCTTGCCAGTCTTGTCACTAGCTGCGCTGTTCTGGCTGTGGAGTAAGGCCGAACGTCCTTCGCAAGCCGCATGGTTGGGTTTCGCTTTCGGCATGGGCTTGTTCTGTGTGGGCGTCAGTTGGATATACGTCGCGCTGCATGAGTACGGTTATATGCATCCCATCTTGGCGGCATTGGCGACCGCACTGTTCGCGGCGGTGAATGCCTCCATTCCTGCGCTGGCCGGCTATGTGCAAGCCAAGTTCAATCATCCGCTGACGCGGAGACTGTTGTTGGTCATGCCTGCCATCTGGACGCTCGCCGAGTGGGTGCGTAGTTGGTTGTTCACTGGTTTTCCTTGGCTCTCCTTCGGTTACTCCCAAGTGCCGAACAGTCCCTTGGCTGGATATGCCCCTATTGTTGGTGTGTTCGGGGTGTCACTACTCGTGGCACTGAGCGCAGCATTGGGGCTGCTGATTTGGCACATGCGTTGGAACAAGCTGGGCAAATCGGCGTTGACTTGTGTGGTCGCATTGTGGATCGCGGGGGCGGCACTCAGTCTTGTTGACTGGACGCAACCTCAAGGCGAGTCACTCAAGGCGAGCTTGCTGCAGGGCAATATCGCGCAAGACATCAAGTTCAACGAAGACGCCTTGATCGGCACATTGGAGACCTATAGACGCTTGGCCGAAAGCAGTGATGCTCGCCTCATCGTAATGCCCGAAACGGCATTGCCATTGCTGCGTGAATACGTCCCCGAGGGCTATCAAGCCATCTTGCGCGACCACGTGCGACAAAACGGCGGTGACATCCTCATCGGCGCATTCGAACGTGAAGACGGGAGCTACTACAACAGCATTTACTCATTGGGTGTGTCCGAGAGTCAGCACTACCACAAAGATCATCTCGTTCCCTTTGGCGAGTTCATCCCTCTGCGCAGCGTGCTCGGCTGGCTCATCAATGAGGTGCTGCAGATACCGATGGGCGACCAAACTAGAGGTGGAGTAAATCAACCGCCATTGAACGTCGCTGGGCAAAAGGTCGCGGTGGATATCTGCTACGAAGATGCCTTTGGCGAAGAGGTCATCCACGCCTTGCCCGTAGCCACTTTGCTGGTGAACGTCACCAACGACGCGTGGTATGGCGATTCCTTCGCCGCCGAACAACACAACCAGTTGTCGCAGATGCGCGCATTGGAAACGGGGCGCATGATGTTGCGCGCCACCAACACGGGCGTCACCTCCGTCATCGGCGTGGATGGCCGTGTGCAAGCCCAACTACCGCAGCATGAAGAGGGTGTGCTCACCGCGCAGGTGCAAGGCTATGAGGGAGCCACACCCTACGTGCGTTGGGGCAATGCGGCGATGTTGTTGCTGGCGGTACTGATGCTTGGGGTCGCTTGGAAGTTACGGAACAGATGAGCTGGTATTGCTACCTCCTGCGCTGTGCTGACGACACCCTCTACTGCGGCATCACCAACGACTTGGATAAACGTCTCGCAGCGCACAATACGGGTGAGGGAGCCAAGTACACACGAGGTCGGTCACCGTTGACATTGGTGTATCGGGAGTCTTGTGTCGACAAGTCCGCCGCCTTGAAGCGGGAATGCGAGATCAAGTCTTTGACGCGTGCCGAGAAGCTGCTGTTGTGCGGGGTGACGCAGAGGGCTTAAACCCGTAAAATGCGCGCCTTCGCATATTTTGCTGGGCATTATCCATGAGCACCCTAGGTTCAAAACCGACTTTTGGTTCCGACATCACGCGCTCCACGCATGAGTCTTCACCGAAGGTGGGCATAAAGCCCACCTTTCAACAGATCATCCTGATCTTGCAGAATTTTTGGGACAAGCAAGGCTGCGCGCTTTTGCAACCCTACGACATCGAAGTGGGGGCGGGTACCTTCCATACGGCGACCTTCTTGCGCGCCATCGGCCCCGAGCCTTGGCGTGCCGCGTATGTGCAACCTTCACGCCGCCCCAAGGACGGGCGTTATGGCGAGAACCCCAATCGCTTGCAGCATTACTATCAGTACCAAGTGGTGCTGAAACCTTCCCCTGACAACATCCAAGAATTGTATCTGGACAGCTTGCGCGCGCTGGGCATCAACACCAGTGAGCACGACATCCGCTTCGTCGAGGACGATTGGGAATCTCCCACACTGGGCGCGTGGGGCTTGGGTTGGGAGGTGTGGCTGGATGGTATGGAGGTCACGCAGTTCACCTATTTCCAAGAGGTCGGCTCACTCACTTGCAAGCCTGTGTTGGGTGAGATCACTTACGGTCTGGAACGTCTGGCCATGTATCTGCAAGGTGTGGAGAACGTCTACGACCTTGTGTGGGCGAAGAACGGCGACTCTGTGGTGACCTACGGTGATGTGTACCACCAGAACGAAGTGGAGCAATCCAAATACAACTTCGAGCATTCCAACGTCGAGATGTTGTTCCGTCACTTCAACGAATATGAGTCCGAAGCCAAACGCCTGATGGACACTGGGCTGCCTTTACCAGGTTTCGAAATGGTGATGAAGTGCTCGCACACGTTCAACTTGCTGGATGCACGTGGTGCGATCTCGGTGACCGAGCGTGCGGCTTACATCGGTAGAGTGCGTGCGCTAGCGCGCCAAGTTGCACAAGCCTATTACGATTCACGCGAAGCATTGGGTTTCCCCATGGCTAAACAGATGGAGAAGTCCGCATGAAGAACGAAACGCTATTGATCGAACTGCTCACCGAGGAGTTACCTCCTAAGGTGCTGGAAAAATTGTCGACCACGTTCGCTGACGAAGTGTTCGCTGCATTGCGTGAGCAGGCTTTGGTCAGCGACGCTAGCGTGTGCACACCGTACTGCACGCCGCGTCGTTTGGCGGTGAGCATCAGCAATGTCGCCGCACTGCAGGCCGATCGCATCATCGAGCGTAAAGGCCCCGCTGTTGCGGCGGGCTTGGATGCGGAAGGCAAGTCTACCAAAGCGCTGGAAGGTTTCATGCGCTCGGCCAACGTCACGTTGGCGCAGTTGAGTCGTGTCGGCGAAGGCAAGGCGGAATGTTTCGTGGCACGCATCGAGCAAAAGGGTAAGGCGCTGGATGAGTACTTGCAGGACATCATCATCCAAGCATTGAAGAAGCTTCCGGTACCGAAGGTGATGCGTTGGGGTGATTCCGACCACCAGTTCGTGCGCCCCGTGCACGGCCTCACCATCTTGCATGGCAGTCGTGTGGTGATGGCGGAAGTTCTTGGGTTGCAAAGCGGCAATGTCACCAGTGGTCACCGCTTCATGTGCAGCGAGCCGCGTATCACCATCGAACACGCCGACGATTACGAAGCCACCTTGGCACGTGACGGGCGCGTGGTGGCTAGTTTCGCCAATCGTCGCGACAGTATCGTGGCGCGTCTGGATCAACTTGCGGAAGACAATGACGCGATCTGGATCGGTCATGCCAACTTCGATCTGCAAAAGTTGCTGAGCATGTCGAACGAAGAACGCAGTGTGTTGAGTGGTCTGTTGGATGAAGTGACGGCGTTGGTGGAATGGCCTGAGGTGTATGTCGGCGAGTTCGAGAAAGAATTCCTCGAAGTACCGCAAGAGTGTCTCATCCTCACCATGCAGCAGAACCAAAAATATTTCCCGCTGTTGGATAGCAACGGCAAGTTGCTGAACAAGTTCCTCATCGTCTCCAACATGCAGGTGAGCGACCCGCATCACATCATCGAGGGTAACCAACGCGTGGTGCGTCCACGCTTGTCCGATGCGCGTTTCTTCTTCAATCAGGACCGCAAACAGAAACTGGAATCTCGTGTCGAGAAATTGGGCAACGTGGTGTATCACAACAAGCTGGGTTCGCAGTTGCAGCGCGTCGAACGCATCACCACGCTGGCAGGCATCATCGCGCGTCTGCTGGGTGCGGAGAAAGCCGATGCAGAATTGGCGGCACGCCTGAGCAAGGCCGATCTCATCACCGACATGGTGGGCGAGTTCCCCGAACTGCAAGGCATCATCGGGCGCTACTACGCGTTCCATGATGGCGAGAAGCTGGAAGTGGCGAACGCCATCGAAGCGCATTACCACCCCCGCTTCGCAGGCGACACCTTGCCGCAAGGCGGCTTGGCATGTTCGGTCGCGCTGGCGGACAAGTTGGAGACCATCATCGGTATCTACGGCATCGGCCAAGTGCCGACGGGTGACAAAGATCCGTTCGGTCTGCGCCGTCAGGCCTTGGGTATCTTGCGTATCCTCATCGAGACACCGCTCGATCTGAACCTGCCAGCCCTACTCAAAGCGGCTGCCGACAATTTCCCAGCGGGTATGTTGAGTGCCACGGTGGCAGCAGATGTCGAAGGCTTCATGCTGGACAGGTTGCGTGGTTATCTGCGTGAGCGTGGCTTTGAGGGCGCACATATCGAAGCGGTGCTGGCGGTGTTGAATGGCCGTTTGCACGAGGCGATGCCGCGCTTGCAGGGTGTACGCACCTTCGCGGCATTGGAAGTGGCCAAGGACCTTGCAGCAGCCAACAAACGTGTGCAGAACATCATGCGCAAGAACCAAGAAGAGTTGGGCGATCTGTCGAACACCGCTATCAAGCTCGATCTGCTGAAAGACGATGCGGAGCGCGAGTTGCACCAAGCCATACAAGACATCACACCGATGGCGCGTAGCTACTTCGAGCGTGGCGATTACGCCAACAACTTGAAGACACTGGTCACGTTGAAGCCTTTCATTGATGACTTCTTCGACAAGGTGATGGTGATGGCGGAAGACAAGGCGCTGCGTTTGAATCGTGCCGTGTTGTTGCAGCAACTGGGCAAGTTGATGAATCAGTCAGCCGATATTTCTAAGTTGGCCGCATGAAGCTCATCATCCTAGACCGCGACGGCGTCATCAATTTCGACTCTGACCAGTTCATCAAGAGCCCAGAGGAGTGGAAACCCATTCCTGGTAGCTTGGAAGCGATTGCGCGTTTGAACCAAGCGGGTTATCGCGTGGCAGTGGCGACCAACCAGTCTGGAATCGGGCGCGGTCTGTTCGATATGCCGACCTTGAACGCCATCCACGACAAGATGCATAAGTCGCTGGCGCAAGTCGGCGGGCGTGTCGATGCCATCTTCTTCTGCCCACACACCAATGATGCGAACTGTGAGTGCCGCAAACCTAAGAGCGGCATGATCGAAGAGATCGCTACGCGTTTTGGCGTGAGCTTGAAGGGGGTGCCTGCCGTGGGTGATTCCTTGCGAGACTTGGAAGCCGCCGGTCGTTTGGGCGCGCAACCTTATCTGGTGCTGACAGGCAAGGGTGCCAAGACTCAAGCCAAAGGCGGACTGCCTGAAGGCACGTTGATCCACCCTGATCTTGCTTCTGTTGTTTCGAGTTTGCTATGACACTTATCCGTTCCATCATCTTCCTGATCGCGCAATGGGTGTTCACGCTCATCTATGCGCTGTTCTCGCCAATCATGTTTCTCACCGATCAACACACGCGTTTTCGTTTTTTGTCTGGTTATGCGCCCGGCACGTTGTGGTTGCTGAAGATTATCTGTGGCATTCGCATGGAGGTGCGAGGTGCTGAGAACATTCCGTCACATCCTTGCGTGGTACTGAGCAAGCACCAATCGGCATGGGAGACGGTATCTCTGCAGATAGTGCTGCCTCCGCATGCATGGGTGGCTAAGCGTTCTTTGTTATGGGTGCCGTTCTTTGGTTGGTTATTGGCCTTGTCCAGTCCGATCGCACTGGATCGAAGCAAAGGAAAAGAATCGATGCGCCAGATATTGGAAAAGGGCAAAAAGAAATTAGACGATGGGTTCAGCGTGGTGATATTTCCTGAAGGCACGCGCATCCCATTCGGGCAGCGCGGAAAGTACAAGATCGGCGGTGCGATGTTGGCGGAACATACCGGTGCGATGGTGCTACCTGTGGCGCATAACGCTGGAAAATACTGGGGTAGGAACTCCGTTCGCAAACACCCCGGCACCATCATCATGTCCATCGGCAAACCAATCGTCACTACTGGCCTGAAGGCAGATGAGATCAATCGCCTGACGGAAGCGTGGATCGAAGGCGAGATGACCAAGCTGGGTTGATGTTCGGCTCTTCACGCAAATCTGCAGTGCCTATCACGGTCGAGCAACGCACACTTCAGTTGCTCGACAAACAAATTTCCTACACCTTGAAACGTAGTAAGCGTCGCACCATCGGCTTGCGCATCGATGATCGCGGCTTGACGGTTAGCGCGCCTTTGCGTGCCTCTGAGAAATGGCTGCATAGCGTCCTGTTGGAAAAAGCCGAGTGGGTCGTACAGAAATTGGATGGCTGGCAGTCCAAGAAAGCGCCCGTGATCGAATGGCGCGATGGGGCAAGCATCCCATTCAGGGCCGAAACATTTCTTTTGCGTCTCACACCCAAAGTGCGCGGCGCCGCTCCGAAATTACAGGCAGAAATTTTGCTCGTCCCTATTGGTGAAGATGCAGATGCTGCGCGTATCGAAAAAGCGGTAACCGCGTGGTATCGCATCGAGGCTTTGCGCGTGTTCGAGGAGTGTGTGGCCTACTTCGCACCGCTGATGAACGTCTCGCCACGCGAGATCAAACTCTCATCTGCGCGAACCCAGTGGGGGAGTTGCACGGTACACAAGGTGGTGCGCTTGAACTGGCAACTAGTGAAGATGCCCTTGCACCTCATCGACTATGTAGTGGTGCATGAACTGGCGCACTTGGTCGAGATGAACCACTCGGCTGCGTTCTGGCGTGTGGTGGAAAGCGTCTGTCCCGATTACAAGCAATGCCGCAAAGAGCTGCATAGATACGGCATTGCAGAGTAATGGTCAGCTGGGTATCTGCTTGAGCGTGTGAGCTACTTGATCGAACTCCGAATGTGACAGCAGCACTTGTTGTATCTGGGCTGGACTGAGTGCACGTTCTGGTAATTCAGCGACTAGTTGTTCGATCGCATTCTTCTGATCCGTATGAAAGCGTAGCAACATCGTGGCGACCTGCTCGCGCGAGGCGAGATCGAGTTTGAAATCCACATCGATACGTCCTGGGCGGATGAGCGCAGGGTCGAGTAGTTCACGGTGATTGGTGGTGAGGAAGATGATGCGACCTTCCTGTGCTGCCACGCCGTCAAGTGCGTTCAACAAACCACTGAAACTTACTGCGATACGGTCATCCTGTTTTTGGCGCGCAGCAAAGAAGGCATCCACGTCTTCGATCAAAATGAGTGAACGCGCGGGTGTCTTCTGCAACAGCATGGCGATAGTCTGGTCATTCAACTTGGGGTTGGTGAGCGAGAGCCAGCAAAGGTTGAGGTGCAACTCGCCTGCGAGCGCAAACGCCATGCTGGTCTTGCCGGTGCCAGGTGGTCCGTAGAGCAGATAGCCTCTGCGCCAAGGGATGCCCATCTGCGCATACCAACTGCGTTTGGAAAAGAAGCTGCGCGCATCGTCCAACAAACGTTGGCGTATCTCGCCATCCAGCACGACGGAGTCGATGGCACGACGTGGACGTGCATCGGCCTTGCGCCAGTTCTCTGCCCAACTATCCACAGTGAACATCAGTGTATGGTCGGCCAGACGCGCGTAGGTGCGCTTCAATACATCATCTAGCAAGGTCTCCAGATAGCGGCGTGAACCGAACAGTACGTGGATGCGTAGCGTATCCACTACTTGCAAGTTCACGCTCACCTCGCGCTCAATCCACATCAAGTGTCCTTGGAACCAAAAGAGGTGGAAGCCGGGGGCTGGGCTGTAGAGCAGTTGTGGCATGCCGTTAGAACTGCTCTCTTCATCGGGGTCGGCATTCTCTTGGATGACGGTGAAGAAGCGACTGCTGCGTCCGAATGGCAGGTCGTTCAGCCAAGTGATGAGGGCACTGAACAGGTCGTTGCGGCTGTCGATGACGGCGGTGACGATGAACACGCGATTGAAATATGACCACAACATACCTGGGACTTTTCGCAGCAACGCGGCGAGCAATCCCATCAATCCCAAGACGACCCCCCCAACGAAGAGTTGGTTCTGGAATTGCGCTTGGATGAGAGACCAGACTGAATCGAGCATGGCTTATTTTCGTGGTGTCAAAAGTGGATGTCCGCGCCTTGCTCGGCGAACAGCTCGGTGAGTTTTGAGAATAGCTCAGAGCCATCGCGTTGGCTGAGCCAATGGTCATCTTGCAACGCATAGTGGAAGCCGCCCGATTTTGCAGCGAGCCATATCTCTTGATTGGGTAGGTGGCGGTTCACGATGATCTTGTTGCCGTTCTCGAACTCGATCTCCATCACCACGCCGTTGCTGTCGTAGTCGATATCTTGGTCGCTATTGTCGTTTGCCTGTTCGATGCGTCGAAATGCTGCATCCGCCGCTACGTTGAATTCATGTTCTGTCATGGTATGTCCTTGTGTCATTTGCGACCGATCAGCATCATGCTGTCGCTCTGGCTCACTTGAAAATTACGCAATACGTTCGCGCCGAGCAGGTTGATCTCCATATTCGGCATCACGGCGACGGTGATGTTCTGCAACACGAAGTTACCTAGCGTCATGTTGGGGACGAGGGCGATGCAACCCGTCGCCGTTCCGTTCGCAGTTTGGAACTGTACCTCTTTGCAGTTGTGGATGCCTGCTTGTCGAGCGATGTCGCTGGAGATGGAAGTGACCGAGGCGCCTGTGTCGACCATGAATGTGACAGGCGTATTCGCGATCGAACCTGGAACATAGAAATGCCCATTGCCTTGTCGCTGTACCACCATGCTGCCGTCGCCCGAGAAGGTGGGAGCTGGGGGCGGGGCTTCGGTGGTGATCGTTTTGACGAATAGCTGAAAATCATCCATGTCCGCACCTGACGATTGCATGGCGAGTTGCATCGGTTTGTCCATCTGCACGGTCAGCGATTTATCGAACTTCATCAGGTGACCGTCAGAGAATCCAGCGCGCGGGTCACACCAAATATTGCCTGCGCTGAAAAGCATGTCGTACTGTCCCGCAGGGAGATGGAGTGAGGTCGTCTGTCTGGCATGAACTAAGATGGAAAGCGATGGGATGACTGTCTTTGGTTCAGCAAGTATCAACAGTAACGGGTAGGCATGATCGTTCTTTAGCGTGATCTCGGCATCGTTCGGTCCGTCGGTGCGTAGGTTGTTCGAGAAGATGTTGATGCTACCGTTTGCAGGCAAGGACGCTTCACACTTTCGAGTGCCGCTAGTCGCTTCGGCGGTCATGTATTGGACATTTGTCTCGCCCTTGGCGTTATTTTCGGCTGGAGGCTGGCCGAGGCGTTGCGCGAACCAAAAGCCAGCCAGCACGGCGAGCGTCAGAATGAGCAGATTACGCAAGCCGTGACTTTGAGGCGACTCGTCCATGCTTGGAGCGATCACTGTGCGTTGCTTGGGGGCGCTGTTCGGCGCTCTGGCGTTGATTGCTGAACTGGTGATGGTGTGCTCAATGAGCGTCGCAACGCTTTGTGTGAGTTCACCTTGGTCGTGCGCACGCCACTCGCCATTCTTGAGATCGAACTCTGTGCCGCCAGCGCGCGAAGCGAGCCAAGCCTTGTTCGAGTGAGGATCGATGTTGATGACGATGCGTTGCCCATCGGCGAATTCCAAGCGCAAGGCATTGCCGTTTCTGTCCACATGGATGTCCGCCCCGCGCGCACGCACCATCGCTTCGATATGCTCGAATAAGGTGCTAGCAAGGCTGGAGTGAGTGCTTTCCGTCATATAATCCGCAACGCTGAAACTTCAAGAAAGAGTGTGAGACATGCGTACCGTCTGCATTATGTTGCTGTTGCTCGTCGCCTTGCAAGGATGCGGGCGAAAAGGGCCATTGTTCTTGCCGTCCCCTGCTGCCCATAACGATCCATCAGTCCAATCAGAACGAGCTTAGTAAACCTATGACCCCTTATTTCAAATATCAACAAGAGCAACTGTGCGTGGAAGATGTTTCTTTGCAAGACATCGCCGAGCGTTTCGGCACTCCCTGTTATGTCTATTCACACGCTGCCTTGACCGACGGCTATCGTCAATTCGCCGATGCGTTCAAGAGTCGTGAGCACCTTATCTGCTACGCAGTGAAAGCCAACTCCAGTTTGGCTATCCTCAACTTGTTCGCAAAGCTAGGTGCTGGATTCGATATCGTTTCTGGCGGAGAGCTGCAACGCGTGTTGGCGGCAGGTGGTACGGCCAACAAGGTGGTGTTCTCGGGCGTAGGAAAATCCGAGGTGGAAATGAGGGTGGCATTGGAAGCGGGGATACTTTGCTTCAACGTCGAATCGGAGCCGGAGCTCGCTAGGCTTAATGCAGTGGCGGGCGCGATGGGCAAGATCGCGCCGATCAGTTTGCGCGTGAATCCCGATGTGGATGCCAAGACTCACCCCTACATCTCCACAGGCCTCAAGCAAAACAAATTTGGCGTGGCCTATACCGAGGCTTTGGCTATCTATCGCAAAGCGGCAGGCATGGCGCACATCAAGATCACGGGGATGGATTGTCATATCGGTTCGCAACTCACTGAGACCAGTCCGTTCATCGCAGCGGCGGAGAAGGTGTTGGCACTGGTCGATCAATTGGCGGTGGAAGGTATCGTTTTGGAGCATCTCGATCTGGGTGGTGGTTTGGGGATTCGCTATGACGATGAGACTCCACCCTGCATCGCCGAGTACGCAAAGGCATTGCTGACCGCACTGCACGGCCGTTCTGAGAAGCTGATTGTCGAGCCGGGGAGGGTGCTGGTTGGCAATGCGGGCGTGCTGCTGACGCGCATTGAATATCTCAAACACGGCGAAGAGAAGAATTTCGCCATCGTCGATGCGGCGATGAACGACCTGATGCGCCCAGCACTTTATGATGCTTATCACGCCATCCTCCCTGTGCAGAAAAAGTCAGTGGCGAGTCGTCTCTATGACGTTGTCGGGCCGATCTGCGAGACGGGAGATTTTATTGGTCGTGGCCGTGAGATGCCCGTAGAACAAGGCGATGTGCTGGCTGTGATGTCTGCAGGTGCGTATGGAATGAGTATGAGTTCTAACTACAACACACGTCCTCGGGCGGTCGAGGTAATGACCAATCGATCGCAGATCCACGTCATCCGCGAGCGGGAAGAAGTGGCGCAATTGTTCGATGCTGAAAAAATCCTTCCGTGATTTTTTCGCATCAACATGCACAAATCTGTTGCGTAAAAAAAATATTCGCGCATAGAATGCAAGCACCGTGCGTGTTGGGAGATTTCAAGTAGTCGAAAGACGCATCGGGAGTGCAGTGGTTGCACGAAGAAAAGAAGTACCTGGTTAGTCCATCAAACTTTAATAAGGAATGAAAATGGCAACTGCAGATACCAAAGCAAAAAGCACCACTACCAAGAAAGTAGCAGCTAAGAAGCCAGCCGCTAAAAAAGTAGCTGCTAAGAAACCAGCAGTGAAAAAAGCAGCAGCTAAGAAGCCAGCCGCTAAAAAAGTAGCTGCTAAGAAACCAGCAGCGAAAAAGCCAGCTGCAAAAAAAGCAGCAGGTAAAGGCATCCTCGGCGCCTAAGCTTCGTAGATTGGGGCGGGCGCCGGGTAGTAGCGTTTCGCCCTTTCTGCGATCTCCTGTTTAGGTAGAGTCTGCTTCGTCGGGTTTCGTTAGATTTTTACAGCGAAGTTCGGGCGACGGTTTAAGAATCCATTGAGAATCCTTATCCTCTTCGTTTGAGGAGAGATTTTCGTCTCTTTTTTTGTTTGGCCTTGATTGGCAAAAAGCTGAAGTGTTTTTTTCAGTGTTTCTTGCTTGCAATCAGTGGATCAGGAATATCGTTGCCAATCCTAAGAATATAAAGAACCCACCGCTATCTGTGATGGCTGTCAGCATTACGCTGGCTCCAATGGCAGGGTCGCGTCCAAGTCGCTGCATCAACAGTGGGATGCCAATACCGCCCAAGGCGCCAAGCGTCAAATTGAGTGTCATCGCGCTCGTCATCACCAGTCCAAGCGGTACACTGTGATAGAGGAAATAAGCGAATAATCCTGCAATCCCACCCCACACCAAACCGTTCAAACCGCTGATGGCCAACTCTTTCATCATCAATCTGCGCGCGTTGCTTTGTGTGATCTGCCCTAGTGCAAGCGAGCGGATGATGATGGTGGTCGTTTGATTGGCTGAATTGCCGGCGATACCCGCAACGATGGGCATCAAGGTGGCAAGCGCGACGAATTGCACGATGGTATCTTCGAATTCACCGATGACACGGGAGGCGAAGAAGGCGGTACACAGATTCAATGCGAGCCAAGCCCAGCGGTTCTTTGCGGACTTCCATACGGAAGCGAAAATATCCTCTTCCTCACGCAAACCCGCTTGGTTCAAGATATCCGTTTCCGATTCCGAGCGGATGAAGTCCAGCACGACGTTAACGGTGACGCGCCCGACCAATTTGCCATCCTCATCAACGACGGGTGCAGAAACCAAGTCGTAACGCTCGAACGCTTGTGCGGCTTGATCTGCTTTTTCTTCAGGATGAAGCTGAATGGTCTCTGTCAGCATGAGTTCGCCGACGATCATCTCGGGTTCATTGACGACAATTAGATTGATGGGCAACACGCCCTTGAATTTGTCATCACGATCGACCACGAAAACTTGGTCGGTGTGGTCCGGCAACTCATCGAAGCGACGCAGATAGCGAGAGACGACCTCCAGTGTCACATCTTCGCGCACGTGCACCATACTGAAATCCATCAGCGCCCCGACGGAATCTTCCGAGTAGGACATCGCCGCGCGTAACTGTTCGCGCTCTTCGATCGAGAGCGACTTGAACACATCGCGCATGACGTTCTGGGGTAAATCTGGAGCGAGGTCGGCGATCTCGTCGGTATCGAGCTGCTCCGCCGCTTCACGCAACTCTTCGCGACTCATGGTGGCGATCAGCGATTCGCGCACTGCATCCGAGACCTCGATCAGGATCTCACCATCACGATCCGCTTTAACCAACTCCCAAACCAACAGTCGCTGCTCGATAGGCAGCGCTTCTAATATGTACGCAATATCAGCTGAATGAAGTTCGCCTAGTTTTTCGCGCAACTCCGAGAGGTGGCGTTTATGCAACATCTTGTCGAGCAACTCATGGCGTTCGTCACGGGGCAACTCTTGGTTGTGCGCCACGGTTTCAACAAGCGCGTGCTTTTCGAGCAAGTGCTGAACCTGCAAGAGGTGGTCTTGTACATTTTCTGTGTAGTGATGCTCGGGGGAAATCTCGGACATGACGAAACCTCGATGAATTGCGCGATATTGTAATCAATTAGAAGGTGAATATCGAACAAAGATTACTTAATAAAGCTTAAAGACTATTCCTTGGGTGAGTGCCCATTTTTGCGCAACGACTTCTGGCGCCGACAAGGTTGGAAGTAAATTTTTGTTGAAATTTCGTCACTATTTGACGGAGATAGGAACCTAGATGGGCTTGTCAACTCCCAGCTCACTCATCATTGTTGTTGAATAGGACTAAAGTCCATACGTAACAGCATGAATTATTTAGCTAAAAGTAATCTAAAACTAGCCTTGGCTCGAAAGTTGCATTAAAATGGTCGGGTAATTTAAGAGCATTGATGTCAGATGCCAAATTCATGGTTAAGGCGGAGAGCTGAAATTGGGCGGTAGTCGGGGGCAAACAATCGGGTCGGTCAGTAAGCGGGGTTGCCAAGCTGTGCAGCTGGCCGCCTGCCAGATACGCGATGCATTCCTTGGCTTGGCAGTGATTTTGATTTGCATACTCACCGCACCTGCTGCTTGGGGTGTTGGAACCGCATCTGGCCTCACTATCTCTAGTTCCGCGACCGTGAGTTATGACTTTGGGGGAAGTGTTCAGCCCCCGATTACCAAAGTGGTTTCTTTTGTGGTGGACAACAAGGTCAATATGACTGTGGTTGAGGTGGGCGGAGGAGCGACCGCTGTGATCGCCGATCCACTACTTCCTGTTACCTCAAGCGCAACCTTCACAGTGACCAATCATGGCAACACCACGCAAGACTTTGCGCTTGCGGTGGCAAATCTGGTCAATGGCACGGTTAATCCTTTCGGTGGTGCGTTGGTCGATAACTATGATGGTGGTCCATGCGCGGTAAGCAACATCGTGATTGCGGCGGGCTCGATGGGCCCCTACGCAGGTCCTGCTCAGCAGTACATCAATGCATTGGCCGCCGATAGTTCGGCGACAGTAACAGTTAGCTGCACTACGCCTGCGGCACAAGCCAACAACAGTTTGGCGGTAATCTCTCTGAAAGCGACTGCGCGAGATAATGACGGAGCCAACACCTTGGGAGCGGCGCTGGCGAACGATCTAACGCCCGATCAGGTGAATACGGTGCAAGTGGTTTTTGTGGATGCTGCGGGTTCAGATGACGTGGCAATAGATGGTGCTTACTCCGTACGCGATGCATTCCTTGCGGGTACGGTTATTCTCACGTTGACCAAAGAAGTTCTCGATGTGACTGATGTGAATGGACGCTTGGTCCTGAATCCCCTGCCTGGTGATTCAGCATTGATACCGAAGTCAACCCTGACCTACCGCATTACGGCTGTGATGGTAGGGCAGGGGACGGCGAACAACTTGGTCGTTAAAGACGTTCTCCCGGCAAGCTTAACTTATATGCCGGGCACCCTCTCGGTGGCCTGCGTCTCGGGTAACTTCACCGTTCCGGGAGCTTGCGGAGTGGGTGTGATTACCACGCCGCAAGTCGCTGCAAGCAAGACAGACAGTAATGTCGATGCTGACTTTGCAGATTTCACTGGCAACACCGTTTCAGTTTCGCTGGGGAATGTTGCGGTTCCGGCGAATGTCGTCATCACCTTTCGCGCAACGATTAATTGAAGGAGGCTGTTATGCGTAATTCACGTTTACTGTTCTTAGCATTGCTGTTCGCTCTGTTGGGGTTGGGCGGATTCTCTTTTGCCGCGCAGGCTGCAGATGGCGCAATCAAGGTGACCAGCATCGCCGAGGTGGAAGTGGTTACTACCGGCAAAGATGGCAAGAAATCCGTCAAACGCACGCCTCCTGGCAAAGCTGTTCCAGGCACTGAAGTGATCTTCACCAACATCTTTGAAAACACCGGAAACAAAGCAGCGAGCAACATCGTTATCGACAACCCTATCCCAGAAAATACTTTTTATAAGGCGGATAGCGCGATGGGCAAAGACTCTGTAATCACCTTTTCGGCAGATGGAGGCAAAACTTTAGGCCTTCCTGAAAAAATAAAAATCAAAGGTGCCGATGGCAAACTTAGAACTGCACTGCCAAACGAATATACCCATATCCGCTGGACCTACAAAGGTCAATTGACGCCTGGTAAATCCAGCGAAGTCAGCTTCCGAGCGGTCATCAAATAAAGAATAGCTATTGTGAATAGACACCTATCGAGTTACCCCGGGCGTTACGCGATGCCCGAACCGATGACGGATCCACCAGTGATCCGTCTTCCTGTTTCTGGGCACGGCCCGCCGATCCGGGAGGGCCCCTCATGAAAAGTAGATAAGCAGCACAGGTTTTAGAAGTGAAAAGTAAGTTTTGCAGTTTATTGAGTTGTTAATTTTTAAGGAGAAACATAATGAAACGAACGAATGCGAGTCAGCATCCCAAGTTCGCGGCACTGTTGGCTAGTGCAGCGTTGCTTGGTTTGGTCTCACAAAGCGCACTGGCGGCGGGTACGGCTTCCGGTACCTCCATCAGCAACACGGCAACCTTGGCGTATAGCGTGGGTGCGGTTACTCAAACACCGATTACCTCTGCGGCGGCGGCTTTCGTGGTGGATAACAAAGTCAATCTGATCGTTGCTGAATTGGGCGGTGCTGCGACAACCGTGATTCCTGATCCAACACTGGGCACCGTATCGACATCGACCTTCACTGTGACCAACACCGGTAACACTACGCAAGACTTTAGCCTTGCGGTGGCTGACCTGGCGAATGGCACAGCGAACCCCTTCGGCGGTGCGTTGACCGACAACTACAACAGCACTCCAGCATGTACTGTGACCAACATCGTGGTGGCAGCAGGCTCGATGGGTGCATACACTGCAGGCGATTCGCACATCAATGCGCTGACTGCAGATAGCTCGGCTACCGTTACGGTGAGTTGTACTACACCTGCGGCGCAAGCTAACAACAGCTTGGCAGTGATCTCGCTGACCGCGACAGCATTTGCGGATGATGCGGCGAACACGCTGGGTGGTGTTTTGGCGAACGATACGGGTGTTGATGTTCCTGGCACCGTGCAGATCGTCTTCGCAGACGTCGCTGGCTCGGATGATGCAGCGTTGAGCGGCAGCCATTCCGCACGTGATGCCTTCGTGGTGCAAACCGCAGTGTTGTCAGTTTCCAAAGTGGCGACGGTGATCTGTGATCCGGCGAACGGCGGCAAAGACATAGCCAATCCGAAGAACATCCCGGGTGCGTACGTGCAATACGCCATCACCATCAGCAACACAGGTACGGCAGCAGCAACACTGAGCACCGTGACCGATGCCTTGCAAGCACAGTTGACCTTTGATACTGCACTGATCAGTGGTGCTGGTGCTGCAACCAATTGCGCGGCGGGTTTGCAGTCCTTGTCGGCAACGGGTTTTGGTGCACTGCGCGGTACAGGTGCAACGACCTATGCTGCACCAGGTTTGGCAACTCAAGACGTGACTGCGGGTGCAACGACTTCTGGTCAGAACGTGACCATCAACTTTGCCACCTTGGCAGGTACGGCTTACGGCGCGGCTGATGCCGTGTTGCCAGCAAACGGTTTTGTCACGGTTTATTTCAACGCATTCGTGCAATAAGCGTCGAGATAAGCATTGTCTGATCGTTTGACAAATCATTCATCCCTGACCCGCACGGTCCGCCGTGTGGCAGGGGATGTCTTGGGCAGGTTGGCCGCAAGGCCAGCCCGCCTTTTACTGCGCACTTCGGGTGTGCAGCAAAAGGCGTTGGCGTTCGTTTTATTGATGGGGGCTAGCAGTGTCGCGATGGCGGTGACGCCTGCAGGCTTCCATATCAATAACACAGCAACGGCGAATTACAACGTGGGCGCAACACCGTTGTTGGCAACAGCCTCTGCCGCCAATGATGTCACAGCGAGCTGTATGAATGTCGGCGTGAAGATCGACTTGATGAAATACGTGCCACCCGCGAAGCAAGCGAGCGTGTCAGCGAACGCAACGAACATCAATTTCCAGCCCGCTGTCTACGCGCCTAGTGGCGCGATCACTGGGCCGTTCGTGCAGCTGCCTGGCTCAATATCGTTGACGGGGAATGCACTCGTACAATTTGTGCCAACAGTGGGTCAAAACGTATTGATCGATACCGTGAATGATACGGCGGGCAAGCCCGTGGCGGCTTTTGCGCGAAGCGAGCCTATCTTTATTCGTGTCGTAAGTTATGGCGCTAATAAAGATGGCGCAGTGGCCGAAACAGTGGCGGTGACCGTTTCGACCGTCAATAGTGGTGATCAAGAAGTCGCTCAACTCACCGAGACAGGACCGTCTACAGGCATATTCGTGGGGGTGTTAGCCTCCAGTTTCGCATCGGTGACCACTCAGAACGACGGATATCTCAGTATCGCGAATGTAGAAGAAAGCATCACCGCGACCTATGTCTATACAGACCCAAGTTGCCCTGTCGGTGCAGGCGTGTCCAGTTCTAGCAGTAGCTTGATCGACCCTTACGGTATCGTGTTCAACTCGGCGACAGGTGCACCCATCGCCAATGCGCGCGTCACCCTCATCAATACGGCGACAGGCCTGCCAGCCGTTGCCTATTGTGATGATGCAGTCACTGTCCTGCCGCAACCCGTTGTGACGGGTACGGCCACCGCATGCGATCCAATCCCCGTTGCAGGCGGATTCAGATTCCCATTGGTTGCTGCGGGAAATTATCGCCTGCTCGTGG
>PNNY01000008.1 GCA_013824485.1 Sideroxydans sp.
AAGGAACCACGTGGCGCCGTAGTTAGATTCATACTTTCGGGGGGAAGCTATGCGTTGGGAGAATGATCGGGAAAGTAGCAACGTAGAAGATGTGCGCGGTTCGTCTGGCGGCGGTCGTGGCCGCAAGATGGGGTTGTTGGGTACGGTGGCAGTGGGGTTGATCGCGCTGTACTTGGGCGTCGATCCGCAAATGGCCATCGAACAGGTCAGCAACATGCAGGGCGGTGGGCAAGTGCAGACCGCCGATCCTTCCACACGCAGTGCTGAAGAAAACCATCTCGCAAAATTCTCCTCCGTCGTCCTTGGCCAAACCGAAGATACTTGGCAACAAGTGTTCGCTGAAAACAATCGCCAGTATGAGATGCCCAAGATGGTGCTGTTCACAGGGGCGGTGCGCTCTGGATGTGGCGCGGCAGAATCGGCGATGGGGCCGTTCTATTGCCCTGCTGATCAAAAACTCTACCTCGATCTTTCCTTCTTCGATGAACTACACAATCGTCTAGGTGCGAAGGGCGACTTCGCGCAAGCTTATGTCATCGCGCATGAGGTGGGGCATCACGTACAGAACATGCTAGGCATCGCGCAAAAAGTTCACGCCGCTCAACAACGCACGAGCGAAACCGAAGCGAATGCGTTATCGGTCCGTATGGAATTGCAGGCAGATTGTTTGGCGGGTGTCTGGGCGAATCGCACTGATGCGTCGCGCAATTTTTTAGAGCAAGGTGATATCGAGAGCGCATTGAGTGCGGCGGCGGGGGTGGGCGATGATCGCTTGCAACAGCAGTCACGCGGCTATGTCGTACCAGAATCCTTCACCCACGGCAGTTCTGAGCAGCGCATGCGTTGGTTCACTGTCGGTGCACAAAGTGGTGATATGAATCAGTGCAACACGTTCAAGGCGAGTCGGTTGTAGCTCTAAGGGAGTTTGCCTGCGGCAACTAGACGATTGAAGAATTGAGGACGTGATATCCAGATCGCAATGTCGTCGAAGGTCGGACTTGTGGTATCGCTCTGATAGATGCCACTAGTGCCTTCGAAGCTGGCGTTTTGTCCATCTACTGTCAAGTTGGGGCCGGTTGAATAGATGATTGCAATCGGCCTTTCTATTGTTGAGGTGATGGTATTGTTAGCACTATCTTTGATCGCTAATTGATCGGCTGAAAAAGTAGTGCTCAATGTCACACCTGACGCTGCAAAAGATCGGTCTACTCGATATCTCCAATATCCGATCCAAGATGAGGTCGTTGTCGTTCGTTTGATCCCCCATGCATCCGTCTCCGTCACGCCGAGAGTCTTCCACGGGATATACCCCTCACTAGTCGGATCAGCTGTGCAAGATGAGGGGGCTATCCCATAGTTGGTATCTGAAGGGTTGGTCGTCGTCGTTGGGCACGGTAGGTATCCGTTTATGATGGCGAAACCAAACAGCGCATCTCTAATCTCGTTCAATTGCTTTGTTGTCTCGGTCCTACGTTGATTCTCGATCTGTCCCGATAGTGTGGGGAGCAAACCTGCCAATAGAAGGCCTACGATGACCAACACGATTGACATCTCAACCAATGAAAAACCTGAATATCTAGCGTGTAAATTCATGGGGAAATTGATATCACTTTGTCATTGAAATCATCGGCGAGCGTCCTATTCTCATAAACGCCTGATGCTGGATTCGTGTGAGGCGTTTCAAGATAGTCTGCCAGAGTGCCGGAAGGGTGAGATTGAGTGGATAAAGGGGCACCTGTTGCGATTGCAACTGCGCTAACGGGAAGCACGCCAAGGGAGAGGCAGTTCGGCGTGCAAGTGTGATTCCCCCCGGGTAAGAAATTGGTGGAGACCGCGTAGTACATCACACGTTCCCATTTGTTATCAGAGTACCAAGAGGGTAATAAGTAGTGTTGTAAACCTTCTCTATTGAATTGGATCCTGTCGATTGCGTTGTTAGAGCCAGATTTTACTGTTCCAATCAGCGTGATTCGGGCGGTATTCGTGCCGCTATCGAATTGAGCTGAAATGGTTACGTTGTTCAACTTATCACTTGCTGGATAGTAATCGCTATCAGAGTCCAGCCTGACGCATATTTCTGTGGGAAGAAGGCAAGTGCTACTGCCACTGGCTCCGATCCCAGCGCCCGCGGCCTTGTCATACAAACGCCAAAAGCCATTACCTACATTGCTCATGGTGCCGGTCATTTTGATGACGGTTCCCGGGGCCGGGGGCGAACTGAAGCTACATCTGGCATTCACACAGTTAGTGCTACAAGATGAATCAGAAGCATTTCTTAATGATCCAGACCCTATTGATATATTGCTCATATCGGTACAGCTTGGTGAGGCATTCCAATACGGTTTTGGTGTCGCGTCACCAATTTGCTTGGCTACGGGAAGCAATCCAGAAGAAAAACCATTAGTTCCGCGATAAACACTTGCAGGGCCTGTGGGATTCACAAATGAGGCTGCAAATGGATAGGCATGCCAGTCGTTGTAGTAGTTGCTAAAAAATCCCGAATCTTTGAATTTTTTTAACACGACCTTTTCGGTGGGGCTCATTACATCTGCACGGGTGATGACCTTGATCTTGTCGTTGTAGGTAAAACTGCCATTAGGCTCATCGTTGGGCGTGAGTGCTTGAAAGATATTGGGGGATGTAATGATACTTTCCAAATAGTGCGAGAAATTGTTGTAATTCGCGGCACTCCGATTTTGATTTGGGAGTGGTCTTCCTGGAGAGAATACAATCGCCACTAGGCTGTTTTCTGAAATGTTGCCGCTGATATTGATGGTACCGTCCGTGTCACTGTTCAATGGAGCGGTTGAGCCCGCATTGTACCGGTCAGATACTGCATACCAAATGCTTTCATTATTTGAGTCTTTTAAGTTGGGTAGCCCCAAGGTCTTCCAAGGTAAACGCCCAATCGCCCCGCCAGAGCAGCTAGAGTCGGCGACTCCTACGTTTGCAGATCCCACTGCATGTGTGTCAGGGCAGGGCAATTCGCCCGGACGATTAGAGTCACTTAAAGCATGACCTATCAAAGCTGATTTGGCTTGGGACAATACATCGGATGTGGAAGTAGCTGAACGTAGTGCGCTGCTTACTTTGTTCAGCGAAGTCACCAGTACAGCGGAAACACCCAGCACCATGATGACCAACATGACAATGAAAGCGGCGCCCAGTTGCTTTTGTTTGGAAGGATTCCTATGGCCGAAGCTAGAGAGTGGCATAGCTAATCATCATCAGAAGATGGTTTCGCGGGGCTGTTTTTAGCATCACTTGGAGAGGGCGTATCCAACAACAACCTCTGTCCAACCTTCACCTGAACATGCTTCGACTTTCCTGGCACGGCAACATCAATGCTTGCTGGGTTGTTGTTCGCGCGCACGGGAGTTTGAGCTTCGCCGTTCAGCCACACGGTTCGGTTGCCGCCTTGTTTCTGGATGACGCCGTTGACTACGATGAAGTTGCGTTTTCCGCCCTCGGCAGCTACACCGGTTGTTTTTTGTGTCTCAAGCTGTACGCGTTGTTCTGGTGTGTAGAACAGACGACCAAGTTCTGAGGCGTGCGCACTTTCTAAGCAGGTGATCGCCGAAATTAAAACGAGTGTACCCAGCATCATCTTGAGGGGTGGGTTCTTGACAACTCTTTCAAGATGTTGGGTTCTCATGGCGCATTCCTGTTCTTCATGGTGAGCCATCCACCAGCGCAATCAGCTTTGAGGGATGAAACTTCTCCCGCACCGCTGGTGCCAGTTGATAGGGCGCATCTATCCAAGATGAACCAGCCCTCCATCTGCGTCATCATGGCCGAGAATAGGCGATCCAATTGTTCTTCATGCAATAGGTCGATCTGAATGGTCATCGGACTGAGGTTGAGCGCGAAGTTGCCAGCATCGAGCGGCGGGTTGGGGGCATAACTTTGCTGCGGCCCAACGGAATATTTGAAATCAAGAACGATGCCTTGTTTGCGAATCTTTTCTAGTCCTTCGATCCAGTCTAGGCGTTGTTCGTTGCCGATGACTTTTTGTGTCTCTAGTGCTTCGTACTCCAATTTGTAGGTCGCCATGTTCTCAAAGTCATTCTGAGCTGTCGCGACTTGTTCTCGTGCTTTGTTGAGTTGCTCTTGCGCAGACTGCTTTGCTTGGAGTGCACCACGTCGGTAGTCTTCGCTGAATATGGAAAGCCCAGCCACGACTACGATGCTGAGTACGAAAGCGCCCAAGCTCCACTTTATTTCAGTGATGTCTGAAACTGAAAAACTCATGATGGATGCCTCCATATGATCTTCAATTTAAACTGAGCATGCTTGCCATCGCTGACACTTGCGTCTCCGCTGATGCTGCCTTTAGAGCTAATGTCTAAGGGCATGGTCTCCGCACTGACGGTATAGCCATGCTGAGTTAACGCTTGCTGGAAGCGAGCAAGGTAGTCCAATGATTTACGGTGATCGTTGCCGAAGTCAGTCAGTTCACCTTCGAATGAAATGACTTGTGCGGGGTAGGGCGAGGGCGCCGCATCGGCAGGACTTGCTTGCCAAGAAAGATTGCGCACGGTGATGCGTGGGAAACTATCCATCACTGCACTTAATTCAAAGAGTAATTCTTTCGGTGGGTGTGAATATTGGCTTAGATTTCGGGCTAGCAATACGGCTGTCTTCATATCTGCTGCGGGCACGGAGGTGTTTCCGAAACTACCTAATATCTGTTGTGTTTGTTGCTGAATGCGCTCAGTTTGGATATTGATAGGTTCTGTTTCTGCTGAGAATCCTTTACCTTGCATGAAAGCAAGGCCACTCCAAATCGAACCGGCAAGCAGTGTCACGATGGCGAGGCCGGTGAAGATGCGATTTAGCTGCCATAACAAGTGATAGTGAGTGTGTTCTGAATTCGCGTAGTGGGCCGCAGGTGGCTTAGTTGCCAGTAGGGCCAACAACAATGGCGTTGCATCCGAATCGGTGAATTCATGCTTGCACTTGTGTCGTTTGGCGAACTCTTGGATATTAATGTAATGGAACGCTAAGTCGCTTTCCCCTTCGAGTCTGGCTTGCAACTCTGCCATGTCATTTGCGTGACAGATCAGGTGAACCTCTAGTGTCTCACCAGGTGGAGGCAGGGATAAGCTCTTTAGATATTGCTGAGTACGAGGTGTTTCTGCCGCTACAGATTCGCTGAAGGAGCTTCCTTGATTGATAGGGATTAGTCGAGAGAAGTGCAGTCGTTTGTTGTTGAAGTAAGTCTGGCGCAGTCCGGCGCTCTTTTCCCAAGTCAGCAGCAATACGTGTTCAGACGAGATGTCATTTAACAGTGGCGTGCTAATGTTGGGGACAGAGAAGATGCCCGCTAACGGTATTTTTTTTGCTTGTAAGGCATCCAGCCATGGTGAGATACGCTGGGGGTTAGTTAGCGCCGAGAGTAAAAATTCATCGTCACGTCTGCCATCTGTCTGACGTTTCAATAACGTGGCTTGATGAAAAGGAGTGCTGCGATAGTACTGTTCAAATTTGCGCGCTAGCAGGGCAGTACGGCTAGAACCTACTAGGTGCGGTATCGTCTCAAGGTGAAAGTCTTCCTCAATGATGTCAACCAGTAGATAAGCGGGGTAACGGTAGCGTTCCAAAAATTCAGAGAATTGTTCTCTGCCATCGGAATCATTGGAAAAATTGCGGGCCACTGCAAGGTGTGAGCCCTTCCAAATAAAACCCTGGAAAGAATCTGCGCTGAGGAATAGGAGTGTGCGTGACATTACAGTTGCACCTTACCGATGATGTCGTAGATCGGTGACAGAACGGAGAGCATCACCCAGCCGAGCAGTGCGCCGAGAATGACGGTCATCATGGGTTCGATCATCACTTGCACTTTTTTGATTGAATCTTTTACATCACGATCGTAGAAGTAACTGACATTGAGCAGGGCTTGGTCAAGCTGTCCCGTAGCTTCACCGACCTTAAGCATGCGCACCACCAGTGGCGGGAATATGCCAGTCTGTTGGAAGCTTTGTGTCAGGTTTTTGCCAGCTTCGATCTCTTTCATCACATTTTGCAGGCTTTGTGCGATGACCTGGTTATCAACCAAGTCGCGCGAATTGGCGATGCAATCCAGAATGGTGATACCCGAACTGTACATCATGGCGAAGGTGTTGGCGAAGCGAGCTAGAATGATTTTGCGCAGAATGGGGCCAGTGGGCCAGATATTTAACTTTAAATTATCAACGTGATACTGAAGTTTTGGATTGGAGATTAATGCGACTTTATATGCGCCGATTAAAACAGGTGGCGCAAGCAGGATGACATACCAGAAGTTCACGAAAAAATTAGAGGTGGCAAGCAACATGCGTGTCTGTATCGGCAGCTCCCCCCCCATTCCTTTGATGAAGCCGACCAGCTGCGGTACCAGATAGATCATTAGGAAGAAGGTGATGGCCAACACGATAGTGCCGACGAACAGCGGATAGATCATCATATTTTTCGTTTGCGAGGCCATCTCGTCTTGCCACTTCAAGGACTCGGTCAGGTGTTCGAACACTTCGACCAAGCGTCCGCTGTCTTCTCCCGCCTTGGTCAGGTTGATGGTGATCTTGTCGAAGGCGTTTGGGTTCTCCGCCATCGCTTGCGATAACTTCTTGCCGTTCTCGATAGACTCCACCATGCTCGCGATGATCTCGCGGAATTTGGCTTCTTCCATCGTGTCGCGCAAATCACCCAAACATTCCAGTAGCGGCACACCTGCACGGCTGAGTTGCCCAAGGTTGAAGAAGAAAGTGATGAGGTCGATACGCTTTACTTTGCTGGCGCCGAAAGAAGCGCTGCTTTCTTCTTCTTTGCCGCTGATGAGATCGATGCCGCCACGTTTAAGGCGCATCTCCAAGTCGATCAGATTGGCTGCATCTTGCATGCCCTTGACGGACTTGCCGTTACTGTCGATCGCCTTGTAGGAATAAAGTGCCATGTGTGTCTCTTAGCGGCGATCAGTCAGATCGACCACGCGGGAAACTTCCGCGACAGAAGTGGCGCCCTGCAATATACGGCGGATGCCATCTTGCGCCAGCGGACGGAAGCCACCTTCCAGCGCGGCATGTTTGATGTCTCGGATACTGGCGCGGCGTGCGACCAAATCATCAATGTCCGAGTCCATCTTTAAGATCTCCATGATGGCTTGGCGGCCTGTGTAACCTTGGTGGCGGCAATGCTCGCAACCGGCCGCACGATACAACGTCACTTCTTCGTTATGGACTAGGCCGAGTAATTTGCGTTCTACCGTATCGGGTTGATAAGGATACTTGCAATGCTTGCACAACATGCGGATCAGACGTTGCGCCACGATGCCGATGATATTGCCGGCCAGGATGTCGGGCAGGATGCCGATGTCTAGCAAGCGCGGTATCGCGCCGACAGCGGAGTTGGTGTGTAGTGTCGAATAGACTTGGTGACCCGTCATGGCGGCGCGGAAAGCCATCTCGGCTGTTGCGTGATCGCGAATCTCACCGACAAGGATGATGTCTGGGTCTTGTCGCATCAAGGAGCGGATACCGCTGGCGAAGTCGAGCTTTGCAGCTTCGTTCACTGAGCTTTGACGGATCAGTGGGATCGGATATTCCACTGGGTCTTCCAAAGTCATGATGTTCACCGATTCGGTATTCACATGATTCAGCACGGAATACAGGGTGGTCGTTTTACCGCTACCCGTCGGGCCGGTCACTAGCACGATGCCTTCAGGCTTGGAGATGATGGAGAGTAGGGTAGATAGCGCCGCTTCATCTAGGCCGATCTGATTGACCGGCACGATGCCTTTTTGGCGATCCAGAATACGCAGTACCAGATTTTCGCCATAAGTCGTCGGGTGTGAAGCGACACGAAAATCGATTGGACGACCAGATAATCTCAATGAGATGCGACCATCTTGTGGCGCACGTGTCTCTGCGATGTTCATCCCACTCATTACCTTCATACGCACGACCATCGCAGGCCAGAAACTCTTGTGCAAGCTGCGCACTTGGCGCAACACACCATCCACGCGATAGCGGATACGCAGGAAGCTGTTTTCTGGCTCGAAGTGGATGTCGGAAGCATTCTGTTGCACGGCTTCAGTCAGCAACGCGTCGATCAGGCGGACGACGGGCTGGCTGAATTCATTGACTCCCTGTTGCAAACCTTGGTGCTCAAGTTCACCTGGTTCGATCTCATGCAGGATGCCGTCAATGGACAGTTCGAAGCCGTAGTATTGGTCGATAGCGCGCAGGATATCGGATTCGCTGGCGAGCAAAGTGATGAGTCGATACTCGTCACGCAACAAGGCGCGCACTTGATCGAGCGCGATGATGTTGTCGGGATCGGCGATCGCCAGCGTGAGGTTCTTGTTCGCAAGATCGACCGACAAAGGGACCAGCAGGTAACGGCGTGCCACCTCTTTAGGAATCATCGAGACGGCAGCAGAATCGACGATGACGTTAGAAAGGTCGACGCTTTCTTGCCCTAGGTTCTCTGACAGTACGTCACGGATAGTGGCTTCCGACAGGAAGCCTAGACGTACCAACAAACGTCCGAGAGGTTGTGGTGATTTAGCTTGTTCCTGCGTGGCGATGCGCAATTGATCTTCGCTGATGACTCCCTTAGCGATGAGCAATTGTCCGATAGGCTGCTGGATCTGTTGTTGCGGAACGGCCATCGTCGTCCTTAGTGGGAAGGGCTTAGTTCATTCAGGCGTCGTTGCGCTTGGGCGTGATCGAATCCTGCATTGCTTGCGGGGTCGAGCTGTAATGCCTGTTGGTAATACTGCGCCGCCAATTTACTTTGCCCAAGATGGTCGAGACTCACGGCCAAGTTGTAAGTGAACTGCGCGTTGGATGGCTCCAACATGCGTGCATAGAAGTAGGCTTGTTGTGCATCAGCCCAACGTGATTGATCCGCATACACATTGCCTAAGGCGTAGTTCAACGAGGCAGAACGCGGTTGTTCAGTAAGCATCTGCTTGAGTTGGCTTTCGGTGTCGACACCGTTGTTGGCACTGTAGGCTGCCATCGCACCGAGTGCGACAGGGTCACGTGGATCGAGCAATAACACTTGGCGGTAATAATGTTGCGCCGCCTGATCTTGTGATTGCTGTTGGGCGATCGCACCTAAGCCGAGTAATGCGTCGCGGTTGCGCGCGTCTTGTTTCAAGACATCCTTGTAGCCTTGCGAAGCAGTTGCATAGTCACCGCGTTGGTAAGCTTGATATGCGTCCTGCAACGCTGGTGTGATTGTGTCTGATGCCTGCTGGCGTTCGATTGACATGCCAGCAGGTGCTTTAGGAGCGACAGGCTTGGCGGTGTTCTTGGCGCGAGGCTTTGCAATCGTGTAATTCGGAGCGGCAGGTTTTTCCACAGTTGGGGCTGTTGCAGCAGGCGTCGGTTCTGCCACGGGTGGTTGTGGTGTGGCAACTGCGGGTGGCAGATTTGCCACCAATACTGGAGGAGTTGGCGTTGTGATCGGTGTTGGCGCAGGGGGTGTCGGCGGACGTTCTGCTACACGCTGAACTGGGGGATTCAGTTCTCTCCAAACGTAATAGCCATAGATGCTGCCAATGACGGAGCAGATGAGGAAAGTCGTAGGTACCAACCCCAACTTCCAGCGAAATTTAGGCGCTTCTTTTTTCTTCTTGGCTGCGAACAAAGTTTGACCTGCGGCGCGTGAAGCCGTTGTGGCGCTTGAATCAGGGGGCGGTGCGCCACGAGACGTAGCGGGCGCAACTTCTTCCAATGACATCCCTGATAACCCCGTGCTTTGGGATTTGTCGCCTGATTTCTTCATCGCGTCGAGAAGTAGGCTCATCGTTTGGCTTTCTCATCTTCGGGTTTCAAGTAGTTCTCATCCGGAAGTGTATCTTTGTAAGCACTGTAATCGCCATCTAGGCTTGAATCTTTGATGACGACTGGGCGTAGAAAGATGACTAACTCGGTCTTTTGTTTCGAGTCGTCACGACTCTTAAAAGCGTTACCAGCGAAGGGAATGCTCGACAAGCCAGGTATGCCGTCGGTTTGATTATTGATCTCGTCTTGCATCAATCCGCCAAGGATGGCGATCTGATTGTTCTCGATCTTGAGTACAGATTCCATCTCGCGTGTGGAGACCTGTGGGATCTTATTGGTCACGACGAGGCCGGGGGTCGGGTCGGTCACGGAGGCCAGCAAGCGAGTGATGGTTGGGCGCACATTGAGAAGCACAGTGTCGTTCTCATTGATCTGTGGCGTGATACTCATCGAGAAACCAACCGGTACCGTGTTCACTGTCGTGGTGTAAGTGACGATGGGTGTGCAAGGAGCAGGAGAGCAAGGTGTTGTCGTTGAGTTGACGATGAAGTAGACGTTGTTGTCTACCACGCGCAACATCGCTGTTTGGTTATTCAGCACGCTCAATTTCGGGCTGGAAAGAACCTTCACATCGCCGAAAGTCTCTAGCAAAGAGACGCTACCGCTTAGGCTGCCAAACTTTGATGCGGGATCGGTGTAGTTCAATACCAAGGCGCCCACCGTCGCAGCGGCGGAGTCGGGGCGCAATGCCGTTCCTGCTTGGCCGATAGAGATGCCTTTAGTTCCAGCAGGGACGAGCTTGGACCAGTTGATGCCTTGTTGGTAGCTGCTGCTTAGCCTGACTTCTGCGATCGTTGCCTCGATCAATACTTGACGGCGTGCATTGCGCATCACGTGCGTGATGAACTCTTGGATCTTTTCGTGTTGGCGCCCTGTTGCGCGCACGGTGATGATGCCTGATTCTGGATTGGGAATGACAGATGCCGCTTCTCTGAATGTGTTACGTCTAGTGACGGTCGTACCCTCACCTTCAATGGTTGCAGCCGCCCCACTACCATCGGTAGCATTTTTTGCAGTTGATTTTTTTGCTTGCGGAGTGGTCGTATTAGTCGAGCTTTGTTCGATCACGGTCTCACTCGATCCCTCTGGCAAGATCTTGTCGGTCTCGCGCAGGATATCGGTGATGTTCTTCACCAAGGTGTCCCAAAAGTGATTCTTGGAAGTGTTGGTAATCGCAAGCTTGGAATTATTACCACCTGCGGCCCCCCCAGCTGCGCCGCTACCCACTTGGCTGGTATTGGTGATGCCGCCTTCGGCATCGCGTGACATGTTCACATAATCAATCTTGTAACTCTTGAGATAAGGACTGTCAGGCATCACGACCAAGTTGTTATCGTTGAGCTCGTAACGCATCTCTACCTGCTTGGATATGCGGTCCAGTATCTGAGGGAGGGTCTGATTGATCGCGTTGATGGTGACTTCGCCCTCAAGCCCAGGGTGTATGTCTATGTTGAGTTTCGCATCGCGCGCTAAGGCGAAAAGGATGTCTCTTGCAGGCAGATTGCTGACGACCACACTATAAGTCTCTACCTTCTTTGCAATGGTAGGAGGGGGCAGAACGACTGCATTCTTGCTGGTCTGAGGTATGACGCCGCTGCTTTGTTTTGCTGCCTCAGGCGTTTGTTGGATGTGTTTGTCGGAGGGCTTGATCGCTTTTGTGCCGCAAGCAGCAAGCATGGCGCAAGCGCAACCTAGTGTTACTGCGTGGTTTAACTTCATTCCGTTTTCCCCTTTATAGCCTTTGGTCTTAACAGCTTTGAGCGCAAGGTAACATTAAATAGTCGACTGAAGCAACATGCTATTTGGTCTATATATTTTATTGTTTCATCAAGTTAGGGCATTTCTTGCGAGCTATCTAGCAAGTGCAAAGTGGGGGCAAAAGCTTCTTGGTATCGTTGCGGCAATGCGGCGATGCCGTTTCGAGCCGCATCACTGTTCGGGTAGACGCCATAGATAGCGCGATATGCATGGCGGCCACTGAGCTTGATGGGTAAGACGTATATTTCGTTCAACACGCCTAATTTATCGGCTCTTTTAAGGAATCCCTCCATGCGTTCTGGTTGCGCGTTCTCGGTGTAGAACAGTTGGATGCTGACGCTTCCTTTTGCGGTCGAACTCAACATGGCATGTGTCGCATCCAATCGTTGTTGTAACAGGCTACTTGGCGCGATAGCTGGTCGGGCAGGAGCAGCGATTATTTTTTCGGGCGCAGGTTTGCTGTTCTGCGCAGCATTGATGGTTTGAGTGGTAGGTGTCGTGGCAACTGAACTTGCTGCCGAAGTGACTGGCGATGTAGAGGCCATGGTTGCCGAAAGTGGCTCCGTGATCGCGGGGGCAGAAGCGGGAGTGGTCGCTAGTGGAGTGGGTTCTATATGTGAGCTAGGTACAGAAGCCGCCACTGATGATGTTGCAAGGGTAGTGAGTGAGGCTGTTTGAGGGATTGAAGGAGAGTCTTGATGCTCACGCCCCATGAACCATCCAGCGCCTGCAAGGATGGCGGCGAACAGTGTGATTCCGCCGACCATGCCTAGATTGCGTCGGTTGGCCCATTTGTGCATGGGCGTCATCTCGCTATCGCGGATGGCCGCTTGGACGTGATGTTCGGTAATCGTGTGAGTATTCTCGACAAAGGCGGCCAGCAAGGCTTTGTCTGCCAAGATATTCACGCGTCGCATGAGGCCGTGAGAAGCTTTGCCGATAAGCTTCTCTGCTGAAGCGGAGAAGTTGTCTGGACCTTTGTAACCTGCCGCACGCATGCGGAACATGAGGTAGGTGTGAATGACTTTTTGCGAGATGGGCAGGATGGTGAAGTGATGGACGATACGATCCTTCAGTTGACGCATGTTGCTTTGCGACAATTTCTCATCCAACTCCGGCTGTCCAAACAGCACTATTTGTAATAGCTTGTGTTTGCCTACCTGCAGGTTGTAGAGCAGGCGAAGTTCTTCCAACGTATCTAGCGGCATGGCGTGCGCTTCATCCACTAGTACGACACAACGCTCACCTTTTGCATATTTTGCTTCGAGGTCATTCTGCAAATTTTGCAGGATGACGCTGACGCGCTGACCTTCTAGGTCGAGACCGAGGCGGTCTGCGATGGCGTAGAGCAGTTCGTCACGCGACAAGCTGGGGTTGGCTAGATAGATGGCTTTGATGTTAGTAGGGAGTTTTTCCAGCAACATGCGGCAAAGCATGGTCTTGCCGCTACCGACCTCGCCGCTGATCTTGACGATGCCTTCGCCGTCCGTGATCGCGTAGACCAATGCATCCAAGATTTCGCCACGATTCGCTCCCGAAAAGAAGAAATCAGTGACGGGTGTGATTTTGAAAGGCGGCTCGTTAAGCCCGAAATGCTCTAGGTACATCCCATTCCCCTTATTGGTTCGCCCTGTGTTTTTGTAACGCTTCCATGCGGCTGTACAGCGTGGTGCGTGCAATCCCTAGCAGTTTAGCGGCTTCGCTGACGTTTCCTTGAGCTAATTCCATGGCGGTATCGATGTATTTTTGGGTATAGCCCATCAACATATCGTCCAGATTGAAACCGCCTTGTTGCAAGATACGCTTGAGATCGCTAGGCGAATCGTTAGAAGTAGTACTTGCTTCGGCGAATTGTTGCTCGAACTCGGCTTCTAGTTGTGATGGGCTGACTTTCGCGCCAGCATACTTAGTGACCAAGCGGATCACGATGTTGCGTAGCTCACGTGTGTTGCCAGGGAAGGTGTAACTGCTCCAAGCAGAGTGCGCCGCATCATCTAATGCGAATGGCTTGCGTTGCATCTGCTTCGAATAGAAATCACGGAAGTGTTCTAGCAGCAACACCTTGTCATTTCCCATCGTGTTTAGCGGAGGCACATTGATGGTGAACACGCTCATGCGGTGGAATAGGTCGGCGCGGAAGTTGCCGCTACGCACAGCCTGTGCCAAAACCAAATTGGTGGCCGCTATGATGCGGGCATTGCTCTTGCGGGTGGCCGTCTCGCCTACACGCTGGTATTCACCGTTCTCAAGTACGCGCAGTAACTTGGCTTGCAGTTCCTGAGGTAGCTCGCCGATCTCGTCTAAGAACAAGGTGCCGTTCTCCGCTTTCTCGAAGAAGCCGATCTGTGCAGTGGTTGCACCTGTGAATGCGCCTTTGGCATGGCCGAAGAGAGTGGACTCCAACAAGTTGGGGGCGATGGCCGCACAGTTAATGGCGATGAAGGGGGCATTCGGATTGCGGCTTAGGTTTTGAAGGGCTAGTGCGACCAACTCTTTACCGCTCCCCGATTCGCCTTGGATGAGGACAGGGTAGGGCGTGCTCGCGTAGAGCTTGATTTGCTCACGCAGTGTCTGGATGACCGGACTCTCACCGACGATGCCCAGTTGCGATTGGCTCAGGGCGGCAGAGCGTTTTTCGCTCTCTTGTGCAGCCAGTGCAGCGTGCAATTGAGCGCGGATGTCATCTGGCTTGCAGGGTTTGGCGACGAATTCGAACGCGCCCAAGGTGCGCGCATGACGTGCATTACTCTCTTCGCTTTGGCCAGACAGCGTGATGATCTTGATCTGGGGAGAATGCGCCAACAGTTCAGTGATCAGTCGGAAGCCTTCCTGTGGGCGATGTGGGGTCGGCGGAAGCCCAAGATCGACCAAAGCCAGTTGCGGAGGGGCGGGCAAGTCGCGTACGAGGCGGATGGCCTGTTCGCGGTCTTCGGCCAGTACGATGTCGAAATCGTCCGACAACACCAGATTCAAAGAATCACGTATGAGCGGGTCGTCATCTACGAGCAACAGGGTTGGCAGTACGTCTTTATTCAAAATATTGGGGTGACTGTAAAATAAGTACGGGCGGAGGATAGCTACTAATGGCGACAAGCTCAAGGGTGATGGAGCGGAGAATCTAGTGCGGGGGTGATGTTAGAATGCGCGCCTTGAAATCTGGCAAAAGCAAAAGGTCACTGTGTCAGCACTGGTAGAAATCAACGACGTCAACTTCTCATACGATCAGCGCGCCATTCTGAAGGGCATCAACATGTCCTTTGGTAAGGGCAAGGTGATTGCCGTGATGGGCGGTAGCGGCTGCGGTAAGACCACGCTGTTCCGCTTGATCGGTGGGGCACTCAAGCCTACGCGTGGAGAAGTCAAGATCGACGGACAGGTCATTCACGAACTAGATGAGCGCGGATTGTACGAGATGCGCCGCAAGATGGGCGTGTTGTTCCAGTTCGGCGCGTTGTTCACAGATATGTCGGTGTTCGACAACGTGGCGTTCCAGATGCGTGAACATACCGATCTGCCAGAAGACATCATCCACGATTTGGTGATGCTGAAGCTACATGCGGTTGGTCTACGTGGCACGCATGATCTGATGCCTGCGGAATTGTCGGGTGGCATGGCGCGTCGTGTGGCGCTAGCTCGAACGGTTGCACTCGATCCAATGCTGATTCTTTATGACGAGCCGTTTGCCGGACTCGATCCGATCTCGTTGAGTGTGGTCGGTCAATTGATTCGCCGATTGAACGATGCCTTGGGAGCTACCTCGGTGGTGGTGACGCATGACGTACAGGAATCTTTGAAGATCGTGGATTACGTCTACTTCATCGCGGACGGCGTCATCGTGGCAGAAGGCACGCCGGATGAGATTCGCGCCTCAGACAAGCCTTTCGTGCATCAATTCGTGCATGGCGAAATGGATGGGCCTATCCCGTTCCACTACCCTGGTGCGACCAGCTATGCGCAAGACCTGAAAGTGAGCGCCTGATGCCTTTGGTCAAGAGTGTTCGAGCGGTAGGACATCGGACGGTGGATATCGTCTGGCGTGTCGGCGTGGCCTCGCGTTTCTTGTTTCAGACCTTGTTGCAATCTGGCATGAGCTTCCGCCGCTTCAATCTGGTCGTGAAAGAGTTGTTCGCTAGTGGAGTCATGTCACTGGTCATCATAGGCGTGGCTGGCATGTTCGTCGGCATGGTGTTGGGTTTACAGGGCTTTGAGACGTTGAAGCGCTACGGTTCGGAGTCGGCTCTAGGTTCGTTGGTTGCGTTGAGCCTGGTGCGTGAATTAGGGCCGGTATTGGCGGCACTACTGTTTGCCAGTCGCGCGGGTTCAGCAATGACGGCTGAGATCGGATTGATGAAAGCGACAGAGCAGATCGCCGCGATGGAGATGATGGCGGTGAGTCCCATTGCCCGTGTTGTCGCGCCACGTTTCTGGGCGGGCGTCATCTCTATGCCATTGCTGGCCGCCATCTTCTCGGCGATGGGGGTGTTCGGTGGCTACGTGGTCGGTGTGGTGCTGATCGGTGTGGATGAAGGTTCTTTCTGGTCGCAGATGCAGGCGACAGTGGATTTTCAGGCGGACATCATGAATGGCGTCATCAAGAGTTTCGTATTCGGTTTTGCGGTCACAGTGATCGCCTTGTTTGAAGGTTTCGATGCGCCACCGACGGCAGAAGGCGTATCAGGCGCGACGACGCGCACGGTCGTGCAATCATCGCTGGCGATATTGATGCTAGATGTCATATTGACCGCGTTCATGTTTCGAGGAGCATAAAGATGGAACGTTCAAAATTAGATCTGTGGGTTGGTGCTTTCGTGGTGGCGGGTATCGCTGCGCTCGTGGTGTTGGCACTGAAAGTGGGGAACCTAAGTACCTACAACGTATCCGAGACCTACCAATTGCAAGCCTATTTCAACAATGTTGGTGGTTTGAAGGCGACAGCTTCGGTGCGTAGTGCGGGTGTGTTGGTCGGACGCGTCACCAGTATCACCTTGGATACTGAGCGGTATGAGGCGAA
Organism: Sideroxydans sp.; assembly: GCA_013824485.1. Classification (GTDB taxonomy): domain Bacteria; phylum Pseudomonadota; class Gammaproteobacteria; order Burkholderiales; family Gallionellaceae; genus Sideroxyarcus. The sequence goes on from PNNY01000008.1 coordinate 16,600, forward strand.
GGTGACGATGAGTATCGACAAGCGTTACCAGTTTCCTAAGGATACGTTCGCCAATATCCTGACATCGGGTTTGCTGGGTGAGCAATACATCGGTCTATTGCCCGGTGGCGAGGATGAGATGCTGGCGGATGGTGGCGAGTTCAAGAAGACACAATCCGCCATCGTGGTGGAAGAATTGATCGGTAAGTTCATGTTCAATAAATCGGAGAGTTCGAATTGATTATGGAAAAGTTGACCATGCGTAAGTTGATTGCAGTGTTGGTGTTGTCGGCAGTAAGCGTATTGCCCGCGTCAGCGATGGCGGACGAGGTGTCACCGCCTGATTTATTGATCGAACAAACCATGCAAGAAGTGTTAGAGATCATCAAGAAGGACAGCGCCTTGCTTGCCGATGAAAAGCGCCTGCTTGAACTGGTCGATGCCAAGATCTTGCCGCACTTCGATTTCGGTCGTATGACCAAGTTGGCTGTCGGTAAAGCTTGGCGTACCGCCTCGGTAGAGCAGAAGCAGTCGCTGACCAACGAGTTCCGTACCATGTTGGTGCGCACCTATACCAAGGTGTTCACCACTTACAAAAATCCAAAGGTAGAGACCAAGCACGTTCAGGTGGCTGCTGGCGTGGATGAGATCCCTGTGAAGACCATCATCAGTTTCAGTGATGGCCGTTCCGCCAAAGTCGAGTACGAGATGGAAAAGACACCGACGGGTTGGAAGGCATTCGATGTCACCTTGGAAGGGGTGAGCTTGGTGACCAGCTATCGCGGCTCCTTCGGTGACCAGATCCAGCAGACAGGCATCGATGGTCTGATCCAAAAATTGGCAGAGACTAATCGCGGTGCATCTGCTGCCAGTGCAAAAAGGGCGCAAGCGAAGTGATCGTCTGGGCTGACAACAAGTTCGCCGTATCCGGCGCGTTGACCATCGATTCGGCCAAAGCGCTTCAGCGTTTTCCATTCGGGCAGCATGCCAAAGGGGAACCCTTGGTGGTGGATATGGCGCAAGTTGCATCGGTTGATTCTGCTGCGGTCAGCTTGATGTTGTCTTGGTTGCGTCAGGCAAAAGCTCAGGGTTTGCAACTTTCATTCATCCATGTCCCCACGAATCTGCACAGCTTGGTCGATCTTTACGGTCTGTCTGACGTGTTGCCGTTGAATTATTCCTAATCTGTTTACGAGTATCCATTTATGCAAAAACTAGCCATCCAAGGCGGCAATCAATTACGCGGTGAAGTGCGTATCTCGGGCGCGAAGAATGCGGCATTGCCCATCATGTGCGCCAGTTTGTTGACCGCAGATACACTGCGACTCACCAATCTGCCGGACCTGCATGATGTCGGCACTATGCGCAAGTTGCTGCAACAGATGGGTGTGGTCGCTGAGACTGCGACGAACGAGATCACCTTCAAGGGCGACAAGATCGACAATTGGGAAGCGCCTTACGAAATGGTGAAGACCATGCGTGCCGCGATTCTGGTATTGGGTCCGCTGGTGGCGCGCTTCGGCGATGCAAAAGTCTCTTTGCCGGGTGGGTGTGCCATCGGTTCACGCCCGGTTGATCTGCACATCAAAGGTCTGCAAGCGATGGGGGCGGAGATCACCATCGAGCATGGCTACATCCATGCCAAAGCCAAGAAGCTCAAAGGTGCGCGCATCTTCTTCGACATCGTCAGCGTGACGGGGACGGAGAACCTGATGATGGCGGCAGCGTTGGCCGATGGCGTGACTGTGTTGGAAAACGCCGCTCGTGAACCCGAAGTCATCGACTTGGCGAATTGCCTGCGTGCGATGGGTGCCAAGATCGTAGGCGACGGCACGGACAACATCACCATCACCGGGGTTGAGAAATTGCACGGCGCGACGCACCACATCATGCCAGACCGTATCGAGAGCGGAACCTTCCTCGTGGCGGCTGCCGCGACGGGCGGAAGCATCACCTTGCGCGAGACACGTGCCGACATCTTAGAAACAGTGTTGGAAAAGCTCACCGAGGTGGGCGCGAAAATCACAGTGGACGGTACTTCGATCCATTTGGAAATGAGTGGTCGTCCGAAAGCGGTGAATGTGCGCACCGCACCTCACCCCGCTTTCCCTACCGACATGCAAGCGCAGTTCATGGCGCTCAACTGCATCGCTGATGGCAGCTCTATGGTCATCGAGACCATCTTCGAGAACCGCTTCATGCACGTGCAAGAGTTGCGTCGCCTCGGTGCGCAGATCGACGTGGAAGGCAATACTTCCGTCGTGCGCGGTGTGAACCATCTGGAAGGTGCGACCGTGATGGCGACCGACCTGCGCGCTTCGGCCTGTTTGGTCATCGCTGGTTTGGTGGCGCAAGGGGAGACGGTCATCGACCGTATCTATCATCTGGACCGTGGCTACGAACACATCGAGAGCAAGCTCAGCAAGCTTGGCGCTAACATTCGACGTATCAAATAGTAGAAAGACATCATGATCACCATCGCCTTATCTAAAGGACGCATCTTCGAAGAGACCTTGCCGCTACTTAAAGCGGCCGGCATCACGCCTCTAGAAGACCCTGAAACTTCGCGCAAACTCATCTTGCCTACGAATCGTGACGACGTGCGTCTCATCATTGTGCGCGCATCTGATGTGCCGACCTACGTTCAATACGGCGCTGCCGACATCGGTGTGGCAGGCAAGGACGTGCTGAACGAACATGGCGGCGATGGTCTGTACCAACCGCTCGATCTGAACATCGCCAAGTGCCGAATGATGGTCGCGGTACGTAGCGACTTCGATTACGAATCCGCCGTGAAGCAGGGCGCACGCATCCGCGTGGCAACCAAATATGTGAAGACAGCGCGTGAACACTTCGCCTCCAAAGGCGTACACGTCGACCTCATCAAGCTTTACGGTTCGATGGAGTTGGCACCACTGGTCGGACTGTCCGATGCCATCGTCGATCTGGTGAGCAGTGGTGCGACTTTGAAGGCGAACAACCTAGTCGCAGTGGAAGAGATTGCACAGATATCTTCTCGCTTGGTGGTGAATCAAGCTTCACTCAAGCTCAAGCGAACCACCATACAACCGATGCTGGATGCATTTGCTGGAGCCGTTCAATGAACATCACAAGACTTTCTACCCAACAAGCCGACTTCGACGCCACGCTGACCAAACTGCTGGCATTTGAAGAAACGGCGGATGACAAGCTGGAAGCAACGGTCGCCGCTATCCTTGCTGACGTGAAGAAGCGCGGCAACGAGGCTGTGCTGGAATACACCCGCAAGTTCGATCGCTTGCCCTCGATCACTGAGGCTTCGATGGAATTGCCGCAGTCCGAGTTGAAGGCCGCATTCGAAGGATTGCCTGCCGATCAGAAGCTCGCCTTGGAACAAGCGGCACAGCGCGTCACTTCCTACCATAAGAAACAAGTGCAGGCTTCGTGGACCTATTTGGACGAAGACGGCACCATGCTCGGTCAGCAAGTCACTCCGCTGGATCGCGTCGGCCTTTACGTTCCCGGCGGCAAGGCGGCCTACCCGTCTTCTGTATTGATGAACGCCTTGCCAGCCAAAGTGGCCGGTGTGGACGAACTCATCATGGTCGTACCGACGCCTGATGGCGTGAAGAACCAGCTGGTGCTGGCTGCGGCCTACCTGTCTGGCGTGGATCGCGTGTTCACCATCGGCGGTGCACAGGCTGTGGGCGCGTTGGCCTATGGCACGGCGACCATCCCCAAGGTGGACAAGATCGTCGGTCCTGGCAACGCCTATGTGGCCTCCGCTAAGCGCCGTGTGTTCGGCGTATGTGGCATCGACATGATCGCAGGGCCTTCTGAGATATTGGTCATCTGCGATGGCGGTACCGATCCGGATTGGGTGGCGATGGACCTGTTCTCACAAGCTGAGCACGACGAGTTGGCGCAAGCCATCCTGTTGTCGCCGGATGCTAAGTTCATCGAGGCGGTGGCAGCCAGTGCCGACAAGCTGTTGGAGCAGATGCCACGCAAAGACATCATCAAGACCGCGCTGGAGAATCGCGGTGCGTTGATCCATGTGAAAGACATGGACGAAGCCTGCCGCATCAGCAACCGTATCGCTCCCGAACACTTGGAGCTGTCTGTGGCTGACCCGCAGGCATGGCTGCCCAAGCTGAAGCACGCTGGCGCCATCTTCATGGGGCGTTACACCTCTGAGTCGCTGGGTGACTACTGTGCGGGGCCTAACCATGTCCTGCCTACCTCTGGCACGGCGCGTTTCTCTTCGCCTCTAGGGGTGTACGACTTCCAAAAGCGTAGCAGCCTCATCCAAGTCTCCGCCAAAGGGGCTCACACGCTGGGGGCTATCGCCTCTACCTTGGCATTTGGCGAGGGTTTGCAGGCACACGCGCAGTCTGCGCTGTACCGAAAGAACAGCTAGGAAACTTTAAGTTGTGTACTTTTCAGGGTTTGGGGTAGAATCCGCGCCTCATTTTTGCAACTGGTCTGGAGTTAGTCATGGCACGCGTCTGTCAAGTAACGGGGAAAGCCCCAATGGTTGGGAACAACATCTCCCACGCGAACAATAAAACCAAGCGTCGTTTTTTGCCGAATCTGCAACAACGTCGTTTGTGGGTGGAATCTGAAAATCGTTGGGTTTCTATGCGTATAACGAATGCTGCTCTGCGCACCATCGACAAGAACGGCATTGATGCTGTCCTGTTCGAGATGCGTGCTCGCGGCGAGAAGATTTAAGGGGAACAGTCATGGCAAAAGGCGCTCGCGAAAAGATCAAGTTGGAATCCTCTGCTGGTACAGGGCATTTCTACACCACTAACAAGAACAAACGCACCACACCAGAAAAGCTCGAATTCCTGAAATTCGATCCAGTGGTTCGCAAGCACGTCGCATACAAGGAAACCAAGCTGAAGTGATTCAGTGAAGTTCCGGTAGGCAAAAGAAAACCCGCAGCGATGCGGGTTTTTTGTTTTGGTCTAACGGAGTTCTTAGGCTTTTGCCCAGTTCTGTGCTTCTGCGTAGTCGTTGAACACCCGAATATCCGCGTCCACAAACAAGCGTGACAACCAAGCCTGCCAGGTGAGCCACTGGTCGTCGGTGACGACAGCGATCTTGTTGAAGTCGTGATTGTGCGTACGGCTGAAGAACTTGATCTCTTCCCATGCGACATCCGTCGTGTAGTCGATCATGCCGCGCAGGTCGAATATCAGATTGGTTTGGTCACCGCTCTTGAGTTTGTACAGCGCGTGTTCCTCGAACTGTTTGAAATCGGCGAGGGTGAAATCACCCATGACGGCGATGTTGACGAGGTTGGGTTTGTCTTCGATGGTGATCATTTGCTTACCTCTGTTTTTGTGGGAGCTAGACGCAAGCTTAACATGCCGCTGGCGATGACGAGTGCGATGCCTAGCCATGCGCTGACGCTCAGCAATTCGTTCCAGAATATCAATCCAAAAAGAGCGGAGAAAACCACGGTGCTGTACGCCAAGCTACCGACGACCAAGGTCTGTCCCGTACGGTAGGCACGCGTCATGAAGAGTTGGGCGAAGGTGGCAGATGCACCGATGGCGATGAGCAAAGGTAGGTCACTGAATGTGAGTGAGTGGAGGGTGTCGGTGAACATCCAGATGCCGCTGATGAGCGTCGCGATGAGGTTGAAATAAAACACCACGCGTATGCCCGATTCACCCGCCATGCCGAGTTGCCGTACGTTGAGCAGCGCGACACCCGCCAGCACGCCCGAGATGAGGCCGAGCAAGCCAGGAAAGAGTTGGTCTTGTTCCAGCGTTGGGTGCAACAACAGGATGATGCCCGCGAAGCCGACCACCAGTGCGCTTGTCAATGGCGCATGGAATCTGTCTTTCAGAACCAGCACGGTGAAGACGGATAGGAACAAGGACGAGGTGTAGTTAAGCGTGATGGCGGTCGCCAGCGGCAATACGCTGATGCAATAGAAGAACAGCAACATGGCGATGGTACCGGACAAGCCGCGCCAGATATGGCCGCGCCAATGCGGGGTGGCGAACGAGAGTTTAGAACGATGCAACATCGCGTACACGATGATGAGTCCGAAGATGGAGCGGTAAAAGACTAACTCGCCACTAGTGAAGTCTGCGCCGCCGAGTTTGACCAGTGAACCCATGCAGGCGAACAACAGTCCGGCCACCAACATCCAAAGTGAGCCCATGATTTCGGCGGAAGTGACGGTTACAGGTGTGGCGCGAGGTTGCGCTTCAAATACTCATGGAAGTGCAACATGCCATCTTCGGTCGGCGACTGGTATGGTCCGGCTTCTTCGATGCCGCGCTGATAGAGTGACTTGCGGCCTTGGTGCATGCGGTGGCAGATGATGTCGTCTTCCACGGCTGTCTCGTTGTAAGCCTTCTGTTCTGCTTCAACGAAATCACGTTCGAACATCGCGATCTCTTCCAAATAGTAGAACTCAACCACGTTGGTGCACGCTTCCGTTCCGCGCGGGATGAGCGTGCTGATGACCAGTGTGCCTGGATACCATTCGACGGTGATGTTGGGGTAATAGGTGAGCCAGATCGCGCCGTACTTTGGTAACTTGTCTCCGTAGTAGCGTAGCACCTGTTCCTGCCATTTGCCGTACACAGGACTGCCTACCTTGCGTAATGCGTTGCTGATACCCACGGTCTGTACGCTGTACTGTTCGCCGAACTGCCACTTGAGGTCGTCACAATCCACGAAGTTGCCTAATCCGGGGTGGAACGGCACAACGTGGTAATCCTCTAGGTACACCTCGATGAAGGTCTTCCAATTGAATGCGTATTCGTCGACTTGGATGCGATCCAGCATGTAGCCCGAGAAATCCAGATCTTTCATCACGCCCATATTCGCGAGGTCTTTCGCGATATCGCGCTTGCCCGAGAACAGCAGACCGTTCCAGTTCTGTAGCGGAGACTTGTTCAGATGTAGGCAAGGGTTCTGCGGGAAGTGCGGCGCGCCCATCAGTTCGCCATCGTTCTTGTAAGTCCAGCGGTGCAAGGGGCACACGATGGTCTTGGCGTTGCCGCGTCCTTCCAGCATCGTCGCTTGGCGATGGCGGCAGATATTGGAAAGCAATTCCACGCCATTCGGGTTGTGCACCAGCATCTGCGCATTGCCGTCCAGCACGTGATAGTCACCAAGATTTGGAACCATCAGTTCATGCCCAACGTAGTTTGGCCCATTCTCAAAAAGCACGCGGCGTTCGATCTCCAATACTTTTGGATCGAAATACCAGCCCATCGGCGGTTGCGCGATGACAGGATTGAACTGCAGAGTTTTGGCTATTTCGGACATACCCACGATTCCTCTGTGAATACGGTTAAACGGGGCGGCGATTGTCCCCGAATTCAGAGGGAGGGGCAACAATAATTGGCTCAAGCAATGGGGGTTGGGTAAAATGGCGGCCTTTCGCACGCAGGGCATTTTTCATGGCCGGTAAAGCACAAAAAACAGTTAGTTTCGAGGCGGCAATGACTGAGTTGGATCAGCTCGTCGCTGACATGGAAGGCGGTAAACTCTCATTGGAGGATTCTCTGGCAGCCTATAAGCGTGGTGCCGAGTTGTTGTCCTTCTGCCGAAGCAAGCTGGACGATGCACAACAACAGGTGCGTGTGTTGGAAGACGGCGTACTGAAAGATTTTTCCGCAGGTAACGAAGCGTGATGGCGAAAGAATTCTCTAGCTGGGTTGCTGACCAGCAATCCCGATTCGAAGATGTATTGCGCAACCAGCTGCCATCCGCAGAGGTCGCGCCACAACGTTTGCATGCCGCGATGCGTTACAGCGTGTTGGATGGCGGCAAACGCGTCCGTCCCTTATTGGCTTTTGCGGCAGGTGAGTTGGCTGGCGCAGACGTGGCGCGGGTGAACTACGCCGCCGCCGCCGTCGAACTCATCCACGCCTACTCCTTGGTTCACGACGACATGCCCTGCATGGACGACGACGTGTTGCGTCGCGGCAAGCCGACCTGCCATGTGGAATATGACGAAGCGACTGCGCTACTCGTGGGCGATGCGCTGCAAAGTCTGGCTTTCCAATTCCTTTCCGAGCAGCGTCTGAGCGATGAACCCAGCAAGCAATTGCAGATGGTGAAGTTGCTGGCGGTCGCTTCCGGTTCGCGCGGTATGGCGGGCGGCCAAGCCATCGACCTTGCCAGCGTGGGCAAGCAACTGACATTGCCAGAGTTGGAACAGATGCACATCCACAAGACGGGTGCATTGATTCGTGCTGCCATCCTGTTAGGTGCCCATTGCGGTAACGGACTGAGTGACGCCCAACTCGACAAGTTGGATCGCTTCGGTAAGCTCATCGGCTTGGCCTTCCAAGTGGTGGATGATGTGTTGGATTGCGAGGCGGATACCGCGACCTTGGGCAAGACCGCTGGCAAGGATGCCGACAACGACAAGCCGACCTATGTGAGCTTGCTAGGATTGCAAGAAGCAAAAGCGATGGCGCACCGTTTGCACAGCGAGGCGTTGGAATCCTTGAGTGAATTCGGCGAATCTGCACGCCGTCTACGTGAGCTGGCCGACTTCATCGTGCTACGGAAATTCTGATGTACACCCTTCTCGATACCATCAAATCTCCCGAAGATCTGCGCAAGCTGGATCGCGAACAATTGCCGCAACTCGCCGCCGAGTTGCGCGAGTTCTTGGTCGAATCGGTGAGCAAGACAGGCGGACACTTGTCGTCCAATCTCGGCACGGTCGAGTTGACCCTCGCGCTACACACCATCTTCAACACGCCGCAAGACAAGATGGTGTGGGATGTGGGCCACCAGACTTACGTACACAAGATATTGACGGGCCGCCGCGCAGCGATGAGCACGCTGCGCATGAAAGGCGGCATCGCCGGTTTCCCCAAGCGCGAAGAGAGTCCTTACGATACGTTCGGTACAGGGCATTCCAGTACCTCCATCTCGGCAGCGCTCGGTATGGCGGCTGCGGCGAAACTGCGTGGCTCGGATGAACGCGCGGTCGCCATCATCGGCGATGGCGCGATGACCGGCGGCATGGCATTCGAAGCCTTGAACAATGCAGGTGCGATGGATGCCAACGTCCTCGTCATCCTGAACGACAACGACATGTCCATCTCGCGCCCAGTCGGCGCACTCAACAACTATCTGGCGAAGCTGATGTCGGGACGTTTTTATGCTGCCGTGCGTAGCCGCAGCGAGAAGATGCTGAAGGGCATGCCGCCCGTTCTTGAGTTCGCTAAACGAACCGAGGAACACCTCAAAGGCATGGTCATCCCTGGCACCATGTTCGAGGAGTTCGGTTTCAATTACATCGGTCCCATCGATGGACATGACATCAATGTGTTGCTCGACACACTTAGCAACATCCGCAAGTTGGAAGGCCCTCAGTTCCTGCACATCGTCACTCAAAAGGGTAGGGGATACGACAAAGCAGAGGCGGATTGCCTGCTCTATCACGGCGTATCCAAGTTCGACCGTACCAGCGGTATCGTTCCCAAGCCGACCAAACAACAGACTTACACGCAGGTGTTCGGCGATTGGCTATGCGACATGGCTGCTGCGGATGAGAAGTTGGTCGGCATCACGCCTGCGATGTGCGAAGGGTCGGGTATGCCCGATTTCGCCGAGAAATTCCCTCAACGCTATTTCGATGTGGGCATCGCCGAGCAGCATGCGCTCACCTTCGCGGCGGGTATGGCATGCGAAGGCTACAAACCTGTGGTGGCGATCTACTCGACCTTCCTGCAACGCGCTTATGACCAACTCATACACGACATCGCCATCCAGAACCTGCCGGTGATGCTGGCCATCGACCGTGGCGGTCTGGTCGGTGCGGATGGCGCGACGCACGCGGGCAGTTTCGATCTGAGCTTTTTGCGCTGCATCCCCAACATGACGGTGATGACGCCGAGCGACGAGAACGAATGCCGCCAGATGTTGAGCACGGCTTATCAAATGAACTCACCGACCGCAGTGCGTTATCCGCGCGGTTCAGGCCCGGGTGTGGCGACAGAGAAAGATTTAAAAACCATCCCAGTCGGGAAAGGTGAAGTGCGCCGAGCCGGTAAAGACATCGCTATCCTCGCCTTCGGTTCAATGTTGGAGCCAGCCTTGGACGCGGGTAAGCAGTTAGGTGCAACCGTCGCCAACATGCGCTTCGTCAAACCGTTGGACGAAGAATTGATTTTGCAGCTGGCACGTGAGCACGCACTCTTGGTGACGGTGGAAGAGAACACCATTCAAGGCGGTGCGGGCAGTGCAGTCGCGGAGTGCCTTGCAAAGCACGGGTTTGCCGTGCGGTTGTTGCATCTCGGCCTGCCAGATCACTTCATCGAGCAAGGCGAGCACAAGTTGTTGCTTGCCGAATGTGGGCTTGATGCCGCCGGCCTGGTTGATTCCATCAAGTCAGCCGCAGTAGGAAAATAGCTTGAGTGAAACAGTGGGGCATTGGCTATAATCCGCTCCATACTCAATTTAGAAAGCACGAAATGAATTCCACAGCACCTATCCCAGACGTACAGAGCAGTGCAGACACTCGTCATCTGGCGATCAACAAGGTCGGCATCAAGAGCATCCGTCACCCTGTCGTCGTCAAAGACAAGAGTGTCGGCGTGCAGCACACCGTCGCTACTTTCAATATGTACGTGCACTTGCCGCACAACTTCAAAGGCACGCACATGTCGCGCTTCGTGCAGATATTGAACCAACACGGACGTGAGATATCAGTCGAATCGTTCGAGAGCATCCTGCGTGAGATGGTGGAGAAATTGGAAGCGCAATCGGGCTACATCGAGATGTCTTTCCCCTATTTCGTGAATAAGACTGCGCCAGTATCGGGTGTGCAAAGCTTGCTCGATTATGACGTCACCTTCATCGGTGAGATCGTCGAAGGCCAATATCGCTTCACCATGAAAGTATTGATCCCTGTGACCAGCTTGTGCCCTTGCTCCAAAGAAATCTCCGAGCGCGGCGCGCACAACCAGCGTTCACACGTCACCCTGTCCGTGCGCACCAAGCGTGTGGTGTGGATCGAGGAATTGGTGCGTTACGCTGAAGAGCATGCATCGAGCGAACTGTACGGTCTGTTGAAACGTCCAGATGAGAAGTTCGTCACCGAGCGTGCTTACGACAATCCTAAGTTCGTTGAAGACATGGTGCGTGATGTAGCCGCCGCACTGAATGCCGATGATCGTATCGAAGCATTCGTGGTCGAATCAGAGAACTTCGAATCGATCCACAATCATTCAGCCTATGCGTTGATCGAGCGCGACAAGAGCAAGGAATAGGATTCAGGAATGTGGATTGAGTAAAAGCAGGGCGGCGTACCTCAATCCTGTTTATCCCTCTTGAAAAATCCCTAGTCACCCTCAGATAGGCGGCACCGTATTTTTCAAGGAGCTACCCTATGACAACGAGCACCACTGCCAGCCGCGAGACCCTAGGTTTCCAGACCGAAGTAAAACAGCTGCTACAGCTGATGATCCACTCGCTGTATTCCAACCGCGAGATATTTCTAAGAGAACTGATTTCCAACGCATCCGATGCCTGCGATAAGTTGCGCTTTGAGGCGCTGCACAACGCTGCGCTGTACGAGAACCAGTCCGACCTCAACATCCGTATCAGCTTCGACAAAGAAGCGCGTACGCTGACCATCAGTGATAGCGGTATCGGCATGAGCCGCGACGAAGTGATCGCTAACCTCGGCACCATCGCCAAATCCGGCACCCGCGACTTCTTCACCAAACTTTCAGGCGACCAACAAAAAGATGCCAACCTCATCGGTCAGTTCGGCGTGGGTTTCTATTCCGCATTCATCGTGGCGGATAAGGTCTCTGTGCTGACACGCCGTGCAGGCGAGAAGTCCGATCAAGGCGTGCGCTGGGAATCGGACGGTGGTGGTGAGTTCTCTATCGAGATGGTGGAGAAGGGAGCACGCGGCACTGAGATCACATTGCATCTGCGCGAAGGGCAGGACGATCTGCTGGCTGGTTACAAACTGCGCGAGATCATCAAGAAATATTCCAACCACATCGTGCAACCCATCCTGATGAACAAGGAAGAGTGGAAGGACGGTAAGTCCGAGACGCTGGCAGAAGACGAGACCGTCAATCAAGCCTCTGCTTTGTGGGCGCGTAGCAAGAACGACATCACCGAAGAAGAGTACAAAGAATTCTACAAACACGTCGGCCATGACTACGGCGATCCGCTGGCGTGGAGCCACGCGCGTGTCGAAGGTCGTCAGGAATACACACAACTGTTGTACATCCCTGCGCGTGCGCCGTTCGACCTGTATGACCGCCAAGCGCGTCACGGCATCAAACTGTATGTGCGTCGCGTGTTCATCATGGACGATGCCGAACAGCTGATGCCGCAATACATGCGCTTCGTGCGCGGCGTGGTCGATTCTGCCGACCTGCCACTCAACGTCTCACGCGAAATTTTGCAAGAGTCGAAAGACATCGAAGCGATCCGCAAAGGCTGTACTGGAAAAGTATTGGGCTTGCTGTCCGATCTGGCAGAGAACGACAAAGACAAATACGCCAAGTTCTGGGGCGAGTTCGGTGCGGTGTTGAAAGAAGGTGTGGCTGAAGATCGCGCCAACAAAGATAAGATCGCCGCCCTGTTGCGTTTCGCCACCACCAAGACAGACACCAACGAAGAGACCGTCTCGCTGAAGGAATACATCGCGCGCATGAAAGACGGGCAGGACAAGATCTATTACGTCACTGCCGATAGTTTCAACGCCGCCAAGAACAGCCCGCATCTGGAAGTGTTCCGCAAGAAGGGTATCGAAGTGCTGCTGCTGTCTGCGCGTGTAGATGAATGGCTGGTAAGCAGCCTGTTCGAGTTCGAAGGCAAGTCGCTGGTCTCCGTCGCCAAGGGCGGCCTCGATCTGGGCGCGTTACAAGACGAGGCCGAGAAACAAGAGCAGGCAAAACAGGCCGATGAATTCAAATCCCTCACCGACAAGATCAAGACCAGTCTGGGCGACAAGGTGAAAGAAGTGCGCATCACACATCGTCTCACCGACAGCCCAGCATGCTTGGTCGCGGACGAACACGACATGAGCGCCAACCTCGCGCGACTATTGAAATCAGCCGGACAGAAAGCGCCGAACTCGCAGCCCATCTTGGAGATCAATCCGACGCATCCCGTGGTGACGCGCCTGCAAGCCGAGAGCGCTCACTTCGACGACTGGACGGCCGTGTTGTTCGACCAAGCGATGTTGGCAGAAGGCGGGCAGTTGGATGATCCTGCTGGCTTCGTCAAACGCATCAACCAATTGATGTTGGAGATGGGCAAATGAAATTGAAGCCGGTGGCCATCTTTCGACATGCAGAGACAGAAGGCCCCGGCTACTTCGCCTTGTTCCTGAACCAACACGCCATCCCTTGGCAGATGATCCACATCGACCAAGGCGATGCAGTACCTGCAGACGCTAGCCAGTTTTCCGGATTGGTGTTCATGGGCGGGCCGATGAGTGTGAATGACGCCCTGCCGTGGATTCCGCAAGTGCTGGCACTGATTCGTGATGCACATGCCAAGGACATTCCATTACTCGGTCACTGTCTCGGTGGGCAACTCATCTCCAAAGCGCTGGGTGGTGTGGTGAGCAAAAATCCCGTGAAGGAGATCGGTTGGGGCTTGGTCAGCGTCGCAGATAACGACATCGCACGTCAGTGGTTCGGCGATATCAGATCCTTCGATTCATTTCACTGGCATGGCGAGACCTTCTCCTTGCCTCAAGGCGCGGTACATCTTCTGTCCAGCGCACACTGCGCGAACCAAGCCTACGCCATTGGTAAGCATCTCGCGCTGCAATGCCATGTCGAGATGACAGAGCCGATGATCCGCGATTGGTGTGAGGTCGGCGCGGACGAGGTCGCTGCTGCGAGTGGCAGCCTTGCCGTACAGTCTGCGGAAGTCATGCAACAGCAGATGCATGACAAGTTGCCTCCGCTCCATCACGTTGCCGAACATCTATATCGTCATTGGCTGCGCGGCATCGCACACTAGCCCTCTTCTGGGTACTTGGTCTAATTGCGGTCAAAATTCCTGAGCGTAGAATCTCGCGACCTGTAGAGGGGTCGTGCAGGCAACTTGTTACATATCAAGGAGATTCATATGAAGAAATTGATAGCTCTGGTCAGTTTGGGAATCGCACTTTCAGTATCTGCAACTGCATTCGCAGGAGAACAACAAAACAAGATGAAGACTTGCAATGCCGATGCTAAAAAGCAGGCATTGAAAGGGGATGAACGTAAAGCCTTTATGAAGGAGTGTCTGAAGAAAGATGCCGCCTTGGATACAGCAGCAGCTCCATCTTCGCAGCAGAACAAGATGAAGACTTGCAATGCGGATGCAAAGACCAAGGCGCTGAAAGGCCAAGAACGCAAGGACTTCATGAAGTCTTGTTTGAGCGCATAAGCGGGTAAAGATGCAGTACGAAGAACGCGCCGCAAGGCGCGTTTTTCATTGGGGGAAGAGAAAGACTGGCGTGTACAATTCGACTCGAATAGTTGATAGATCGTGAGTGCAGAATGACCTTCGTAGTGAGCGAGAATTGCATCAAATGCAAATACACCGACTGTGTCGAAGTGTGTCCGGTGGATTGTTTTCGCGAAGGGCCGAATTTCCTCGTCATCGATCCCGATGAATGCATAGATTGTTCCCTCTGTGTCCCAGAATGCCCAGCCAATGCCATCTATGCTGCCGACGATGTGCCCGAGGCAGAGAGGCAGTTCATCGCCATCAATGCCGAGTTGGCGAAGCAGTGGAAGACCATCACCCAAAAGATAGACGCGCCAGCCGATGCGGATGAGTGGCGTGAAGTCAAAGCAAAGATACATCTGCTTGAGCGGTGAGTATCTCAACGAAATATTTTGATGCTGTCGCGCGGCGTATCCTTGCCGCGCATCCCGCGCCCGATCTGTGCGGCATCACCATCCTGTTGCCCAACTTTCATGCGGCGCAACCGCTGGCGCAGGCGCTGATGCGCAACCACACATCAAGTCGGTTTCAATACGAAGGCGAGACAAGGCGGCAACGAGCGAGCGACGCAGACAGTACAAGTAGTACGGCTAGGAGCGAGCGAGGAAGCCAACGCAGTATCGCCGATGCAGTGGAAGCGATATTGTTGCCGCAGATGGTCACGCTCAATCAATGGGCGCAGACCATCGCGCTTGATGCGCCCATCGTCACCGATAGCCAACGCAGCGCATTGCTTTACGATGAGTTGAAGCACAGGCAATGGTTCGATAACGCCGACCTGTGGAGCATGACGCAAGAGCTGCTCAAACTGTTCGACGAGCTCACCCATGCGATGGATGCCTTGCCTGACGATGAAGCTGCATTCATCGCGGCCGTGGAGCGCGCCTACCAAGCGCGGCAGAACATCACGTTGCAACTCGAAGCGCGCTTGGTGTTCGAGCTATGGCGCGCCATGCAAGCGGGGCAGGAGTTGGATGCGGCGCGCGCCTATCAGCAACGCTTGGCAAAACTGGCGGCACAAGCGCAGTCGCCACTGTATGTGTTGATGGCCTCTGAATGGGAGGCGGTAGAGAAACGCTTCCTCCAAGAATATGAACAGCGTGCGATGGTGAAGGTGTTCGATCTGCGCGAGATGGATGCGCAGCCTTCGGCACCACGTTTCTTCGCTGCAACCTCCCTCGAACAAGAAGCTCATGCTGCTGCCATGCAAGTGCGGCTGTGGTTGCAACAAGGCAAACGCGACATCGCCGTCGTGGCGCAAGACCGAGTGGCGGCACGGCGCATGCGTGCCTTGCTGGAGCGCGCCGAAGTGTTGGTGGCAGACGAGACGGGATGGACCTTCGCCACGCTCTCCGTCAGCACGGTGTTGGATCGTTGGCTCACCGCCTTGCAGAGCGATTTCTACCATCACGACTTGCTCGATCTACTCAAATCGCCATTCATCTTTGCCGATATGACTGCTGGCGAACGGAAGTCTGCCGTGTATGAGTTGGAGAAACTGCTACGCAAGCATGGTGTGGTTTCTGATCTAGAGAAGTTCATCGATCTCGTGCCGCATGAGGTGGCTTTGCATGTGCCACTGGCGCGCTTGCGGCAGGCTGCCGCATTGTTGGATCAAAGCAAGAAACGCACACTCACCGAATGGCTCGCCGCTCTGCGCGAGAGTCTGAACGTATTGAGCATAGCCAAAGGTTTGCAACAAGACGATGCAGGTCAACAGTTGTTGAGTGCCTTGGAGACTTGGCAGCAAGAGTTGGCGAACGATGCTGGGCGTTACGCTTTTCATGAATGGCGACGCTGGTTGGCGCAGCAACTGGATGTGCAGACCTATCGCGACAGCAGCATCGATAGCCCTGTGCGTTTCACTCATTTGGCCGCGACGCGTTGGCGGGCCTTCGATGCGGTGATCTTGCTAGGTTGCGACGCGGAACATCTGCCAAGTTCTGGTGATGGTGGCCGCTGGTTCAATGACGCAGTGCGCTCGGTGTTGAATCTGCCCACACGTGCCACCCATGCCGCGCGGCAACGTGCCGACCTGATGGCCTTGCTGGCGCTGAACGACACCGTCCTAGTCACGTGGCAGAAAGACAAGAGTGGCGAAGCGCGTCTGTTGAGTCCTTTCTTGCAGATGCTGCGCGATGACTATGAGCAAGTGCATGGAGACGACCTCGCCGAGACTGAGCTGCTTTCCTATCTAACGGCCGAAGATGTTCGACACGTCTCGCTACCCCCATCAGCGCAACCTGTACCAAGTGTGGCGACAGATTCTGTGCCTATCAGCGTTTCCATCAGCGGCTACAACTCGTTGGTCGCCTGCCCCTATCAATTCTATGCGCGTCACATCTTGAGATTGAATGAACTCGACGAGGTGCAAGAAACCATCGAGAAGAGCGATTACGGCGAGCGCGTGCATGAAGTGTTGCAACGCTTCCATGAGTCTTATCCGCAGGTGAGCGGACAAGACTCGGCAAAGATGGAAGCCGCCTTGCGCGACATCAGCGAGCAGGTTTTCGCCGATCTGTTGGCGCAGGACTTCGCCGCGCGTGCATGGTTAGCGCGCTGGTATAAATCATTGCCAGCCTATCTGGAATGGCAGCAAGAAGGCGAAGCCGAGGGCTGGCGCTATGCCGAAGCCGAGACGAAATTCGATTGGCCGCTGGAAGGCGTGAACCTGCGCGGACGTATCGACCGCTTGGATGTGCGTGGCGATGAGAAGCGTGTACTCGACTACAAGACGCAGAGCGACATCGTGCTACGCAACAAACTCAAAGAGCCGGGTGAAGACGTACAACTTGCCTGCTATGCCTACGCACACGAGGCAGCGGATGTCGCCTTCGTCAGCATCGATAGTGGCAAGGTGAAGTCGGTCGCGCCAAAAGAAGATGCATCGCAACTTGCGCAGCTCAATGTCGAGCGCCTAGAACAGGTGATGGGCGCGCTGCGTGACGGAGCAGGGTTGCCTGCGAACGGCATCGATGCGGTGTGCGGCTATTGTGAAATTAGAGGCGTATGCCGGAAAGGGGAATGGACATGAGCGTCGCCCTCGACCCTCGCCGCAGCGTCGTCGTCGAAGCCTGTGCGGGCAGCGGCAAGACTTGGTTGCTGGTGTCGCGCATCGTGCGTCTGTTGCTGGATGGCGCACAGCCTTCACAGATACTCGCCATCACTTTCACCCGCAAAGCTGCGCAAGAGATGCAA
>PNNY01000009.1 GCA_013824485.1 Sideroxydans sp.
TCGAGCGTAGCAGCAAGAACGGTGATCAGGTCTTGCTGATGAATGGTACCCGCCTCACAACGGAATCTGAGACAGGGCACGTCGTTGTGTTCGATGACATCACTCACCTGCTTCAAGCAGAGAGGCAAGCAGCGTGGGGTGAAGTGGCGCGCCGTTTGGCACACGAGATCAAAAATCCGCTCACGCCGATCCAACTTTCAGCTGAGCGCCTGCAACATAAGTTATCAACTAAGCTGGACGAAAAAGATGCTCAGCTGTTAGAGCGTGCGACACAGACCATCGTCAGTCAGGTTGCAGCGATGAAGAACATGGTGACTGATTTTGCTGACTACGCTCGCGCGCCCGCGCCCAAGCTGGTCAAGCTGGATATCCATCAGCTGATCAACGAGGTGATGGGTTTGTATGAGGCGAACAGCAGCCCCATCACGTTGAGATTGGAAGCAGATCGCACTTGGGTGGATGGTGATGCGACACGATTGAGGCAAGTTGTACACAACCTTTTACAGAATGCACATGATGCGCTGCAACAAACAGTGCAGCGGCAGATCGTTCTATCCACGACGACCACCCAAGAAGGTTTGCTCAAATTGACCATCGCCGACAACGGCAGCGGATTCCCAGAGCAGTTACTGGCGCGCGCTTTCGAACCCTATATGACGACCAAGCCTAAAGGAACAGGTTTAGGTCTACCTATCGTTAAAAAGATCGTGGAAGAGCATGGCGGAAAGATTTCCATAGAAAACCAAGCACAAGGGGGCACCTGCGTCAGCATACTGCTCCCCTTGTTGGCCGTAGAGGTCGAGGAGGCGTAATGACAACAAAAAATGTATTGGTGGTGGATGACGAAGGTGGCATCCGCGAGTTGCTATCAGAGATCTTGTTCGACGAAGGTTATGGTGTCCATCTTGCGGAGAATGCAGCGCAAGCTCGTGCACTGCTTGAACAGCATTCACCAGATATCGTCTTGCTAGATATTTGGATGCCGGACACAGACGGCCTGACTTTACTCAAAGAGTGGGTAGCGCAAGGCAAACTGACTATGCCTGTCATCATGATGTCGGGGCATGGGACGATCGAAACAGCCCTTGAAGCGACACGCATCGGTGCAGCGGACTTTTTGGAGAAGCCGATCGCGTTGAAAAAACTGCTAGCGACCGTCGCTCAAGTCCTGCAGCAAAGTGCTATTACTCCGATGAACTCGCCAAGCGATGAAGAAGATGTGATTGACGAAGATGGCAAGTTGAAGGTGGGGTTAGACCTTGAGTTGCCATTCAGAGAGGCAAGGGAGCGATTCGACTTCTTGTATCTGAATCATCACATCAATCGCTCCGCAGGGAACATTGCCGAGGTCGCCGACAAGATCGGTATCGAGCGCACCCACCTGTATCGCAAGCTCAAACAACTAGGGATAAAACCCCCAAAAAGAGCAGGCGAAGACAAATTGTAAGGTTCCATACTAAAGCCAAGGGGTATGCTCAGGTTGCCCTAACCCCCGCCGTTGAGGCATAATCGTCGGCCTTAAATGCAATAAACCTGTGCTCAATTCAGTAAGTTTCTTCGGAGGAGATTGGAAATGTCAGCAGCGCGCAACGTAAACCCACCCAAATTTAACGACATCACCGGCGCGATTCGCATGCTGGCAGTGGACGCAGTTCAAAAAGCAAATTCCGGTCACCCGGGTGCGCCGATGGGCATGGCAGAGATCGCCGATGTCGTATGGCGTGGTCATATGCGTCACAATCCAACCAATCCAAAGTGGGCTGATCGCGACCGCTTCGTGCAATCGAACGGCCACGGCTCGATGCTGATCTACTCCTTGCTGCACCTCACAGGTTACGACTTGCCGATGGATGAGCTGAAGCGCTTCCGTCAGATGCACTCCAAGACACCAGGACACCCAGAATTCGGTTACACAGTTGGCGTTGAGACAACGACTGGCCCATTGGGTCAAGGTATCACCAACGCGGTAGGTTTCGCGATGGCAGAAAAGCTGTTGGCTGCTGAGTTCAACAAGCCTGGCCATGAGATCGTCAATCACCACACCTATGTGTTTATGGGCGACGGTTGCATGATGGAAGGTATCTCCCACGAAGCTTGCGCATTGGCAGGCACATGGGGTCTGGGCAAACTGATCGCATTCTGGGATGACAATCAAATCTCCATCGACGGTCACACACCAGGTTGGTTCACTGACGACACAGCAAAGCGTTTCGAAGCGTACGGCTGGCACGTCATTGCAAATGTACAAGGCCATGACCAAGCGGCTATCGAAGCGGCTGTGCAAGCTGCCAAGGCAGTGACAGATAAGCCATCTTTGATCTGTTGCAAGACCATCATCGGTGCCGGTTCTCCAAACAAGCAAGACAGCCACGACGTTCACGGCGCAGCTTTGGGCGATGCTGAAGTCGCAGCGACTCGTGCACACATCGGCTGGAACTACCCACCGTTCGAGATTCCAAAGCACGTGTATGAAGCTTGGGATGCGAAGGCAAAGGGTGCAGCACTGGAAGGTGAGTGGAACAAGAAGTTCGCTGCTTACCGCGCTGCATTCCCTAAAGAGGCTGCAGAGTTCGAGCGCCGTATGAAGAGTGACCTGCCATCAAATTGGGCTGAACACGCTGCCAAGGCTATCGCTGATATCAATGCGAAAGGTGAAACCATCGCGACACGTAAAGCATCGCAAAATGCGATCAATGCATTGCAACCCGCATTGCCAGAGTTCTTGGGCGGCTCTGCTGACTTGACGGGTTCCAACTTGACTAACTGGGTAGGTGCTAAGCACGTATCTGGTAAGTCCACAGGTAACTACATCAGCTACGGCGTACGTGAATTTGGTATGTCTCACATCATGAACGGTATGGCTTTGCACGGTGGCTTGTTGCCATTCGGCGGCACTTTCCTGATGTTCTCCGAGTACGCACGCAATGCTTTGCGTATGTCCGCACTGATGAAGCAACGCGTGATCTATGTGTTCACCCACGACTCTATCGGTCTGGGCGAAGATGGTCCGACACACCAACCAGTTGAGCAGACCGCAACACTGCGTTACATCCCTAACATGGAAACGTGGCGTCCTTGCGACACCGTTGAATCTGCTGTGTCTTGGGTCGCTGCGGTCGAGCGTAAAGATGGTCCTTCCAGCTTGATCTTCAGCCGTCAGAACCTGCAATTCCAAAAACGTGATGCAGCTCAGATCGCTAACATCCGTAAGGGTGGCTATGTATTGTCTGAAGCAGCAGGCGGCAAGGCTCAAGCGATCATCATCGCGACCGGTTCTGAAGTCGACTTGGCCATCAAAGCACAAGCAACCTTGGCGGCAGAAGGCGTGAACGTGCGCGTGGTATCGATGCCTTGCACCAATGCGTTCGATGCACAAGATCAAGCGTACAAAGACAGCGTTCTTACTAAGGGCGTGAAGCGCGTTGCAGTTGAAGCGGGCGTGACCAGCGGCTGGTACAAATACGTTGGTTTGGACGGTGCAGTCATCGGTATGGATTGCTTCGGTGAATCCGCTCCAGCGCCAGAGTTGTTCAAGCATTTCGGTTTCACGGTGGAGAACGTCGTGAAAACTGTAAAGAGCGTGCTGTAAAGCAACACAAGATTAATTAACTAAACGGGAGAGAAAACAATGGCTATCAAAGTTGGTATCAATGGTTTCGGTCGTATCGGTCGTATGGTGTTCCGTGCAGCAGCAAAAGATTTCCCTGAGATCGAAGTCGTTGCGATCAACGACTTGCTCGAGCCAGATTACTTGGCATACATGCTGAAGTACGACTCCGTGCACGGCCGCTTCAATGGTGATGTGAAAGTAGAAGGCAGCAATCTGGTGGTGAACGGTAAAAAGATCCGCCTGACAGCAGAGCGTGACCCAGCAAACCTGAAGTGGAACGAAGCAGGTGCAGACATCGTTATCGAATGTACGGGCTTCTTCTTGACCCAAGAGACTTGCGAAGCACACATCAAGGCAGGCGCTAAAAAAGTAGTGATGTCCGCTCCGTGCAAAGACACTTCACCAATGTTCGTTTACGGTGTTAACCACGAAAACTACAAGGGCGAGAACATCGTTTCTGCGGCTTCTTGCACAACCAACGGTTTGGCACCGGTCGCCAAAGTATTGAACGACGTGTTCGGTATCAAGCGTGGTCTGATGACGACTGTGCACGCTGCAACAGCGACACAGAAGACAGTTGACGGTCCATCCAACAAAGATTGGCGCGGCGGTCGCGGTATCTTGGAAAACATCATTCCTTCTTCCACTGGCGCAGCGAAGGCCGTTGGTGTGGTGATCCCAGAGCTGAACAAGAAGCTGACAGGTATGGCGTTCCGCGTACCAACTTCTGACGTTTCTGTTGTTGATTTGACGGTTGAATTGAACAAGCCAGCAACCTACGACGAGATCTGCAAGGCAATGAAGGCAGCATCTGAAAGCGGTCCATTGAAGGGCGTGCTGGGTTACACCGACGAGAAGGTGGTTTCCACCGACTTCCGTGGTTGTCCACAACCTTCCGTGTTCGATGCAGAAGCAGGTATCGCGCTGGATCCGACCTTCGTCAAGGTGGTTGCGTGGTACGACAATGAGTATGGCTATACCTGCAACTTGATGCGTTTGGTTCGTCACGTCGCTAAGTAATTCGCCTCGTTCAGGGCTGGCAGTGCCAGCCCTTTTCACTTAGTTCAAAGGAAAAATCATGTCTGTTATCAAAATGACCGATCTGGCGTTGAAGGGAAAACGCGTTCTCATCCGCTCTGATCTGAATGTGCCTGTCAAAGACGGCAAAGTAACTTCCGATGCACGTATCACCGCATCCATGGCAACCATCAACGCAGCCCTGAAGGCTGGCGCAAAAGTGATGGTGACTTCTCACCTGGGACGTCCAGAAGAAGGCGTCTACTCCGAAGAGAACTCGCTCAAGCCAGTGGCTGATTGCATCGCAAACAAGCTAGGCAAGCCAGTACGCCTGATCAAAGATTGGACCGATGGCGGCTTCCAAGTCGCTGAAGGCGAATTGGTTCTGTTGGAGAACTGCCGCTTCAACAAAGGCGAGAAGAAGAGCACCGACGAATTGGCGAAGAAATATGCCGCACTGTGCGACGTGTTCGTTATGGATGCATTCGGTACGGCTCACCGTGCTGAGGCCTCGACACACGGCGTAGCGAAGTTCGCACCTGTTGCCGCAGCGGGTATCTTGCTGACTGAAGAATTGGAAGCGCTGACCAAAGCGTTGTTGAGCCCAGCACGTCCAATGGTGGCAATCGTTGGTGGTTCTAAAGTTTCGACCAAGCTGACTGTGTTGGAATCTCTGTCTGAGAAATGCGAACAGTTGGTAGTTGGCGGAGGCATCGCTAACACCTTCTTGAAAGCGACGGGTCATCCAGTAGGTAAATCTCTGTGCGAGAACGATCTGGTGCCAACTGCTCAAGCGTTGATCGCTAAGATGACCGCACGTGGCGCATCTATCCCCATCGCGACTGACGTTGTTGTCGGTAAGGCGGCACCTTTCGTTCCTGGCAACGAGAACACCCCAGCGATCTTGAAGGATGCTAAAGATGTTGCTGAAGATGAAATGATCTTCGATATCGGTCCTAAGTCTGCACAAGAACTGGCTGACATCATCATGAAGGCTGGCACTGTGGTTTGGAATGGTCCAGTCGGCGTATTCGAGTTCGACCAATTCGGCGAAGGCACCAAGACCATCGCAATGGCGATCGCTAATACCAAGGCATTCACCTTGGCAGGCGGCGGCGACACCATCGCTGCAATCCAGAAGTACGACATCTACGACAAAGTGTCTTACATCTCCACCGCAGGTGGCGCATTCCTAGAGTTCCTCGAAGGCAAGACATTGCCAGCCGTGGCGATTCTGGAAGAGCGCGCAAAGTCTTAATTACCTAGGAATCACATGCTGCGTAGAACAAAAATAGTTGCAACGCTGGGTCCTGCTTCCAGCGATCAAAAAGTCCTTGAGGCGATGATCCGCGCCGGAGTCGATCTGGTGCGGATGAATTTCTCTCATGGTTCGGCTCAAGATCACATGAAGCGTGCGGATACCGTTCGCGCGGCAGCGGCAGCAGTAGGCCGTACTGTGGGTATCTTGGCAGACCTTCAAGGACCGAAGATCCGTGTACGCAAGTTCCAGAATGACAAGATCGTTCTGAACAAGGGAGACGCTTTTATCCTAGACGCCTCGCTAGATGGCTTGGGCAACCAAGAGCGCGTGGGTTTGGATTACAAAGAACTACCAAATGACGTGGAAGAAGGCACAGTCTTGTTGTTGAACGACGGTTTGCTGGAATTTCATGTCACCAGCGTCAAGGGCCCAGAAGTGCATTGTGTAGTTGTGCGCGGAGGGGTGTTATCGAACAACAAAGGTATCAATCGCAAAGGCGGTGGGTTGACGGCTCCTGCGTTGACTGACAAAGACAAGGAAGACATCAAGACAGCCGCGCTGATCAAGGCCGACTATTTGGCAGTATCTTTCCCACGTTGTGCAGACGATATGAAGCTGGCTCGTACGCTGATGCATGCGGCGGGCGGTAAAGCGATGCTGTTGGCCAAGATCGAACGCGCAGAAGCGATCCCTGTTCTGGCTGAGATCATCGATGCGTCTGATGCCATCATGGTGGCGCGTGGCGATCTGAGCGTCGAAGTTGGCGATGCAGCGGTTCCCGGTCTGCAGAAGAAGATGATCAAGATGGCACGTGAGCGTAACAAGCTCGCTATTACAGCGACTCAGATGATGGAGTCCATGATCACCGCTCCTATCCCGACCCGTGCGGAAGTGTCCGACGTGGCGAATGCCGTGTTGGATGGAACCGATGCCGTGATGTTGTCAGCAGAGACTGCGGTGGGTGACTACCCAGTCGAAACCATCGAAGCCATGGCGCGTATCTGCCTCAGTGCTGAGCGTGAGGATGAGCATCACGCGGTCGATCGTCGTACCGTTTCGCAAAAGTTCACGCGCATCGATCAATCCATCGCGATGTCAGCGTTGTATGCAGCGTCCCATTTCAAAGTGAAAGCCATCGTGGCCTTGACTCAATCGGGTTCCACGCCGTTGTGGATGTCTCGTATGAGCGCAGGGGTGCCGATCTTCGCCTTGACGCCCGTGCAAGAGACATTGACCAAGGTCACCTTGTTCAGCGGTGTGCATCCCGTGGTGTTCCATTCCGCAGCCAAAGACCAATCACAAGAGATGCTCAATGCAGAGCAGACCTTGGTGGATAAGGGCTGGGTACAAGATGGCGACATGATAGTGATCACGGTTGGCGAAGCCGTCGGTAAAGCGGGCCATACCAACACCTTGAAGATCGTGCGTGTGGGCGATCACCGTAAGACCTAAGTGGTTGAGCGGAACATAGATAGAAACTAAACTGCATCACTGCATCGATTCGTAATTTATTTTAAACAGGAGGAAATATGGCACTCGTATCCCTACGTCAACTTCTAGATCACGCTGCTGAGCATAGCTATGGCTTGCCCGCATTCAACGTGAACAACTTGGAACAAGTCAAAGCAATCATGGAAGCGGCTGATCAAACCAACAGCCCAGTGATCATGCAAGGTTCCGCTGGCGCACGTAAGTACGCTGGTGAGCCATTCTTGCGTCACCTCATCGAGGCGGCTGTCGAGATGTATCCACATATCCCAGTCGTTATGCACCAAGACCACGGCGCATCTGAAGGCGTATGTATCAACGCGATCCGCTCTGGATTCTCCAGCGTGATGATGGACGGGTCTTTGATGACTGACGGTAAGACACCTTCTTCATTCGAATACAACGTTAACGTATCCCGTAGCGTCGTGAACATGTCCCACGCAGTCGGCGTTTCCGTCGAAGGCGAATTGGGTTGCTTGGGTTCTTTGGAATCTGGCCACGGTGAGAAGGAAGACGGCCACGGCGCGGAAGGCGTGCTGAGCCACGACCAACTGTTGACCGACCCTAACGAAGCCGCTGAATTCGTCAAGCTGACTCAAGTTGACGCATTGGCGATCGCTATCGGTACTTCCCACGGCGCATACAAGTTTACCAAGCCGCCCACAGGCGACACCTTGGCGATCAGCCGCATCAAAGAGATCCACGCACGTATCCCTAACACCCACCTCGTGATGCACGGTTCTTCTTCCGTTCCTCAAGAGTGGCTGGAAGTCATCAACCAATTCGGTGGTGCGATGCCACAGACCTACGGCGTTCCTGTCTCAGAGATCGTTGAAGGCATCAAGCACGGTGTACGTAAAGTGAACATCGATACCGACTTGCGCATGGCTTCTACTGGCGCGACTCGTCGCTACTTGGCGCAGAATCCAAAGGACTTCGACCCACGCAAGTTCTTGGCTGAGACCACCAAAGCAATGAAGGCGATCTGCGTAGCACGTTACGAAGCATTCGGTTCTGCAGGTCAAGCCAGCAAAATCAAACCGATCTCGTTGGAAGCGATGGCTAACCGCTACGCTAAAGGCGAATTGAACGCGATCGTTAAGTAAGCGAAGTAGTACGTATCAAACAAAAAGCGACCTTCGGGTCGCTTTTTATTTTTGAAAGCAGCATAACGATAGCTATTCAATACTCTTTTTGAGCAAGGTTTTCAGATCGGCGAAGGGATTGTGAGTGGCGACGGACTGCTTATCCTGGCTTCTATCGCGTACGGCCTCATCCAAAACGCGCGCATGTTCGTTGTCGTGGCAATACAGGCACAACAATTCCCAATTGCTACCGTCCGGTGGATTGTTGTCGTGATTGTGATCTCTGTGGTGGACGGTCAATTCGCGCAAGCGAACGCCGGAGAACTCGCGGCCGCAACGGCCGCATATATGCGGATACAACTTCAAAGCGCGCTCACGATAACCGGCTTCACGCGTCTCACGTTGTTGACGCGCTTCAGCAACGATGCGATCGAGTCGCGCATTGTCGGGAATAGCCTTTTTCATCGTATCACACCGGGTGGTTGGATTGGCATCACTATATCAGCGAGAGGCATCCGCTAAAAATCTCAGGCAAGTAAGCGCCTAGACAGGGATAATCGAGTATGACAAAAAATACCCCCCCTACCCCTACATCCGAAGCTGGCCACTCTTTCAAGGAATTGCCGCTGTCGCCGGCGATGTTGGCGATACTGGATCAGCTCGAATATCGCACGATGACGCCCATCCAAGCGGCCAGTTTACCCATCACGCTGGCAGGCAAAGACCTGATCGCACAAGCTAAGACAGGTAGTGGCAAGACAGCTGCGTTCTCGTTACCGCTGCTGACCAAGCTCAACCCACGACGCTTCGCGGTGCAAGCGATGGTGCTGTGCCCTACCCGTGAACTAGCAGACCAAGTCACGCAAGAGCTGCGTCGTTTGGCGCGCTTCGCCGACAACATCAAGATATTGTCGCTGTGCGGTGGTGCCACCATGCGCCCGCAGCGCGAGAGTCTGGAACATGGCGCGCACATCGTCGTCGGTACGCCGGGACGCATCATGGATCATCTGGAGCGTGGCAGCTTGAATCTGGAGGCGCTCGACACCTTGGTGTTAGATGAAGCTGATCGTATGTTGGACATGGGCTTCTACGACGACATCGCTTTCGTCATCAAACACTGCCCAGCGCAACGCCAGACCATGTTGTTCTCGGCTACTTATCCCGAAGGCATTGCAGGCTTGGCGAAGAAGTTCATGCGAGAGCCACAGCAGATCACGCTGGAAGAGAAGCATGAAGCCAGCAAGATACGTCAGCGCTTCTATGAGGTGAGCGAGGGTGAGCGCCTGCAAACAGTGGCGACCTTGCTCAAATATTTCCGCCCTGTCAGTACGCTGGCTTTTTGTAATACGAAACAACAGTGCCGCGACCTGCTGGACGTGTTGCAATCTCACGGTATTAAGGCGTTGACCTTGAATGGTGATCTAGAGCAACGCGAGCGCGACCAAGTGCTTATCCAGTTTGCTAATCGTAGTTGTTCCGTATTGGTCGCGACCGATGTGGCGGCGCGTGGCTTGGACATCGCGCAACTTGAAGCCGTCATCAACGTCGATGTCACCCCTGATCCCGAGATTCACATCCACCGTATAGGACGTACAGGACGTGCAGACGAAGACGGTTGGGCATTCAGCATCTGCACCCCAGCCGATATGTATCGCGTCGATTGCATCGCCAAGATGATGGGGAGTGAGCCGGAGTGGCATCTGGTGGATGAGCTGAAGACCACTAACGATGCGCGCTTGGTTCCACCCATGGTGACCTTGCAGATATTAGGCGGACGTAAAGAGAAGATACGCCCCGGTGATGTATTGGGTGCGCTCACGGGCGAAGCAGGATTCACCCGTGAACAGGTTGGGAAGATCACCGTGACCGATATGTCTACCTACGTAGCGGTGGTGCGTAGCATCGCGCGTGAAGCAGTGAAGCGCTTATCCGCAGGCAAGGTGAAAGGTAAGACAGTGAAGGTCAGGTCGCTGGAAGATTGATTCCATTGGAGGGTGTCCATAGTGGCGCGCCTCCCTCGTCCAAATAGGTCAGGTATGCACGTAGCTCGAATTCGAGTTGCGCGTATTCAGGTTCCATATGCCGACACAACTGATAAAAAGCCTTGTTGTGTTCGCGCTCTTTCAAGTGCGCCAGCTCGTGCACCACGATCATCCGCAAGAACGCCTCTGGCATCTCTTTGAAGATCGAGGCGATACGTATCTCACGCTTCGATTTCAGTTTGCTACCTTGTACACGGGAGATCGTGGTGTGTGTCCCCAGCGCGTTGCGTAACGTTTGCAATCTGCTATCGAATTCGATGCGACTCAAAGACGCAGTGTTGCGCAGGTATTGATTCTTTAGGGTCGATACGAAATCGTATAAAGACTTGTCGGTGCGTACTTCGTGAACGAGCGGATACCTTGTTTTGAGGAGTGAGCCGAAAGTGCCTTGCTCGATGGCGTGCCGCACTTGGGTCGTCAGTGCGGGCGGATATCCTGCTAGGTAGTTAGGGCGAGACCGTTGCGGCAACAGTTACGACAACTTCAACTGTGATTTGGATTTACGGCCGGGTGCGGCAGGGGGGATGAAGCCAGCCAAGCGGCATTT
This sequence comes from Sideroxydans sp., assembly GCA_013824485.1. Classification (GTDB taxonomy): domain Bacteria; phylum Pseudomonadota; class Gammaproteobacteria; order Burkholderiales; family Gallionellaceae; genus Sideroxyarcus. The sequence goes on from PNNY01000009.1 coordinate 11,051, forward strand.
GATGCCCTCGATCTTTTTGCCTTTAGCGTCGAAGCGAGTGGAGTGACAGGCCATGATCTCGCCTTTAGCAGCGAGTTCTGCCAGTTGCGTGCGTGCGTTAGCTAAGGAGATGCCCATCGCTTCTGCGATCTCGGAATCAAGTCTTTCGCCGTTCTTTTTCAAAAATTCCAGTATTTCTTTACTCATTTTGTATCTAGCCCAAGTCGCTTGAGTGTCTAACTGTACAGGTCTGACCCCGTTTGGACAATCATTTAGCCATTTTTGCCCCAACATTGAGATTCTTTGGAGTGTTTGCTGGGAGAGTGCGAGCCCTTTGCTGGGATTCTTCCGACAAGAAACGAGCGAACTCCTGTGCTGCGACAGATGCGCGCTTGTCCTTGCGATGCACGATGTACCAGTGGCGCACGATGGGAAAGTGGTCTACATCCAACACGACCAACCGCTTGGTCTCCAACTCCATTTCGATGCCATGGCTAGAGATGATGCCTATGCCCATCCCTGCTTGGACGGACTGCTTGATAGCCTCGTTCGTATCCATCGACATATGAGCGGGCAAGGGTAGTCGATGACTTGTAAAGAAGCGCTCGACCACACCGCGAGTGCCTGAACCTTGTTCGCGCAACAAGAACGTCTCATTGGACAGTTGGCGCGGCTGGATATTTTTCACAATCGATAATGGGTGGACAGGAGATGCGATCACCACCAACGGGTTCTCTAAGAATGGGTCTGCAACCATATCCGTTCCCTCTGGGGGTTGCCCCATGATGGCGAGATCAGCGATGTTCTCAGCGAGTTGTTTGAGTACCGCATCGCGGTTGGCGACCGACAAGCTCACCTTGATCTTGGGGTGCGCCTGGATGAACTTAGCTAACAGTTGTGGCATGAAATAGTTAGCCGTACTCACCACAGCGATGTTGAGATGGCCGTGCTCTAACCCCTTCATTTCGTCGAATACGGTCTCCATCTCTTGCATCAACAAAACAACGGAGCGAGAGTAATGAAGCATCTCGCGACCTGCCTCGGTGAGAAAAAGCTTCTTTCCTACTTGCTCGAACAAGGGCATTCCGATAGTCTGTTCAGCCTGCTTGATCTGCATAGACACTGCTGGCTGCGTTAGGAACAATTCATCAGCGGCGCGCGAATGATTCAAATGGCGCGCTACGCTCTCGAAGACCTGAAGTTGTCGCAAACTCAATGGCAGCATGATGGTGAGATTTTAAACCATAAGCCTTGCTTATGGTTCTGATAAAAACATTTGACTGTTATTTATAGTAGCAAGGCCGTAAAGTTCACACCGTAGTAGAGACATTTCTAACAACAGAGGAGAAGACAATGGATCAATCAAATCGTTATGCAGATCTGAGTTTGGATGAAGCAGAACTGATCAAGAACGGTAAGCACATTCTGGTTGCTTACACTATGACCCCAGCTAAGGGTTACGGCTATCTGGAAGTTGCAGCGCACATCGCAGCTGAATCTTCTACTGGTACCAACGTTGAAGTTTCTACTACCGATGATTTCACCAAGGGCGTTGACGCACTGGTTTACTTCATCGACGAAGCCAAGGGCATCATGAAGGTGGCTTACCCGAACGAATTGTTCGACCGCAACGTGACCGACGGTCGCGCCATGATCGTTTCTTTCCTGACTTTGGCGATTGGTAACAACCAAGGTATGGGCGACGTAGAAAACTTGCAGATGCAAGACTTCTGGGTTCCACCCCGCATGTTGCAACTGTTTGACGGTCCAGCAGTAGACATCTCCAACCTGTGGCGCATCTTGGGCCGTCCAGTTGTTGACGGTGGTTACATCTCTGGCACCATCATCAAGCCTAAGTTGGGCCTGCGTCCTGAGCCATTCGCTAAAGCAGCTTACCAATTCTGGTTGGGCGGCGACTTCATCAAGAACGACGAGCCACAAGGTAACCAAACTTTCTGTCCTATCAAGAAAGTATTGCCACTGGTTTACGACTCCATGAAGCGCGCGCAAGACGAAACAGGTCAAGCCAAGTTGTTCTCCATGAACATCACCGCTGACGACCACTACGAAATGTGTGCACGTGCCGATTTCGCACTTGAGACATTCGGCCCAGATGCTGACAAGTTGGCATTCTTGGTTGACGGTTATGTTGGCGGCCCAGGTATGGTTACAACGGCTCGTCGTCAATACGCTGGTCAGTACTTGCACTACCATCGTGCAGGTCACGGTGCGGTTACTTCTCCTTCTTCCAAGCGCGGCTACACAGCATTCGTATTGGCTAAGATGTCCCGTCTGCAAGGTGCTTCCGGCATCCACGTAGGCACAATGGGCTTCGGCAAGATGGAAGGTGGCGCTGACGACCGTATCATCGCTTACATGATCGAGCGCGACAGCTGCATGGGTCCGTTCTACCATCAAGAGTGGTACGGCATGAAGCCAACGACTCCAATCATCTCCGGCGGTATGAACGCATTGCGTCTGCCAGGCTTCTTCGAGAACTTGGGTCACGGCAACGTGATCAACACAGCAGGCGGCGGATCTTACGGTCACATCGACTCCCCAGCTGCTGGCGCGATCTCTCTGCGTCAAGCTTACGATTGCTGGAAATCGGGTGCAGACCCTATCCAGTACGCAAAAGAGCACAAAGAATTTGCTCGTGCTTTCGAGTCTTTCCCGAAAGACGCGGACAAGATCTTCCCAGGCTGGCGCGAAAAATTGGGCGTACACAAGTAAGCTCAGTTGTATCGAAAGAAGTAAAAACGCGCCCCCACACGATGGGGGCGTTTTTTTCCAAGATTTAATACCGTTTGGCGTGTGAGGTTACACGCGGGACAGGAGTCAAAAAATGACAAACAAGAACCAATACACTGTCGGCAAAGAACCGTTCTATCAAGCCCAAGGCGACGAAGTGATGCTGTATGAAGCAGCCTACGCCGCACGCCTACCAGTGATGGTGAAAGGCCCGACCGGTTGCGGAAAATCGCGCTTCGTTGAATACATGGCGTGGAAGCTGAACAAGCCGCTCATCACCGTGGCGTGTAACGAAGACATGACAGCAAGCGACCTCGTAGGGCGCTATCTGCTAGATGCCAACGGCACACGCTGGTTGGATGGCCCACTCACCACCGCGGCGCGCATCGGTGCTATTTGCTACCTCGACGAGATCGTCGAAGCACGTCAGGACACCACCGTGGTGATCCACCCGCTGACCGACCACCGTCGTACCTTGCCGTTGGACAAAAAGGGCGAATTGATCGAGGCGCATCCTGATTTCCAATTGGTCATCTCCTACAACCCCGGCTACCAAAGTCTGATGAAAGACTTGAAGCAATCCACCAAGCAACGCTTCACTGCGTTCGAGTTCGACTATCCAGAAGCGAAAGTCGAAGCACAGATCCTGAGCAAAGAAGCAGGTATCGAAGTCGAGTTGGCAACGAAGCTGGTGAAGATCGGCCAAGCAGCGCGTAATCTCAAAGGTCACGGTTTGGACGAAGGTATCTCCACTCGCTTGTTGGTGTACGCAGCCACTTTGATCAAAGGTGGCGTCGAAGCCAAAGCGGCTTGCCGTATGGCTTTGGTGCGACCAATCACCGACGATGCGGACATCCGCGACACACTCGACCACGCGATTGCGGCGACGTTCGCATAAATCATGGCAACCCCTGTGGTCGAGATTCCGGCTGAGCTGCAATCCTATTGGAAGAATCTGGATTGTGGTTTCCCGCGTGTGGCAGAAGTGTTTCCAGAGTGCATGCAAGAAGCGCTGGCAAAGCTCTCCAACGATGGAATAGATTCCTACATCGAACATGCTCGCTTCTTGGGAAAGATGGGGCGCGGTGCAGAACCTATCCTGATCTTCTTGGAAGAGTGGCCGGGAATCGCAAAATCGATCGGTGAAGACTCTTTGCAAGACATCATGCTGTTCATCCGCAAGATGTGGAAATCGCCCAACGGCAAAGCCATCGTCCCGTTCTTGCAATCGTTGCCCGTCACTGCACGCAGGCTACCGACGCGTGATCAGGTCAGCGATTACCTTTCCATCGCACTGGACTTGATGGAGCGTACCACCGGCTCTGTGCACGGCATCCACCAGACCTTCCCTAGCCCTGGTCTACCCGAGATGTTCAAGCAGATCCCCGTGCTTTTGAGTCAGTTGTCCTTGGCAGGATTGAAGAGCTGGGTGGATTACGGCGTTCGTTATTACGACGACCATCCTGAGCGTCAGACCGAATATTTCAGTTTGCAATCGGCGGACAGCAAAGCCGTGATGCAACGTGAGCGTCACGGCACCTTGCTAGTCGATAACGACCGCAAATTAAGCATGTACATGCGTGGCTTGTGGCAAGACGAAGACATGCTCATCCCGTACTCCAGCGCGTTTGATGAGCTACGCAAACCCATCCCGTATTACGACAAGCTTGGTATCCGTTTGCCCGATGTGTATGACGATGCGCAGGGCGTCTTGGGCATAGATCGTTACCGCGCTACCCTCGCGCATATCATCGGTCACCGTCGTTGGACCAAAGCTATCATCGCAGACAATATGAGCCCGTTCCAGCGTATGGCGGTCGAGTTCTTGGAAGATTGCCGTGTCGAATATCTGGCGATGCGCGAGTATCCCGGTTTGCGTCGCATCTTTACCGCATTGCATCCGATCCCGGCAGAAGATGCGTGTGATAACGAAAAAGAATCAGGGGTGCGTCATCGTTTGACGATGTTGTCGCGCGCGATCCTTGACACCAATCACCCCTACAAGAATCCGAACATCATCGAATTCGCACGCCGCTTTCACGAATCGATGCAGCAAAGTGATTCCAGCACGCAGGACATCTCTGAGTTGGCCATCACCTTTGTGGCGCGCACACGTTTGCAGAGCGACAATCTGCCCAAGGCGCACTTCAAAGACACCGTTGTCGACTATCGCGACGATAACCGTCAGATGTGGAAATTCATCGAAGAAGGTGACGAGGAAGAAGCGTTTGACGAACAACGCAAGATCGAGCCGGGCGAAGAGCTGAAAGGTTTACCCCCACGTCACTACCACGAGTGGGATTACAACAGCCAAAGTTACCGTCCCGATTGGGTCAGCGTGTACGAAGGCCTGCACCCACAAGGTAAGGCATCCGACATCGACAAGTTGTTGGAGAAACACGCTGGACTTGCCAAGCGTCTGAAGAAGATGCTCGACCTGCTCAAGCCACAAGACAAGGTGCGCATCCGTTATCAGGAAGAGGGTAGCGAGCTTGATCTTGATGTCGCCATCCGTTCTCTCATCGACTACAAGAGCGGTGCGCAACCCGATACACGTATCAATATGAGTCACCGCAATGATGGCCGCAACATCGCTGTCATGCTGTTGCTCGACCTGTCTGAGTCATTGAACGAGAAGGCAGCTGGTAGTCAGCAGACCATCTTGGAATTGAGCCAAGAAGCGGTGACCATCTTGGGGTGGGCGGTGGAGAAGCTCGGCGATCCATTTGCCATCGCAGGCTTCCATTCCAACACTCGTCACGATGTGCGCTACCTGCACATCAAGGGCTACACCGAGCATTGGGATGATGACGTGAAGAGCCGGCTGGCTGCGATGGAAGCGAGTTACTCCACGCGCATGGGCGCAGCGATGCGCCATGCCGCGCACTACTTGGAAAAACAACAAGCAGATAAGAAGTTGATGCTCATCCTCACCGATGGCGAACCTGCAGATATCGACAGCAAAGATGGTCGTATCTTGATCGAAGATGCACGCCAAGCGGTGAAGGAATTGGATCAGCAAGGTATCTACAGTTATTGCATCAACCTTGACCCCAAAGCAGACGAGTACGTGTCAGATATCTTTGGCAAGCAATACACCATTGTGGACAACGTAGCGCAATTACCCGAGAGATTGCCTGAACTATTCATTTCATTGACCAAATAGCCATAGAGAGCAAGCCGCAAAAGCAGTAGAATCACGCTTCAAAATTTAAAAAACCAACGAGGAGAAACCAGCATGAGCAAGAGTCTTATCCAATTCATCATCGAAGAACAACGTCATATTCCAAACGCCAGCGGCGACTTTACCGGTCTGTTGAGCGATGTGATCTCTGCGTGTAAACAGATCGCGCATGACGTGAACAAGGGTGCGCTGATTGGCGTGCTGGGTTCTGCCGGTAGCGAGAACGTACAAGGCGAGACACAGAAGAAACTCGACATCATCACCAACGAAGTGTTCATCAAAGCCAACGAGTGGAGCGGTCACTTGGCTGGCATGGCATCTGAAGAGATGGACGATGTGTATGAGATCCCTAAACAATACCCACGCGGTAAATACCTGATCACTTTTGACCCATTGGATGGTTCTTCCAACATCGACGTGAACATCTCCGTTGGTACCATCTTCTCCATCTTGCGTTGTCCAGAAGGCGTGACCGATCCAAAAGCGGCTGACTTCTTGCAACCAGGTACAAAACAAGTGTGTGCAGGTTATGCACTGTACGGCCCAAACACCATGATGGTGCTGACAACAGGCCACGGCGTTAACGGCTTCACATTGGATCGTGACGTTGGCGATTTCTTCCTGACACACCCGAACATGCAGATCCCAGTGGACACACAAGAGTTCGCCATCAACATGTCCAATCAGCGTTACTGGGAAAAGCCCGTTCAAAAATACATCGACGAATGCATGAAGGGCAAAGAAGGCGGACGCGAAAAGAACTTCAACATGCGTTGGGTCGCTTCCATGGTTGCTGAAGTACACCGCATTCTGACTCGTGGCGGCATCTTCATGTATCCATTCGATACAAAAGAAGTCGGCAAAGCAGGCAAGCTGCGTTTGTTGTACGAAGCTAATCCGATGTCTTTCATCGTTGAACAAGCAGGTGGCGTTAGCTCCACTGGCCGTGAGCGCATCATGGAAGTGAAGCCGAATGGTCTGCATCAACGTGTGCCAGTCATCCTCGGTTCCAAGAACGAGGTTGATCGCGTTGTGGGTTATCACAAAGGCGCGTAATGTTTAACTCAACGCCCCCGGCAACGGGGGCGTTGTTACGTCTAGATTTTAGAAGGATGAAATGATGTCAAAACCTCTCGTATCCATTGTCATGGGCAGCAGCAACGACTGGGAGATCATGCAACAAGCCGGTCAACAGTTAAAAGATTTCGGCGTTACGTTCGACGCGCGCGTCATCTCTGCACATCGTTCTCCGGATCTGTTGTTCGACTACATCAAAGACATGCACAGCCAAGGCGTGCAATGTTTCATCGCCGGTGCGGGCGGCGCAGCGCACTTGGCAGGTGTCATCGCGGGGAAGACGACATTGCCAGTATTGGGCGTGCCTATTCCCTCCAAATATCTGAAGGGCATGGATTCCTTGCTCTCTATCGTACAGATGCCAAAAGGCATCCCCGTCGCCACCTTCGCTATCGGTGAAGCAGGTGCCGCGAACGCAGGATTGTTCGCCGTCTCCATGTTGGCGTTGAACGATAAGCAACTCGCACAGAAACTCACTGACTACCGCAAGAAACAAGCGGAGCAGATCGCTGCAACCACCTTGCCCGCTTTGTAATCGAGGTCACCCATGTCTGCACTACACGAATCGAATCTGACCAGCCTGAAGTTCCTGCATCGCGGCAAAGTGCGCGATCTGTACGAAGTGGACGCCGACCATCTGCTCATCGTGCAGACCGATCGCTTGTCTGCGTTCGATGTGATCCTGCCGAACCCGATCCCGGGTAAAGGCGAAGTGCTCACGGCTGTGTCGAACTTCTGGTTCAAGAAACTGGGCGGCGTGATCCCGAACCATCTATCCGGCATCGACCCAGAATCCGTCGTGAAGACGGAAGCAGACCGCGCGCAAGTACGTGGCCGCTCTTTTGTCACCAAGAAACTGAAGCCGTTACCTATCGAGGCCATCGTGCGAGGCTATCTCGTGGGTTCCGGTTGGAAGGATTACAAGAAGACGGGCGCGGTATGTGGCATCCAACTACCTGCAGGGCTGCAAGAAGCGCAAAAATTGCCGCAAGCTTTGTTCACGCCTTCCACCAAAGCAGCTGTGGGCGACCATGACGAAAATATCTCGTTCGACGAAGCCAAGAAATTGTTGGGCGCAGAGATGGCGGAGAAAGTGAAAGCGGCCACATTGGCGCTCTACACCCAAGCCGCCGACTACGCGCTGACACGCGGCATCATCATCGCCGATACCAAGTTCGAGTTCGGTACCGATGCGGCAGGTACGCTCTACCTCATCGATGAGGCGCTCACGCCAGATTCCTCACGCTTCTGGCCGGCAGACCAATACAAGGTCGGCAGCAACCCGCCTAGCTTCGATAAACAATTCGTACGTGATTGGTTGGAGTCTTCCGGTTGGAACAAGCAACCGCCTGCACCGCAAGTGCCGGTGGATGTGTTGCAAAAGACGGCTGACAAATATCGCGAAGCACAGCGACTCCTCACCGGCGTATGACCTCACCCAGCGACCTCATCCAAGGTTTCCACCGCTTCCGCGAAGAACACTTCGCGGATGAGGACGCGCTTTACAAGCAACTCGTGCACGAAGGACAGACGCCAAAGATATTGGTGGTCGCCTGTTGCGATTCACGCGTCGATCCAGCGTTAGTGTTGGATTGCGCACCGGGCGATTTATTCGTCATCCGCAACGTGGCCAACCTAGTACCGCCTGCCGAAAGTCGCGGTAGCGGCCGCCACGGCACCAGTGCCGCGCTGGAATACGGCGTACGCATCTTAGGTGTCGAACACATCATCATCTTGGGGCATGCCCACTGTGGTGGCATCAGCTCACTGTTGAAGGGTGTGGACGCCACCAACGGACAAGAGACCTACATCAATAGCTGGATGCGTCTCGCTGAACAGGCACAGAAGAAAGTGCAGAGTGAGATACCAGAAGCCTCTGTTGAGGATCGCGAACGCGCTTGTGAACAACAAGCCATCTTGAGCTCTTTAGAGAATCTGATGACGTTCGAGTGGATCAGTGAAGGGGTCGCGACAGGTAAGCTCGCATTGCATGGATGGTACTTCGACATCGAACACGGGCAGTTGCTACGCTACGACCCAACTACCCGTGGTTTTGCGGCGGTCTGATTACTTCTTCGGGGCCACAATGCCCTTCAGTTCACGGTAGCGCACTTTATCTGCTTCGTAGCGCGCCTTCACCGCTTCATTCTCTTTCAGGCTGTTATCCAGATCACCTTGTAGCTTGGCGATACGAGCCTTCGCTTCAACAAGGTCTTCCTCCAAAGATTTCGGGATCTTGCGACCTTGTTTGGTCAGCACTTCAGCCTCTTTTTGCAAAGCGACCTCGTTCTCTTGTGCTGACTTGAGCAAGGTCGTAAAGCTACCTGTACGCGCTTCGACTTGTTGCAAGTTGCGGTCACGTGCCAGATCGATCTCTTTCTCCGAGCTGTAGGTCATGATCAACGAATTGTCGTGGCGTTCTGCTTCGATGCGTGCTTTCTCGGCAGCGGGATCTTTCTGCGCCGCTTTTTGTGCTGTCGCTTTCTTGTCTTCACGTTTCTCGATGCGGCCCTTTTCCAGCTTTACTGCATCCTTATTGGCGTACTCGGGCGGAATGGTCTCACCGTAGTGCGTCGTGCCATTGTTATCCACCCACTTGTAGAGTTTGGCTTCAGCATTCAAAGAAAACACTGCACACAAAGCTGCAGCACTCATCAACAATTTCGAATCGATCATCATTTCACTCCGTAACGGTCACGATAGGTTTGCACCGCGTGCAGATTTTGCACTAAATCCGCTTGGCCTTCTAGGAAACCAAGCAAGTCATGCAGCGACGCGATGGATACAACGGGGATGCCATAGCTTTGGTGCACTTCCTGTACCGCAGACAACTCGGCTTGACCGCGCTCCATGCGATCCAGTGCGATGACTACGCCACACGGTGTTGCACCCGCAGCACGGATCAGCTCGATGGACTCGCGCACAGACGTACCTGCAGAGATCACATCGTCGATGATGAGCACGTTGCCTTGCAGCTTCGCGCCCACTGTCGTACCGCCTTCGCCGTGGTCTTTTGCTTCCTTGCGGTTGAAGCAATACGGCACGTTGTGCCCCTGCTCCGCCAGTGCGATGGAAGTACCCGCTACCAAGGGGATGCCCTTGTAGGCTGGGCCGAACAACATATCGAACTTGATACCCGAGGCAAGGATGGCCTGCGCGTAGAACTGGCATAACTCACGCAACGCCGCGCCATCTTGGAACAGACCGGAGTTGAAGAAGTAAGGCGACAGACGACCGGCCTTGGTTTGGAACTCGCCGAAGCGCAACACATTCTGCGCGACAGCGAAGCGGATGAAATCTTGACGGTAAGCGTGCATGAGGGGCTTTGTAGATGGTTTGAAGGATGGCGCCATTATAATGCCCGCACTCCCTAACGAGAAAAATCATGAGAATCGTCACCCTGAACTTCAACGGCATACGCTCCGCCTACAACAAAGGCTTCCTCGAATGGTTCGGCAAGCAAGATGCCGACATCCTGTGCGTGCAGGAACTCAAAGCCCAAGCGCCGGATATGACACCCGACATGCTCGCCCCGCTTGGCTACCACGGCTACTTTCACTATGCCGAGAAGAAGGGTTACAGCGGTGTCGGCATCTACTGCAAGCGCAAACCAGACAACGTCATCGTCGGCTTAGGCATCCCCGAGTTCGACTTTGAAGGTCGATACATCGAAGCGCAGTTCGGCAATCTCAGCGTCGTGTCGTTGTATCTGCCATCCGGTTCCAGCGGCGAAGAACGCCAAGCTGTGAAGTTCAAATTCCTTGAAGCCTTCATGCCTCACATGAAGCAGCTATTCAACAGCGGACGCGACATCATCGTGTGTGGCGATTGGAACATCGCCCACACCGAGAAGGATCTGAAGAACTGGAAAGGCAACAAAAAGAACTCCGGCTTCCTGCCCGAAGAGCGCGCATGGCTCACTGAGCTGTTCGATGACGTCGGTTTCATCGACGTGTTCCGCAAACTGCACCCCGAACTCGAAGCCTACACATGGTGGTCGAACCGTGGCCAAGCATGGGCGAAGGACGTGGGCTGGCGGCTAGACTACCAAGTCGCCACCCCCGCCATCGCCGCCAAAGCCCTCCATACCGGTATCTACAAAGAACAACGTTTCAGCGACCACGCACCGTTCATGGTGGACTACGCAGAGTAACAAGGAATATTAAATCTATGCACAAGTACCCTCGCCCGCAGGCGGGAGAGGGTTAGGGTGAGGGTCGTTGAGCAATAACGAGCGTATTTCTATCGCATAGGCCCCCATCCCCAGCCCTTCTCCCGCCTGCGGGCGAAGGGGGTGACGAAGTCATGAACGCAACAATACTTCGGGGTGAACAGGAAAATGAAAACTAATTCTGAACCACTATTTTTGTTGGTAGCCGGCATCCTCCTCCTCGCCCTCACTGCCATCCAGCCGCACGACTACGCCACCTGGTGGATGGAGACCGCGCCCATCTTCATCGCGCTACCCATCCTCGTCGTCACCTACAAGACCTACACCCTCACCCCGCTGCTGTATCGTCTGCTGTTTCTGCACGCGCTCATCCTCATGGTCGGTGGCCATTACACCTATGCCGAAGTGCCGCTGGGCTACTGGATGGAGGACTGGTTCGGCTTCGCGCGTAACAACTACGACAAGATCGGCCACCTCGCGCAAGGATTCATCCCCGCCATGCTGTTCCGCGAACTGCTACTGCGCAGCTCACCGTTGAAGCAAGGAAAACTGTTGTTCACGCTGGTGGTCGCAAGCTGCCTCGCGGTGAGCGCCAGCTACGAACTCATCGAATGGGCCGCTGCAGAGATGATGGGCCAAGGAGCAGATGCCTTCCTCGGCACACAGGGTTATGCGTGGGATACGCAATCGGATATGTTGATGGCGTTGATCGGGGCGATTGTTGCGCAGGTGTTACTTGGGAAACTGCAAGATAAAGAACTGACTGTCTACAGAGTGCAATAGGCGACAGCAATCTGAGGTTGGACGTCAGTTTTACACATCATAGTTCCAGGACTAGATTTGCTATCACAGAGCATACTCGCCCAGTCTTTGTGGCTTTGACAACTATCGAGGTTCTTAAACCGGGCCGATACGAAGCAATTACTTTCGCCATGCCCGCAGATTACATATTTAACTGGGGTATCACCTATTGCTGACTTAACACCGCCAGCATTTTCTTTGTTGCATCCCGTGAGAAACAATAAAAGCGATAAAGCGATAACAATATTTTTCATGTTGATTTCCGCCTGATTAATTTGCTTGAGTCCTTTGTGTTTCACTCCACGGCGCAACCTTCAACAGCAATACCATCCCCGGTATCGCCAACAACACACACAGCAAGAAGAACATCGTCCATCCCATAGATTCCACCAACCATCCCGCTGTCGCGTTCATAAAGGTGCGCGGCACGGCGGCGAGGCTGGTGAATAGGGCGAACTGGGTGGCGGTGTAGGCGGGGTGGGTGGTGCGGGCGATGAAGGCGACGAAGGCGGCGGTGCCCACGCCGACACCGAAGGCTTCCAGCCCAATCACCAATCCGAGTTGCGTGAGCTCAGTTGCGCCGATGACATCGAAGTGTCCTTTTGACGCGAGCCAAGCGAAGCCAAAGATGGACACAACTTGCACCACGCCGAACAACCACAGCGCGCGGTTGATGCCGATCTTCAGCATCCACAAGCCACCCAACAGACCGCCGATGACGGCAGGCCACAAGCCCGCGTTCTTGGCGATGAGTCCGATCTCGGTTTTGCTGAAACCCATGTCCATATAGAACGGTGTCGCCAGCGCAGTGCACAGGCTGTCGCCGAGTTTGTAGAAGAACAGGAAGGCGAGGATGAGCAGTGCGCTGTTCCAACCTTGGCGCGAAATGAATTCGTGAAAGGGTTCGACCACCGCCTCGCGCAAGGTCTTGGGCGGTGTGGCGCGATGCGGCTCGCTCACCATCAGCGTCATCACCATGCCGGGCAGCATGAACAGCGCGGTGATGATGAACACCATGCTCCACGGCAGATGGTCAGACAAGATGAGCGAGAGCGAACCGGGGATGAGCCCCGCGATGCGATACGCGTTGACGTGGATGGAGTTGCCGAGACCGAGTTCGGAGTCGCTCAACAACTCGCGGCGGTAGGCATCGAGCACGATGTCTTGCGTGGCAGAGAGGAAGGCCAGCAAAGTACAAAATAAAACAATCGTGCTCATCTCGGTCTGCGGTGAGAAGCCGCCGAGGGTGGCGATGACGAGCAGCAATCCCACTTGGGACACCAACATCCAACCGCGACGACGACCCAGCGCAGGTACGGCGTATCTATCCAACAACGGTGACCAGATGAACTTCCATGTGTAGGGGAACTGGATGAGCGCGAACAGGCCGATAGTCTTGAGATCGATCTGCTCGCTACGTAGCCATGCAGGAACGAGGTTGAACAGCAGATACAGCGGCAGGCCGGAAGAGAATCCGATGAAGACGCATATCAACATGCGCCTTGTGAAGAGTTGCTGCCAGATGGTCATCAGTTAAGCGGCACGCTTGACGCGATACACCGCCATGCTGCCCAACAGATTAGGCAACACGTTCACGTCGTTACCCTCTGTCATCACATGACGGGCGAGGATGCTCACCTCATGTGTAGCGCATAGGTCTTCGAAATCATGCAGGGTGCACAGGTGCACGTTCGGTGTGTCATACCACTGATAGGGCATGTCGTGCGACACGGGCATCTTGCCCAGCATCACTTGCATGCGGTTCTTCCAGTAACCGAAGTTGGGGAAGCTGACGATGCCTTCTCGACCCACGCGCAGGATCTCTTTCATCAGCGCTTCGGTGTGTTTGGTCGCTTGCAAGGTCTGCGACAGGATGACGAAGTCGAACGCATCATCCTCGAAATCGGCGAGGCCGGATTCCAAGTCGTTCTGGATGACGTTCACGCCATTCGAGATACAGGTGGCGACGTTCGCATCGCTGATCTCGACGCCGTAACCGACGACCTTGCGCGTCTCGCGCAGGTAGCGCAACAAGCTGCCGTCACCGCAACCGAGGTCGAGCACGGCTGACCCTTCGGGAATCCATGCGGCGATGGCGGCGAAGTCGGGGCGGGATTGGATGATAGAGGCGTTCATTATTTGCATTCCTCCCCGACACGATCCAAATAGTTCTTCATCACCGCGATGTACTGCGTATCTTCCATCAAGAAAGAATCGTGGCCGTGATCGGACGTCACCTCGGCATAGCTCACGTCGCGGCGGTTGTGCAGCAGGGCATGTACGATCTCGTGCGAACGCGCGGGTGAGAAGCGCCAATCGGTGGTGAACGACACCACAAGGAACTTGGCTTTCGCAGCGGCGAAGGCTCGGTTCAAGTCGCCATCCAGCTCACGCGCTGGGTCGAAGTAGTCCAGCGCCTTGGTCATCAACAGATAGGTGTTTGCATCGAAATACGCGGCGAACTTGTCGCCTTGGTAGCGCAGATATGACTCGATCTGGAACTCGATGTCGTAGCTGAAATTCAATTTGCCGTGGCGCAACTCACGTCCGAACTTGTCGGCCATCGCGTCATCGGAAAGATAGGTGATGTGTCCCAACATGCGCGCCAAGCGCAAGCCGCGCGTAGGTACCACGCCGTGCTGGTAGAAATCGCCGCCGTGGAATTCGGGGTCGGTCAGTATGGCGCTACGTGCTACGTCGTTGAACGCGATGTTCTGGGCAGTGAGGTGCGGCGCGGTCGCAATGGCCAACACATGCGCCACGCGGTCTGGATACGCCAGCGCCCACTGCATCGCCTGCATGCCACCCAAGCTACCGCCGACGATGGCCGCGAAACGTTGGATGCCGAGTTGGTCGGCCAAGCGCGCTTGCGCGTTGACCCAGTCTTCCACGGTGACGACGGGGAAGGACGAGCCATAAGGTTTGCCCGTGGCTGGGTCGATGCTGGAAGGGCCGGTCGAACCATGGCAGCCACCGAGATTGTTCAAGCCAATGACGAAGAATTTAAGGGTGTCGATAGGCTTGCCCGGCCCCACCATGTTGTCCCACCAGCCGATGTTCTTGGTGTCGTCAGCGTAGTAACCCGCGACGTGATGATGACCCGACAGTGCGTGGCAGATGAGGATGGCGTTGGACTTGTCGGCGTTCAATGTGCCGTAAGTCTCGTACATCAATTCATAGCGCGGCAACACAGCGCCACTCTTGAAGGTAAGAGGCTGCTCAAATGTGGCGCGTTGCGCCGTAACGATTCCAACCGATGAACTCAAAGCAACTCCAAAAATAAAAACCCGCACAGCTTGAGGCTAGAGCGGGTTCACTCGCTTTAGCTGGAATGTTTTACGTGCCCCGCAAGCTGAACTCAAATCGGCACGGAGCGAAGTGTCCGTGTTTTGCTGAAAGCTGTCAATTACATAGGCCGCAGGGATATTGGCCTCACGCCTGCCACACCCCGAATCCCGCCTCCCGTAGATCGATTGCGACATCCACTTCCTTGTCGCGCGCTTCGTCGTAGGACATCGGGTTGAAGGCTTCGTACAGGTCGGGCAAAAGATGCAATCCGTAATCGGTGACGTAGCGATTGGCTTGGATGCCTGCTTTGTGTTTGTCGAAACGGATATCGGGATCGAGCCCGGTCATGCCGACGTAGACGCAGGGTTTACCCGTGATGTAAGCGGGATTGCACTTCTTGAACTTGCCTTCGTACAGCACGTCTTTCGATAGCTCGATCACATACACGTGGTAATGCTTGCGGCGTGCCATGCAGCTTAGATCGTGGTTGCGGTGATGACGCTACGACGCGCACTGGTGTGCTCGAACCAGCTTTTCAGATTCGGATGCGCACCCCGCCAATCACGTTCTGCGAAACGTAGGTCGAGATAGAGCAGGGCGCTGACCAAGGCGAGGTCGGCCAGTGTGAGTGAATCTCCCTCGCACCAACGTTTCTCTCCTAAAAGTTCCGAGGCATATTGCAGTGCCTTGCTGACGGCAGTGTTGTGCATTTCGATAGTTGTGGCTTGTTGTTTCTCGGCGGGGCGCAGCACTTCGTTACGCACCACGATAGCGGAATCCATGATGCCGTCGGCCAACGCTTCCCAGCGTTTCACACGTAGCTTCGCCGCCGGGTCATCACGCGGGATGAGGATGGGCGCATCGTTCAACGTGTCAACGTATTCGGTGATGACGGGCGAGTCGAAGATGCAGAAACCGTCATCGAGGATGAGCGCAGGGATGCGACCGAGTGGATTGACTTGCAACACCAAGCTGCCGGGTTCGGTCGGTGGGTCGACCACATATTCGTGCGGGATGTTCTTTTCCAGTAGCGCCAAACGTACCTTGCGCACATAGGGGCTGGTGTTCGAGCCGAGTAGTTTCATGGTGTCTCCTTGAAGAGGGGGATGCACAGATTATCGCGCCTACGTTAGGAACGATAAACGAAAACGGCATAAGCAAATAGCCATAAATGACTTGATGGTCGATTGTTTCGCCAATAAGATGCCGCGCATCTTTACAAGGCAATATTCGACATGAGTCTTTCTCCATTCATCCCCGCACTGATTGGCGGTGCATTCATCGGTCTCGCAGCTACCTTGCTGTTGTGGCTCAACGGCAGACTCGCTGGCATCAGCGGCATCTTGTGGCGCGCCTTCTTCGCCAAGCCGGGCGATGTGATGTGGCGCGTGTTGTTCCTCATCGGCGTGGTGGGCGGCGCAGCGCTTTACTATCTGATGTCCGACGATGCACCTGTCGCGCGCGAGACGTTCCCAGCATGGTTGTTGATCGTCGGCGGCTTCTTAGTCGGTTATGGCACTTCTTTAGGGAATGGATGCACCAGCGGTCATGGCGTCTGCGGCCTGGGTCGTTTGTCGCTCCGCTCTTTGGTCGCCACCGTCATCTTCCTAGTCACCGCCATCGTCACCACTTTCGTGGTGCGTCACTTGTTGGGGGTGATGTGATGAAGCGTAATCTAGCGAGTTGGTTGGCAGGTCTGGTGTTCGGCTTCGGCTTGGCGCTGTCGGGCATGACGCACCCTGAGAAGGTGCTGGGCTTTTTGGATGTGGCCGGTGCGTGGGATGCGAGCCTGTTGTTCGTTCTGGGGGGCGCAGTGGGCGTCACCGTCGTGACCTTCCGTTTCATCTTAAAAATGGAAAAGCCATTGTTGGCGGACCGTTTCGTCATCACCAAAGAGACTCACATCGACCGACCTCTGGTCATTGGCGCGATGTTGTTCGGTATCGGTTGGGGTATCACGGGTTACTGCCCAGGCCCTGCAGTGGCGTTGTTGGCCTCGCCGAATTGGGAGTTGTGGGCGTTCTTGCCTGCAGCGATCTTGGGTGCCGTGGCAGAAAAATATTTCGAGTTTCACCGCACGCCGAAGGAAGTCGAACCTGCACCGCAGTCAGCCGTCGTGCAAGAGAGCAAGCCTGCCTCCGAGAGTCCTTCCGAAGGCTCTTGCGGCTGATCAGGCCGCGTTCAACTTATCCAGCAGTTCGTTGATCTTGATGGGGTCATCCGCACGCAATATCTTTTGCGTGAGCGCGGTGATCTCAGGCAAGTTGGTGGTGAGCACTCGTTGCTTGCTACCTAACAGTTGCGCAGGGTGCATGGAGAACTGGCGTAATCCCATGCCGAGCAACAAGCGCGTGTAAGCAAGTTCACCCGCCATCTCACCGCATACCGACACAGGAACTTCAGCCTTGTTTGCGCTGCCGATGACGTGTGCCAACAGTTGCAACACGGCAGGGTGCAGTGGGTCGTACAGATGTGCTACCTCCTCGTCGGT
Organism: Sideroxydans sp.; assembly: GCA_013824485.1. GTDB lineage: Bacteria > Pseudomonadota > Gammaproteobacteria > Burkholderiales > Gallionellaceae > Sideroxyarcus. Next base: position 28,793 of record PNNY01000009.1, read on the forward strand.
GCGGTCGATCGCCAATGTGTACTGGATCAAGTCGTTGGTGCCGATGGAGAGGAAATCCAGCTTCTTGATAAAGATGTTCAGCGCCAATGCAGCGGCGGGTATCTCGATCATGCCGCCGATGGGCACGTCATCTTTGAAGGCGACGCCCTGACTCTTCAATTCTGCTTTCACCCCATCGATCAACTGCAATGTCTGTGTGATCTCGGATGCGCCCGACAGCATCGGCACCAATATCTTCAGGTTTCCATAGATGGAGGCGCGCAACAGTGCACGTAACTGAGTGCGGAACAGTTGTGGCTCGGCCAAGCACAAGCGGATGGCGCGCAAACCAAGTGCCGGATTGCTAGCGACGCGAGTGACACCTTTCAGTTGCTTGTCCGCGCCCAAGTCGTAGGTGCGGATGGTGACGGGCAGTTCGCCCATGCCTTCCAGCACGGTGCGATAGGCGATGAATTGTTCTTCTTCTGTCGGCAAACTTTCACGATTGAGGAAGAGGAACTCACTACGGAACAGTCCAATGCCAGCCGCACCATTCTCCATCACTTGTGGCAGATCGGTCGGCATCTCGATGTTGGCTTGCAACTCGATGCGCGTACCGTCCAGCGTGGTGGCACGTGCAGTGCGCAAACGTTTTAATTTCTGCTTCTCCAACACGAACTGGCTCTGGCGCAGCTTGTATTCCGCCAGCAAGTTCTTGTCTGGATTGACGATGACCACACCCTGCTCGCCATCCACGATGAGCATGTCGCGGTCTTTAATGAGCTCGCGTGCGTGATGCAGGCCGACCACGCAGGGGATGTTCAAGCCACGCGCGACGATAGATGTGTGCGATGTCGCACCGCCCAAGTCGGTGAGGATGGAGCAGAACTGATGCGGCTTGAGTTGGATGAGGTCGGCAGGGCTCACGTCATGCGCGACCAGCACCATCTCCGAATCATGTTGTGGCGTGGGCGGTTGATGGCCAGGATGACCGCTCAATACTTTGAGCACGCGCTCTACGACTTGGATGACGTCGGTCTTGCGTTCGCGCAAGTAGGCATCGTCGAAGGCTTCGAATTGCATCACCAACTCGTCCATCTGCGACTTCAATGCCCACTCGGCGTTGCAGTGTTCTTTTTCCACCATGGTGCGTGCGGCATGGCTGATGTGTTCGTCACCCAAGATCATCAGGTGCAGATCGAGGAAGGCATCGAACTCGGCGGCGGCTTGTTGCGGACGATTGGCACGCAACGCGGTCAGTTCATCACGTGTTGTTTTGAGTGCGGCATCCAGACGCGCGACTTCTTCCGCGACCAGATTCTTCGGCAACATGTAATGCACGACTTCCAGGGAAGTATGCGAGACAAGATGAGCATGGCCGATGGCAATGCCGCTAGAGACAGGCAATCCATGAATCGCAAATGTCATTCGCCTTCCCCAAAATAATCATTGATGAGCGCGAGGAGTGCGGTCATCGCTTCTTCTTCGCGTTCACCGTTGGTCTCGATGGCGACGGTAGTGCCTTTTGCGGCGGCCAGCATCATCACGCCCATGATGCTTTTGGCGTTGATACGCTTACCGTTTCGGGTCATCCAGACTTCGCACGGAAATTGTGAAGCGAGTTGGGTGAGCTTGGCAGAGGCACGTGCGTGCAAGCCGAGTTTGTTGATGATGAGGGCGTCTTGATTCTGCATCTTTAGTCTTTCAGTTCTCTGGGTCCATCAGCACGATACATTCACGTCCACCATTGAATGCGATCTGTGCCAATTCGGGCATGGTCTTGTTGGGATGGCACACTACGCGCAGCAACATAGGCAGATTCACGCCGGCCACACCCATGATGTGTTCTTCTTTGCACAATTGGCGCGCAACATTGCTGGGTGTCGCACCGAAGATGTCAGCAAGGATGAGCACGCCATTACCTTTGTTCAATTCTTGGATCAGCGCGTGGCCTTCCGCCAGTTTCTGTTGCGGGTCATCGTCTGCATAGACTGACAACACCTTTAAGAACGGCGGCACTTCGCCCAATACATGCTTGACGCAATCAGCCAGACTTTCGCCTAGTTTGTTGTGCGCCACGATCAATATTCCAGCCATCAGATCACTCCTATGAGACGCGCGACCAGCGCGGCGATGAGCAACAGTAGCAACCATCCATAGCGCATCATCCAGCGTAACGCTCGTGTTTTGGATGCGTCTTCTTCATTCGCCTCATCTACCAGCACGCGAACTTTTTTCAATGCGTGGATGGCGGTGGTGCGGTCTATGTTCTGTTGAAGATGGTCTTCACTCATTGCTCGACATTCCGTAACGTTTTATTGTCTGTGAATTCTAGCCGTTTCTGCATGGCGGCGGTGAGGTGAACCACGCCGTCGGCATCGATGAGTAAGGCTTCGTCGAGCTGCATCTTATTGGCGGCGCTGCGCCATCCAGCGACACCGGAGATGAACAGCGGCTTGGATGAGGCATCAGACAACAAGCCGGCGCGAGCTCCGTGCGTGATGATGGTGACTGCCTGAACACCTTGTACGGGGTGGCCGTTGCGTGGATCGATGAGGTGGCAATAGCGTTTTCCCTCCACCTCGAAGTAGCGCTGATAATCGCCCGACGTACCCACTGCTTCTCCATCACGCAATTCCAAGGTCGCCAATGCACCCGGTTTGCGCGGATGTTGGATACCTACGCGCCACGGACGTTTGCCATGTGAGCCGAGTGCCAGCACATTGCCGCCGATGTTGATGAGGGCATTGTTGATACCTTGTTGTTTGAGAATGGTCGCCGCACGGTCG
>PNNY01000010.1 GCA_013824485.1 Sideroxydans sp.
GGTCAAAGCAGGCTCCGGCGCGCTGACATTCGGCCAACCAAGCTCGTCTGGCGTACCAGCCGAGATCGCCGCACTGACCACGGTGCTCGATTACAACGATGCCGCTGGTTTGGAAAAAGCCTTTGCCGAATTTGGCAATGAGATCGCTGCTGTCATCGTCGAGCCTGTCGCTGGCAATATGAATCTGGTCACACCTAAGCGTGAGTTCCTCGATGCGATGCGCAACCTGTGCACCAAGCACGGTGCGGTGTTGATCCTCGATGAAGTGATGACAGGCTTCCGTGTCAGCCTGCAAGGCGCACAAGGCCACTACGGCATCAAACCTGACCTCGTGACACTGGGCAAAGTGATGGGCGGCGGATTGCCTGCTGCTGCATTCGGCGGTCGTCGCGACATCATGAACTGCCTCGCTCCTTTGGGCGCGGTGTATCAAGCGGGCACTTTGTCGGGCAACCCTGTCGCTGTCGCAGCAGGCCTAACCACATTGAAACTGGTGCAAGCGCCCGGCTTCTACGACAAGCTCGCCAAGCTGGCTAAACAACTCACCGAAGGCCTCACCGCTTCAGCTCAAAAGCACGGCATCGCGTTCTGCGCACAATCTGTGGGCGGGATGTTCGGTTTGTACTTCAGCAAGTCCTTGCCCACCAGCTATGCCGAAGTGATGCAGTGCGACAAGGAAGCGTTCAATCGTTTCTTCCACGCCATGTTGGATGCAGGTCACTACCTCGCACCTTCGGCATTCGAAGCGGGCTTTGTTTCTGCTGCCCATACCGAAGCGGACATCGTCGCAACGGTTGCGGCGGCAGACAAGATCTTCGCGGCTTGGAAATAATGGGACTCTTCTCCAGAGCGACCTTCTACACCACGGTCAATCACATCAAGGACCTTCCTTTCCACGGCGGAAAGGAAGTCGCCTTTGTTGGCCGCTCCAACGCAGGCAAGTCGAGCGCCATCAATACGCTAGCGAACCATGTGCGTCTGGCTTACACCAGTAAGACACCCGGCCGCACGCAACACTTGAACTACTTCGATCTGGGCGACCAGCGCTTCATCGTTGACTTGCCAGGCTATGGCTATGCCAAGGTGCCGCCTGATGTGCAGGCGCATTGGGAAGAGTTGCTAGGTGAGTACCTGCAAACGCGCGAGGAACTGGCTGGCTTGATCATCATCATGGATGCTCGACATCCACTCACCGATCGCGATAAATGGATGATGGGCTGGTTTGCCATCACACAGAAGCCAGTGCACATCCTGCTGACGAAATCGGACAAATTGAGCCGCCAACAATCCACACAGACTTTACGTGATGTGAATGCATTCTTGCAGCAGAACTTCCCACAATGCTCAGCCCAACTATTCTCTAGCTTGAAGAAAGTGGGAGTAGCCGAAGCGGAAGGTGTGATCGGGAAATGGTTCGCAGAAGAGCCAGAAGCCTAGCCTAACAGTACCAAGCCCCACACCGCACAGATCGTTACGAGGCTGATGAACACAGCGGCGCTGCCGATATCCTTGGCACGCTTGGCGAAGGGGTGGTGGTCCAAAGAAGTGTGATCCACTGCCGCCTCGATCGCCGAGTTCAATAGCTCGACGATCAACAGCAACAACACGCTTGCCACCATCAATGCCTTGCCGAGGCCACTCGCAGAAGTAAGAAACGCAGCGGGAATCAACACTACCGCCAGCAGCACATCCATGCGGAATGCGTCTTCGTGCTGAAAAGCGGCACGCAATCCCGCCATGGAATAAAAGGTCGCGTTCCATAGTCGTTTCAGACCTGTCTTGCCTTTGTATGGATTGCTCATTGTTTGCCTATCACTTTTCAAGTCTCCGCATGCGCGTTGTTGGCGAATTATAATTCAGGCCATGACTCTCGACCTTCGCCAATCGGCCCGTAATCGAACATGATCAAACGTCTCTCACCGTGGATAGCCCACCCCTATCTGCGCATCGCCATCCTACTGGCAATCTTCATCCTGCCCGCAACGGTGATGCGCCTTGGGCTGTATCTAGTGCATTCGGATGACTTCAGCGGATTGAGCTTAGGACAGGTATTGCTCGCCTTCGTTGTCGGCTTACGCTTCGACATCTCGATCACAGTGATGATGATCGGCTTCCCGTTGTTGCTCCTGTTGTTACCGTTCCGCTGGAGTCACCATCGTTACTGGCAATACGCTTGGGGCATGTTCATCTTCGCCGCGTGGATACTGTTCATCTTGCTGATGGTGATCGACACGATCTACTTCGGTCAGGTGCATCGACACATCGGCTCCGAAGTGAATACACTATCGAATGATGTCGGCTCGATGGTGAGCATCGCGTTGATGGAATACAAGACGGCCTTACTCTTGTTCGCACTGGCCACCTCGATGGGAGCTTGGCTGTGGTGGCGCTTGTTGCACCCCATCCCCGCGCACCCTCATAGCCCCTGGTTACGCCTCTTGATGCTGCCCCTGCTCTTCCTCTTGCTCTTGATCGCAGGCCGGGGCGGATATACAGGGAAACCGATGGGAGTCGGTGAGGCATTCTTCTCTGACTCGCTGGCGCAAGGCTATCTGACGATGAATGGCGCGTTCGCTATCTCGCATGCGCTGATCGAGAAGCAACCGCCCGTTAAGTCATTCATGCCACAGGCGCAAGCCGATGCCATGGTGCAGGCACAGCTCGCTAGTCCTAATGTGCAATTCTCAAATCCTGAATATCCCCTCGCTCGCATCGTCTCCGGCGATGTTCGCAAAAAGAAGCCCAACGTCGTCGTGTTGATGCTGGAAAGCTGGGGGGCGTTGCACATGGATGCAATACGTCGCGAGATGAAACTGCAACCACTCGGCGCTACACCCAACTTCGACCAGTTAGCGAAGCAAGGTCGCCTCTACACACATTTCTACGCTAACGGTCAGCGCTCCATCCAAGGGGCGGCGGCAATACTCGCCAGCCAACCGACCTTGCCCTCTATGCCTTTGCTGGGGCTAGGGATGGAGCAGAACCGCTTGAGCTTCATGGGTGAATTGGCGCAGCGCCAGAACTACCAGACGATCTTTTTGCAAAGCAGCGACCACGGTTCGTTCCACTTCGATTCCATCGCGACGCGTGCCGGCTTCAAAGAATACCGAGGCGCGGAAGAGATACCGAACCTGCACGAACAGCCCAAGCAAGCGAAGACTTGGGGAACGTGGGATCACAACACCTTCCAAGAAGCCAACAAACTCTTTGCCAGTTCGCAAAAACCATTCTTGGGTTTCATCTTCACTTCAACGACGCACACGCCGTGGATCATTCCCGATGCACGTTGGAACAAATACACGAGCGGGTCAGACAGGGACAAGTTCTTGAACACCGTGCTCTATGCCGATTGGGCGTTAGGACAACTGATGGAGGCTGCGAAACGTGATGGCTATTTTGACAATACGATCTTCGTCATCACGGCAGACCATGCCAATGAGTTCGTCGAGAAATCCGAGCATGTTCCGAACCAGTTCCACATCCCATTGTTGATCGTGGGCCCCGGCGTGAAGTCAGGCATCGATGAGCGCACAGGCAGTCAAGTGGACATCATCCCCACGTTGATCGATCTGTGTGGGTGGTCAACTCCCTATGCTGGATTGGGTCGCTCATTGATGGACGATAGCCGTAAAGAAGAGCGGGCGGCATTCACCGTACGCGGGGATGTGATGGATTGGATCAGCAACGGCGAATGGGTCTCGCACAATTTGGATAAACGTTTCGGAAGTTCGTCGTCACTCACTAAAGAACGTACAGATGAGATGGAGCGACGTTTGTTGGCGACCTATCAAACGACGATACAACTGCAACTCAACAATCGCTTCCTGCCCAACGACGCCCGCTGATGTTGGCTATCACCAATCCTGTGCCACAGGATTCTGGCACTCGACTTGAAACAGTTGCCTATCTTCCAGACGCAGCGCGGTAAGTGTGCCGCCCCATAGGCAACCTGTATCGAGAGCAATGACCTTGGGTAAGACCTTCAACCCCAGCGCCGACCAGTGACCGAAGATGACCGTGACATCTTGGCTGGCACGTTTCGGAACTTCGAACCACGGCACATAACCAGCAGGTATCTTCTCTACTTCGCCTTTGAATTTGTATTCCATCTCGCCGTCCGGCGTACAGACACGTAGTCGAGTGAAGGCGTTGGTGATGACTCGCAGGCGCTTGTAGCCTGTCAACTCATCATCCCAAAGGTTAGGCATATTGCCATACATGTGTTCAAGGAATTTGACGTAGTCGTCGCCACGCAATGCAGATTCCACCTCGCGCGCCAATTTCGATGCTTGCTTGATGCTCCATTGCGGCAACAACCCCGCATGCACCATGACGGCATCGCCCTCGACATGCATCAATCGTTGCTGGCGCAACCAAGTGAGTAATTCATCACGGTCAGGTGCGGCCAATATCTCATCCAACGTGTCGCTACGGCTCGGTTTCGCCACACCTTCAGCTACCGCCAGCAGATGCAGGTCGTGATTGCCCAGCACCGTGATAGCCCTATCACCTATTGATTTGACCAGCCGCAACACCTGCAACGAACCCGGACCGCGATTGACTAGGTCGCCCACCAGCCACAGCCGGTCCCGACCAGGATCGAACTCGATCTTTTCCAAAAGCAGACAGAGTTCTGCATAACATCCTTGAATATCACCCACCGCGTAGATTGCCATGCCTTGCCCCGTTCACTTGTCTTGTAGAATAGCGTATCAGAAATTCAGTGACATTCCTGTTAACTAGGCCATGACCAGCACCCAACTCTATCTGCGCTTGATGCGCTATGTGCGACCTTATTGGAAAGCATTTGCCGTTTCAATTTTGGGCATGATCATCGCCGCCGCGACAGAGCCGATGTTACCGGCTTTGCTCAAACCTTTTTTGGATGGGACATTCGTCCATAAAGACACGTCGGTGATGCATTGGGCACCAATCTTTATTTTGGTTATTTTCTTTGTTCGCGGCATCGCGACTTTCTTTGGCTCTTACGCCATCCATTGGGTTGGGAATAAGGTGGTGATGGATCTGCGTGGAGAAATGTTTGCCAAGTTGCTCTCTTTGCCAACGCGCTATTACGATGACAATGCCACTGGCTCATTGATCTCTAAGCTTACCTACGATGTCACCAATGTGACCGCCGCCGCTACCAGTGTCGTCACCATCACCATCCGCGATTCAATTACCATCTTGGGATTGCTTGCTTGGTTGTTCTATCTGGATTGGAAGCTGACGCTAATCACATTGGTCATCGCGCCTGTCGTGGCGTTGGTCATTCGCGTCATCAATCGCCGCTTGCGAGCTTCCAGTCGCGAGACGCAGAAATCGATGGGCAACATTACCCAAGTGATTGAAGAGAGTGTGACCGCGCATAAAGTAGTGAAATTGTTTGGCGGACAACAATACGAAAAAGAGCGATTCCTTGAGGAAATCAATTGGGTGCGCCGCCACATGATGAAGCAGGCGACCGCTGCTGTTGCGAACGTACCTATTGTGCAAATGGTGGCGGCGATTGCGCTGGCTTTCGTTATCTATCTTGCGACTCAACAGGCGCAGAGCGATCTATCGACTGTTGGAGGATTCCTGTCATTCGTCGCTGCGATGCTGATGTTGACTGCGCCGTTGAAACGTATCACCAGTATCAATGAATACATCCAGCGTGGCTTGGCAGCAGCTGAGAGCGTCTTTGACCTGATCGACACAGCGGGTGAAATTGATGCAGGCCAATCCGCCATGAGCCGTTCTTCAGGCGCGCTTTCATTTGAGCATGTCAGCTTGTCCTACCAGTCGGATGAGCGTTTGGCTTTGAACGACATCTGCTTGGATATTCCTGCAGGGCAGGCTGTCGCCTTGGTCGGGGCCTCGGGTAGCGGTAAAAGCACACTCGCCAATCTGGTACCGCGCTTCTATCTGCCCAGCAAAGGACGTATTACCTTGGACGGCCAAGACATCAATGATCTTACGCTGGCTAGTCTGCGCGCCAACATCGCGCTCGTGAGTCAAGAGGTAGTGCTATTCAACGACACCATCGCCGCCAACATCGCCTACGGACAGATGCGCGAAGTGCCCGAGGAAGAGATCATTACAGCAGCGACGGCTGCGCATGCCATGGAATTCATCCGCGATCTGCCGCTGGGATTAGAAACATTGGTGGGAGAAAAGGGTGTGCGGCTTTCCGGTGGGCAACGCCAAAGAATCGCCATCGCGCGCGCCATCCTCAAGAATGCACCTATCCTAATCTTGGATGAGGCGACCTCAGCGCTGGACAGTGAATCCGAACGCCATGTACAGGCGGCTTTGGAGACTTTGATGAAGGGTCGAACCTCTTTGGTCATCGCACATCGCTTGTCCACCATCGAAAAGGCAGACCGTATCATCGTGCTACAAAAAGGTCAGATCGTCGAAGCTGGCACTCACGCAGAACTTCTGGCTAGAGGCAATGCATATGCTCAATTGTATCGCACTCAGTTCAGCGGGAACTTGTCGGCCTAGTTATCAATTTACGATTAGTGACTTTCTGCTTTGCACGCATTGCCGCGACAGATGAGGAACACAGAATCAATCTTGTTCTTCAATTCTCGTAGCAGTTCACCCTTTACATCCCCTAGCGCATGCGCAATGACAATGCCTTCCGTGAAGTCGGCTGGGGGCGAGATCAAGGCCGGGTGTTTGCCGAAACGCAAGGTGTCGATTTCTGCTGCCACCGCCAATCCGGTCGAGGAGACGTTGGCCACATATAGCGGATAGTCGCCGTATTTCTGCACGATCTCTTGTGCCATCTGCACATAGTTCTCACCTCGATAGTTTCGCTGATACCAAGGAAAGACTAGGGTATTAACGATGGTGCCGAGCACCAACATACCTACCAGCCACTTCTTGACCTGGAATGGGCTGACGTCTTGCACAACAAGGTAGGCTGCTGCTAGCACCACAAATGCGTACACAGGCAACACATAACGCACACTTCCTTCTGGGGCGATGAGATAAGGCAGGTAGTTGAGCAAGGCGATCAGCAGTGCTGCACCAACAGCAGGATGTTCCAGCGCAATTGCGCGTTGACGCAGCAAAAAGTAGGCGATGATAAGACTGGCTGGCATGAGGCGCACGAACATCTCGGACGGGTAGACGAACAATCGTAGGAGATATTTGCCAACGTCCGGGATGACCAGTTTTCTGAGTATGTCATCTGACATCTTGGCGTGTTGGGCGGCATCATGCGTTCCCATCTTCCACCATATGAAAGGGAGTAGAAGGGCGAAGGCATAGGCTAGCCACGCCTGCTTACCCAACAGAAAGCGACGATTCTCCGCGTCACGCATCAACACCAGCATCGCGATGCCAAGGAACACATAGACTGTTAGCGCTTTGGTCATAAAGGCGGCGAAGGCAGACAGCATCGCCGCGAACAGCAGCCAGTGGCTCTTACGCAAGCAAGCCCCCCAAACTTGGGCGATCGCCAGTACGACGAACATCGTGAACAGCGGATCCGCATACGATAGCCAGCCACGGTAGAGCATCACATCTGCCATCACCAGATACATGATTGCGGCAACCCACGTGATGGTTTGGTTACGCCACAGCTGATGTGCCAGCCATGCCACGGTCAGACTCGTAGCTATCGTTGCGCCCACGCTCACAAGGCGAGATGCAACCAGCACATGCTCCCAACCGATCAGGTTGGCGATGGGAATCATGACCCAGTTCATCAAAGGCGGACGACCGCCTCCCCCACCCGTCGCACCGTACATCACGGTGCTCATAAACTCTTGTCGCTCCCACATCTCTATGGAGTTGAGGGTGAACACTCCCTCCTCGCCGACATAGAAATAAAAGAGTGTCGGCACAAAACACAGGACAGCCCAAGCGAACAAGGCCGGAAAAGTCCGTGGGTGTTTCAAAATTTCCATCTATGCTCTCCCATCCGTTTGCTTGAATGTCCAGTGACGATTCAATAAATAGTTGCTTACTGGGACGATCAATAAGGTCGCCACCTGCGCCCACAGATACCACCAGTGAAAGTATCCAACGAGCGAGGTCATCATCACGGTGTTCAGCCCGAGACCGAACAGGGATACGACCACGAAGCGCCATAACGTCTGACTATGCGCGACATCGGACTTGAATGTCCAGCTACGATTCAGCAGATAAGAATCCGTCACTGCTGCCAGAAAACCCAACGTCGATGCAACAACCGGATGCAAGCCCAGCCACTCCACCCCCACCACCAGCACAGCAACATGGGTCACGGTCGCAACAACGCCGACCACTGCGAATCGAACTACCTGATACTGGATCATGTGCGAGATTGTTCTGCGCTACCTTGAGTGTATATCTTGCGTACAACATAGACAGGACGCCGCTTAGTCTCCATATAGACACGGCCGATGTATTCGCCCAGCACGCCAATGCCGATTAACTGGATACCCCCCAAGAACAGGATCGAAGTCAAAAGCGATGCATAGCCAGGAACATCAATACCAAAATATAACGTCTTGATGACCAATACCGATGCATACGCCATTGAGATCAACGCGACTAACACCCCGATGTATAGCCATACCCGTAATGGCGCTGTCGAGAAAGAGGTGATGCCTTCCAGCGCAAAGTTCCACAGCTTCCAGCCGTTAAACTTACTTTCTCCAGCGACCCTTAGCTCTCTTTCGTAATCGATACTGACAGCATTGAAACCAGCCCATGCGAATACGCCCTTCATGAATCTGCGAGTCTCTGGTAGCGAGCGCACGACATCAACGACCGCGCGATCCATCAAGCGAAAATCGCCCACATTGTCGGGAATCGAGAAATCGGAAACTTGATTATGGATGCGATAGAACAGCCCTGCCGAAGTGCGCTTCATCCACGAATCGGAAGAACGATCCGCTCGGCGCGCAAGAACTACTTCTGCTCCCTCTTGCCAAAGTTTGACCATTTGCGGGATGAGCTCGGGTGGGTCTTGCAGATCGCAATCGACAGGAATCACCGCATTACCGGTGGCATAATCAAGTGCGGCAGTGAGCGCCGCCTCCTTGCCAAAATTGCGAGACAGGTCGATCACCTTGATGTGTGAATCCGCTTTGGCACACTCGATCAATATCGCAAGTGTCTTGTCCCTGCTACCATCATTAACGCATACGATTTCGTAAGGCCTTCCCATCCCATCTAGGATGGGAAGCAGGCGTACAAAGAAATGATGAATGACCAGTTCTTCGTTATAGAAAGGTGTGACGATGGAGATCATATTTGTGCTTTATCGATACTGTTTCAGAATCCAAGAACGCTCATGACGACCTCTTCTTAGTGTTTGCTAATTCATGCGTATTTTGCAAGATAGGCGTTTTCTCCTTGCAACCACTCACTGTCAAATCCGTTCGGCCAACAAGAAGCTGCGATCACAACCCAGCTTCATCCGTTCTGTAGTTCGATGATGAGGGAGTTGATCTTGTCTATCCATGTAGTGGCGTCTGTAAAGACTTCTTTCCCTGCCCCATCAATAGCGATTTTCAAAATATCGATGCACACCCAAATTAAATTCTTGGAGATGAATCCCCTGAAGCCCGCGATTCGTATGTCGTACCTGACATTTCAAATTGTTTCTTTCAGTTTGCTCACCTTCTACTTTTCAGTGCGAGAATAAGAGCTAATTCTACTTTAGCGAGCTATACCATTTGGCATCGTATTTCTTAGCCATTCAAACGTGAGTCGCATTCCAGCCTCAAAGTCGATACTGGGCTGCCAGCCGGTATCACCACTTAATTTCGTCGAGTCCAGCACATTAGCCTTTACATCGAATGTGCGCTCCGAAAGATGTTCGATAATCGCTTCACGCCCCGTCTCATGCGTAATGAATAACATAGTCTTCACCACGTCAAGATTGGTACGGCCCACGCCTGAACCCAAGTTATAGGTTTCGGAAAGCCGGCCTTTTTCCAAGGCACTGACGATGCCAGTCGCAAGGTCGCGCACGTACAAATAATCACGTGTGGTTCCAGTCTTGCCGAATATCTTGATGGGCTCACCCTTCATCGCTGAAGCCATCGCAGTGGAGATGAAGCCTTGGCCAATATAGGGGCGTTGCCCCACGCCATAGGCGTTCCCAGGTCGGACGCAAACGAACTTTAGGTCATGTGTCTTTGCATAGAGATACGCATAGTTCTCAAGCGTTAATTTCGTCACACCATAGGGTGAGATAGGCTTCGTTGGATGGCGCTCATCAATGGGAAGGCTTTGCGCTTCCCCATAAACTGTCCCACCTGAGGAGACCAGTAATAACTTTCCCCCTCTGTCCGCCACTTCGGAAAACAACTGTACCGTAGGAGGTAAGTTCTGCTGCAAATCGGCCAGCGGATTTTCGAACGAAGTATTCGGTACTGTCGCGTACGCGAGATGAATCACTTCGCGATGCTGATCGAGCAACTGGCTGATCAAATCAAGCTGCGCGAAGTCTCCCGCGACATACGAGACATTCTTTGGGAGCTTGTATGCTGGGCTTGATTTACGGCCCAATACAGTGACGCGTCGCCCCGTAGCAACTAGCTCCTCGACCAAGTGAGTACCGATGTATCCAGCACCACCTATCACTAACGTATCTTGCACTTGGTTCAAAGCATCCCCTGTCAGTTACAGATATTGGTTGATGCCCTTGGTCGCAAGGATGTGCGTCGCACTCAACACTTGCTGCAACCGACTTTGATTCTCTCCAAGTTTAGAGCGGTCACTTTCCTTGTGCCACAGATGCAACACAGGGGCTGCGAACCTACCACTCTTGTGGCGTAATCCTGCACGTAGTAGGCGAACGACCAAATCTGAATCTTCCATACCCCAGCCAGTGTATGACTCGTCCATGCCGTTCACGCGGATGTAGTCATCTCGCCATACGGCAAAATTGCAGGTCTTGGCTCCACGCCAACGCATTGGATGAAGTTTGCGCCAAGAACCCGCGGGCAATTTAAGTAAAGGTTGGATACGATTGATGTCGCCCCGTAGCCACCTTGCGACCCACTGTGCGAGCGTCCAATCGTGAATATGTTTTTCGCCCTGCAAGACCTGCTGGGTGAAGTCCTGAGCCAGCAACACTCGATTACCAGGCACGAACCAGCCACGCTCAGCCAAGCGTGCATGGCTGGATAGAAAATCTGGCCTCGGCACACAATCTTGATCGGTGAAGACCACATAGTCCGCATTGCTCATCGCAACCGCTTTATTGCGAATCGTAGAAGCTCGATAACCCGTGTTCTCTTGCCATACATGCTTGATGGGGAATGTTGCACGTTGCTGATATTGTTCAATCACAGCTTTAGTTTCTGGACTCGATCCATCATCGGCAACGATGATTTCAAAATCGCGATAATCCTGCGCGAGGTAACCTTCAAAGAAAGCTACAAGCATATCGGGGCGGTTGTACACCGCAGGAACCACAGCAATACGCATCATTTCTCCTCCATCTTTTCTTGGAGCAAAAGTAGCTTTAGGTAACGGTAGTACGTACCCTCTCCGTTTGAGATAGCGAGCATCAATCCTTTTTGCCCATCCATGAAGCCCGCACGCAATACATAAGTACGCATAAAACTCCACGCGCCACGGATGATCGCACCAATCAAAGTCGTTCTTTTCCCGCGCTCGTACATCATCATTGCACCAGCACTTGAATACTGGTTGATCTTTTCCAATACCTCTTCCGCATCTTCAAACGAGTAATGCAATAACTCTCCTGATAGGCAAGTCAACTTGCCTTCAATAATCAATCGTTCATGCACCAGACTATCGCTAAAGCGCGCCTTGCCGCGCCTGAATAATCGAGGAAGCAGGTCGGGATACCACCCGGAGTGACGCATGAATCGTCCGCAGAACCTAGACAACCGTGAAATCAAATAAGCATCGGCGGCATCGACATCATTTAACACCTTCTCTATCTCGGCTCTCAGCTCTGGCGTCACGCGCTCGTCCGCATCGATCGAAAATATATAGTCCTTAGTTGCTCGATCAAGCGCTCTATTCTTCTGAATCCCGAAACCTGGCCAGTCAGTTATATGAACTTGCGCCCCCATCTCTTTGCAGATCGAAACTGTGTCATCTGTACTGCCAGAGTCAACCACAATAACCTCATCAGCCCATGCCACAGATTCCAGACAGGCGCGAATGTTAGCTGACTCGTTCTTGGTGATGATGATGACCGATATGCTATGCATCTTTAACCTTTGGCGTGTAGCTTGAGAAATAAAGTGCGCTCATATAAGCAAAGAACAATCCTTCGGTGTGATCCATCAATGGCGTGTTAAACAGACTCGTTACCAGCAAGGTCAGCATCAATCCGATTGCCGCGTCCTTGATTCGAGCGTCATGCAACTGCATGGCAGTTCGCCACTGCGTGTAAAGCAAGTACAGGAACAGCAACAGTCCCATAATCCCAAGTTGCGCAGTGAGGTGAAGAAATTCATTGTGAGGATTGCGAGTCGCAATCATCCCACTTGATTCAACTTGCTGACGGTACGCCTCCGCAAAACCTCCCGTCCCAACCCCAAACAGAGGGTGCTCAGCGATGATGCTGGCCGTGTTGCTGTAGAACTCTAGGCGCAGCCCGGTCGATGTCTCGCTACGTGTTCCGACCTCCCATGCGCTCGACTCTGTCACTATCAGATCCACCCGCTCCTGCAGGCGGGGAGACAACTGGTATGCACTCCATGCAGTTAGTACCACTATAGAAATGAACCCGACATATTCACGCCAACCCAAGCTACGGTCTTGCCGCTGAAGACGCTGATTCAAAGTCGACCAAGCGAAATAGGCAAAAAGCACTCCCAGTACGACGTAACCGATGCGCCCTTGTACTAGGAACAAGACATCTGCACCGGTGAATAATGCCAAACTGGCATAGAGCCATTTGATTCTGGCACTATTCTCCGCCCTTGCCCGTAATGCAAGCAGGAATGTCGCAAACGCCATCATCAGGTTGTGCGCGATATGATTTAAGAAGATAGAAGGATTCTCTGCCGAACACCCACCCCAAAGACAAAAAGATTCACTCAAAATACGCAGACCAACCAACCAGGAAAACACGGCGGTGACCAACATCATGGCCAAGAAGCCAGTCTCAGCTCGTTGTCGTAACAGCCCGTCTTTGAACATCACCAAAAAAAGTGCGACAAATGCGACATCCATGTATTTCGACAGCATCGCCCATGCGTCTCCCCATAATGCCGGACCCATAAAGCACCCGAGCAATAGCGCCAAAAACAACAGCGCTCCCGCACGCGCTACTGGATGCACCTTAATACACCTCCATATTTCTTTTGCATATGCGGCAAATCCACACAACAGTAATACCCCAAGTAGTAAATTTCCGAGCGCAACCGAGACTGGTATACAGGCTGCCAACATCAACATACCCCAACGCGCAATGGGTTGCGCGATTGACTGAATTTTCATCACTCTGCATTCATCGTTGGCGTGTACTCAGGAACCCAATGTCGCAAGCGAAGACGCACTTCATCATCAGACTTGGCTATATCGTTCGCAACCCAATCTAACAAGGCATTGAATTCAGATTCGCCTACTGAGCGCGCCTGTGCGATACGCAACTTGGAATGGGGCGTTGGCAATGTGTTCTCATCATCTGCGAGTAATTCTTCATAGAGTTTTTCACCGGGACGCAGGCCTGTGAATTCAATCTTGATGTCGTCTTCATTGAAGCCAGAAAGCCTAATGAGATCTTTCGCAAGGTCAACGATCTTCACAGGCTCGCCCATGTCCAGCACGAATATCTCGCCGCCCTTGCCCATATACCCAGCCTGCATCACCAACTGTGCCGCTTCAGGAATCGACATGAAGAATCGAGTAATCTCTGGGTGTGTGACCGTAATAGGGCCACCCTTGGCTAATTGCTCACGGAACTTAGGAATGACGCTACCGTTACTGCCCAACACGTTGCCAAAACGAACGATCACAAAGCGTGTACCACTCGTTTTCTGCAATCCCTGACAAACTATCTCTGCCATGCGCTTTGTCGTACCCATCACATTAGTCGGATTTACCGCCTTGTCTGTGGAGATCAATACGAATTTCTCTACTCCATGCTCCCGTGCACAGCTAGCGACCTGCCATGTGCCAAACACGTTGTTGCGCACAGCCTGCCATGAGTTGTGCTTTTCCATCAAAGGAACGTGCTTGTAAGCCGCCGCATGGAACACCACGCTAGGGCGATATTCACTGAATACCTGCTTCAAACGAACGGAATCTCTCACATCACCCGCAAGATAAACGATATCAATTGCCGGGAAATCCTTACTGAGCTCCTGCTCGATGTTGTACAAGGCAAATTCACCCGCTTCGTACAAGACCAATGTCTTGGGTGAAAAAAGCGCAATCTGACGACAAAGTTCAGAACCGATAGAACCGCCCGCCCCTGTGACTAGGATGACCTTGTCAGTCAATTGCGCATGCAAACCTGCATCGTCCAATTCAACAGCATCTCGCCCTAATAAATCGTCCAACTCCACAGCACGCAACTGCGAAATTGCCACGCGTCCATTCAACAAATCATCAAAGCCCGGAACAGTAAGTGCCTTTACGCCACATTGGTTCGCCAGATCGATGACACGTTTCTTTTTTTGATGCGAGGCCGCGGGCATTGCTATGATGACTTGACTAACATCGAACTTTTCAACCCAATGCGGCAATTCTTCCAGCTTGCCATGCACTTTGAATCCATTCAGCGTGCGCCCACGTTTGCTTGAATCATCATCAAGAAAGCCCACCAGATGCCAATCGCCACTGCGTGCCAATTCTTTCGAAAGCGACACCCCTGCATCACCAGCGCCTAAGACAAGAACAGGTTCTCCGCGCAGTTGGAAATCACCGTATAACAGATTCTCTTTCCACAGTCGGTACAACAATCTGCTCCCGCCCATCATTAGAAGTAAAAGCAACGGGTCCATAACCAAGACCGAGCGCGGAACGATAGCATTAACGCGAAACAATCCTAATACAAGGGGAATCAGTGCCGTTGCAACAATCACCGCAAATAAGATACGACGCAGGTCAGTGACACTGGCGAATCGCCATATCCCTCGATACAAACTAAATGCCCAAAAAACGATAGCTTGCAATGGCACAACCCATACCATCGTCTGCATCAACTCATCGCGAAAATTTTCTGGAAGTTCGAAATTAAATCGTAAAAGATAGGCAATCCACCATGCAGCAACAGCAGCAATCACATCGTGCAAGATTGCGACACTTGTTCTGATTTTAGATTGAATCATAATGCTGCCCGATTTTGATTTTTCCAACGAGTATCAACCCGCACCATGCAAATGAAAGCGATAAGCGAGCACGCAAGTAGCGCTTGCCATGGAAAGGATTGCTCCTGCGACAACAAGGCTAGCCCTCCCGCCACAGTCATCAATCCATACTCAAGCAATGCTACGTTGCGATGCCCAACACCCAGTTGAACTGCACGCTGGTAATAATGTTCACGATGCGCCTCAGTGATCTTTGCGCCACGCCAGGATCGCTTCATCAACGTTACGCTCGCATCAATGATGAAGGGAGCAAAGACTATCAAAGGAAACCAAACTGACCAATCTCCTTTTTGCACGCCCCAAACTCCCATTGCCACCGCAAGGAATCCAAGTGGTATCGAACCGGCATCGCCCATGAATATCTTGGCCGGATGGAAATTGAAGAGCAGAAAGCCTACCGCCGCTGCTGCAATAGTGAAGTTTGCCCATGCCAAGACATCATCTTGTATAAACAGTGCGGCGATGCCGTAACTGGCAAATCCAAATAGAGCCATGCCTCCGGCCAATCCATCTGAACCGTCCATGAAGTTGTACAAATTAATCATCCACACCGCAAAGAAGAAAAGTGCGACGGCAATTAACAAGCCGTGCTCACTCATCACACCGGAACCCAGCACCAATATTGCAGCGGCACCCATGTGTGCTAACAATCGCGCCTTCACTGACAAATTATGCATGTCATCCAATATGGATATTGCGAATAGCGCTAGCAACGGAATCACTAGCCACCACGCCAAAGAAGTGAGCATCAACGACCAACCTGCCACCACCCCCAAGAACAGGCCAATGCCGCCAGTACGCGGGACGATATTTGTGTGCAATGAACGTTCGTTAGGGATGTCTTGTATCGACTTGCTGAACCTGCTGTGAATAATGAACAAAATCACCAAACAGGTAGTGATGAATGCGACAGCAGGTGAGTAAAGGCTCATAGATGTTTTTTTCGATACCACTCCGCCGTTGCTTGCAGCCCCTGTTGCAAAGTAAAGGGAGGAGTCCAGTTAAGCTCGCGGCGGATTTTACCACTATCAATCTGCAACGAACCCAGCAGACGCTGAACTTGGTCGGATTTGCCTACGAGCCGCCCCAAAAAAATCAATAGTTTTTGCGTACATGGAAACAATAGTGCGGGATGTCCCAACCAGACACCCAAATTCCTCAACAAGTCAGGAGTAGAAATATCTTCTCCATCACTAACCAGAAAGGTCTGGCCAGCTGCTCGGGGATGGAGGGCACAAGTAATCAATGCATCCGCAAGATTATTAACATACACAAGGCTGCGTTGATTTTTTACTGATGCTAGAGGTAACGGGAGACATTTGGAAAGCACCTTGAGCATCTGGACAAAGTTTCCCTTAACCCCTGCGCCATAAACTAGTGGAGGGCGAATAATAACAATTTCTAAACCTGTCTCAGCGCCAATTTGGCCTAATGCTTGCTCAGCTTCCCATTTGGAACATCCGTATGGATCTTGCGGTGATGGCAGACTTGACTCCGAATATTTTTCTCCACACGCGGTCTCTTCGCCATTTACTTTGATAGAGCTAACGTACACAAAGCGTTTTACACCCATCTTCGCTGCACAGCGCGCAAGATGCACAGTGCCTTCTACGTTGACCTTTCGAAATTCATCAAATGGATCTGCCGAGAGATCTTTCATCACATGCACACGGGCAGCCAGATGAATTACAACATCAACCTCGTTTAACTTATTGCCCCACTCGGTTTCGCCATCAATAGAGCTCAAAATTATGGGAGTAACAGGAGTGTCAAATTTCGATTGAATGCGTGTTACTGCTTTTGTTCGCATTCCACGCTTGGTTGATTCAATACAGAGCGCACGTCCGACAAAACCAGAAGCTCCTGTGATCAATACACTATGGCTCATTCCGTTGCAATTGACTTGCGCCATCCCTCACGAACTAATGCATACAACACCCCCGTCATGAGGCCCAACAATGCACCTAACACAAGTACCAATGCCACTTTGGGTGATACCGGCTTAGGGGATACTTGAACTGGGGCGTTCAGCTTTGCGGGAAATTTCTGGGAAAGGAAAAGTTCTTCTTGCAATCCATCTATACGCGCACGAAGCCAAGTCAACTTGTCCAGCATTGCCAAATACCCAAAATTCCCTAATTCTGATTTTTTTATGTGCTCCAATTGCCTCATTTCGTCTTTAAGTGCCTGCTGATATTGCGCCAGTTGTTCCTGCCTCCCTGATTGACGCTCATTAATAATCAATCGCTGTTGATCGATTACCATCGAGACAATGGCATTAGCGCAGGACTTTGCTTGATCTACACTCGTCGCCTTAATTTTGAACTCGGCAGAGTTTGGTACATTTTTTATAGTCTGCACTTGCAATGATTTATCTAGATACTCATCCATATCCTCAATGCCGGATTTTCCACATATCTCCAACACCGCAACTGGATAGGTCAAAGTCGAGCGCAATCTCTGAATTAAGGCAGCGGGCTCTTCGCTATTGCTATTCCCATTGCTATTCCCATTGCTATTCCCAGTGCTATTCCCATTCCCATTGCTATTGCTGCTAACAACCAATTGGGCCATAGACATCTGCCACCTAGCTTCAAAGGTCTTTGGTGTCACAACTAAATATATGATTGCCAAAACCATCCCTAGCACACCCGCTTTTAGAATGCCATAACGGTTATGGGAAATGAAATTTCCCATTCCTCTCAGGGTAATTTGGTCAGTCGCTGTTTGCATTTTTTGTTATCCTTTCAATAAATTCTGAATTCTAGCCACAAGTCATATCGTGGCTAGAATGTCACGCGCCATAACCTTTGCAATATTCGCTCTTGAGAATTTTTCTATAAAATCCACACGGCTTTCAGTGCGCATACAAAGGCCAGAAAAGGCTCGCACTGCATCTCCTGCATCACAAGGATAGAAGACCGCAGCATTCTTAACTTCAGCACGCACAAATTCAGCCGCATATCCCGCGACCCCTGCCCAAATAGGTTTATTCATTGCTCCATATTCGAACAATTTTGAAGGAAGAACCTTTTTAAATGCCTCGTAATCATTCAAATGTAAAAAAAGTACATCTGCGATTTGATACTCTTGAATCAATTGTTGTCGCCCCATAGGGGGCAAAAGCTCAACATTGTCCACATTCGCCGATTGCAAAGCTTCAAGCAAAGCCTCACGGCGCCCCCCGTCTCCAATAATTTTAAACGCAACACGTCCTCGCATTCTTTCTGCCAGCTCTGGAATAATTGCATGCAACCCCTGACCTTCACCCAAATTCCCTGCGTATAGGACTCGAACAATTCCATCTTTAGGGGATTCTGATATTGGCGCTTGCAAAGATAAAAATTCGTCATCAATTCCATTTGTGAAATATGAAAAGTGTTTCTCGGGGTATCGCCCCTGAAAGTAACCCTCGAATCCTTTGGAAACCAGATTTACTTTACTAGCATTATTTATCGTCCAACGCTCAAGTAGCGAAAAAAGCGGGCCTAATATCATCGCAACCTTTTGGGGAAGTACATCTCTTATCGTATCGACAAATATATCCCTTATATCTAAATACAAGGGGACTCCCTTTCGTCTGGCAATCCAAGCCCCCAATGAAGCGGTCATCAATCGTGATGAAGTCGCAAAGACTAAATCATATTGTTTTGTTTTGACCAGTCGCATCGCTGTGCGGGCATACACGATAAAAGCCTTGGCCTGATCTACCATTCCACTTTGATGTCTAGGCAACTCAATTCGAGTCACTGATATGTTTCCAGCAATCTCAGTAACTGGTGCCTCTATCGAAAAACTTCCGTAGCGATTAGGCAGGGTCGTCAATATTTCAATACTGTCATCTGGCGCAATCTCTTTTGAAAGTGCCTCCACCAAAGCAGTTGTTCGGAATGAGCCCGCACACAAATCTGGCTTAAAATAAAAACTGAGCACCAAGATTTTCATCGAGCGTCCTTCCACTTAATAATGGTTCTACTTTGCGCATCATGCATGGTAGAGACTAAGCAGATGTTCGGGACAGCTAGGCCAAAATAGGGATGCCAGGTACCCGACTCCATTCTTAGCGTTCCGTTTTCAATATTCACTGCGACAATTTCTCCATTTACAGAACGCAGCAACGCCCCGGCCCCATCAATTTTTAAAAACTCCACGTCAGGGTGAAAATGGAAGCGGACTTCTGCTTTTTCAAAAGTGCCTGCAATCTCATCATCAACGATTAATTCATTTTCACTAAGATGCCAACTGCGGCTGTGGGTATTGACCCCAGTCAAACGCTTATACCCATCATGACTGGCGCGCACATGCAAATCACCTAGGAGCTCTGCTACCTCAATTGAATGTACTTTGGCACGCCTTGCAACACGAAATCCGCCCCAGACTTCAGATGAATCTTCATCGTTGATGCACAATGTGCTGTGCGCCTTTGTTCCACGTTGACGATGTCGTTCTGCGCCATTCCCGTAACAAGATGTCCCTGAGTTCACTATCAATCGAAAGCCGTTTAAAGAAAATTCAAAGGAAAGCGTATCTGCATGGGCATGCCCTGGGAGGTAGCTCGGACCAACGGAAGCAACATCAAGTAGCACATTTGCAAATCCTTTATCCATCCGTACGTACCCACTACTCACCAAACGTGTTATGCCATTTGAAAACAAGGCTTGATGTGAAAAATCCAATCTTTCAGCATATTGGCCTAATTGTTTTTTATTTGGTGCAACACCAAATGCGGCGTCATTAAAGAACGAAATTTCACCATCTGGATGCGTCATAACTGAAAGCCAGCTTTCCATCTTCCCTATGACTCTAGCCGCAATCTGCGATTCAATGGCATAAGCATTGCAGATGTTAGTAATATCAAGCAAATCTTCTAGAATGATGCAGTGATACATTGGACTCAATTCGAAATGCCCACCATCAACGAGAATCTGCTCTTTCAACTCTCGTTTCAGAATATCTCTACCTTCAATTAACCAAGATTCAGCTTCGGGACCATCGAAAAAGACTCCTGCGAAAACCAGCGCCTTGGCATTGGCTAGGAGGTGATTACCTAGCAAATGAAATTCTAGGCGTTCACACAGATATCGAATTTGCACAGCAAGGCTATGAATTGCCTCTTCAGACAAAACTCCACCATTTAATGCAAACTTAATCCAATTAACTATTCGCAAAGAACTAGGATACGGCTCCCATCCATTACCCAAAACTGGGGGGTTATCTTTTATCCACCTTTCTATCAAGTCTTGATGCCAAGAACGTCGAGTTTCCGCCGACTCCGCGTTCAAATCGTCGAAATAATGTAAGTTGTACAGCCACAATTTTTCAATATCTGGATCGTTCCAAGTATTTGCAGAAATCAAGGCTCTTTCTTCATTCAAAAAAATGAATCTATCTCCAGCGAGCATACTTTGCTTGCGCTCACACGGCGCCGACCAGCAACCAGACCTAACTCTGCAAGGAGGAGGAGGAGCCAGATTGGGACAGGGATGTTGAAATCTATGGCGAAGGCGCCCGACAATCTGCTCTATACGCAGGTGCCGAATGGTATGGAAATAAAGACCTGCTTTCACTTGCGCGCAACATCTGCGATTTCTATTGACAGCTTTGAGACCTCCCAAATTTGTTCGAGGGGAATGGGAGCATTCTTACCTGAACGGATCGAGTCTAGGAAAGCTCGCACGCAAACATCTTGCCCTTTATCTTGAGACCATAGGCTGACTTTGTTGAACCCTGGCCACCCAAATCCGCGGAGTACCCGATAATTATCTAGCTGAAGCACTGCCTCTGCAGCGAACACCTCAAGACGCTCTTTAGGGAATCGCTTGCCCCCGTTGGCAAAATATTGAATAGTGCCAATTGATCCATCCTCAAATTGAAGTGAGATGATCGCTTTGTCATCCACGATTGATGTCGCTGGATTACGCCCCATCGTCATGACTTGAAAGCTAGTGATAGGACTATCTGCCAGATGTCGCAATAAATCGACGAAATGACACGCCTCCCCCACTAGTCTCCCGCCACCGGTCTCTGCATTTTGAGTCCAATGATCTGCAGGAATCGCCCCTGCATTGCAGGTATAGATGAATGCTTTAGGTGATTTAACTGGGCTGAGTAGCGACTTCATTTTCACTACTAAAGGTGAGAATCTTCGGTTGAACCCGATCATCAAAATTGGCATGGATGCGCCGCTTGCTTCTCTTTTTGACCATGCCGATTTAATGCGCTCAATCTGATCAAGAGTTAAAGCAATTGGTTTCTCAACAAATACATGTTTACCTGCCTCAATCGCCTTGATGACGAAATTCGCGTGTGAATCATGCCTCGTGGCAATGACCACGGTGTTTATTTTCGCATCTTCAAATATCTGTGCGTCTTCGGTAGAAACAGAAGCAAAGCCAAGCTTCTTTCCAAAATGAGCACCGCTCACACCCCCGCTTGTGACAATAGATCCCATACTCGCACCCGCCTTCTTAAAGGCGGGTATCAAAACGCGTGAGGCATAATTACCCGCGCCCAACACTCCAATTACTGGCTCCCCAAAAGCATATTGGGGAGTAGCACTTAGTACAACTGTGCGCTGGCGAAGACTTTCACTCTCTTGTCCATACTTAAGAACGATACCTAGTGCTGCTCTCTCTTGCGTCAGGACATCATATGCACTTACGGCATTATCAAAATCGAAACGGTGGGATATCAAGGTTTGTACGTCTACCGAACCATCCGCCAACATTCCTAGCACAGCCTCAAAATTGCGCTGTTCGGTCCACCGCACAAATCCGAATGGATAATCTACCCCCCCATCCTCGTATTGCTTGTCGTAACGACCTGGGCCATATGAGCACGAGACTTGGAAGCTCAGCTCTTTTTCAAAGAACTCCGCACGGTTAAGTTCTAGGCCGCTGACGCCGACCAACACTATTCGTCCACGTTTTCGCGACATCTGCGCCGCATGACTCACTGGCTCATTGGATTTTGTTGCCGCAGTGATCAATACAGCATCTACGCCACGATTCGCCGAGAATGCCATCGCTGCCGCAACAGGGTCTTCTCCATTAGCAGGATTGACCGTTACCGCACCAAACTTACGCGCCAAGGCTAGCTTGTTCTCATCGAAATCGATACCCAATACTCGGCATCCCTGAGCGCGAAGTAATTGCACCGTAACCAGGCCAATCAACCCCAAACCAATAACGACCACTCGTTCACCCAATTCAGGTTTTACCAAGCGGATGCCTTGCAAAGCGATAGCGCTCAAGACCGTAAAAGCAGCATCCTCATCAGAAACTCCATCAGGTATCTTTGCGCAAAGATTCTTAGGCACTCTGACCATCTCGGCATGATTACCATTTGATGCGACCCGATCACCAACCACGAACTCTGTGACTCCCGCACCAACTGCCACTACCACACCAGCATTGCAATATCCCAATGGTAAAGGCTGGCCCAATTTACTTTGCACAGCATCCAGTGTGGCAAACAAACCATCTGTGCTGATCTTATCCAGAACCATCTTGACCTTTTCTGGTTGCTGACGCGCCTTATCCAGCATCGAGGCTTTCCCAAAGTCGACCAGCATTCGTTCAGTTCCTGCAGAAATCAGACTTGCCTTTGTCTGAATCAACAACTGACCACGACCCACACTAGGACAAGGGATATCACCCAGTTCGGTTTGTCCATTCTGTAAATTTTGCAAAATCTGTTTCATTCGTATGTTCCGATCGAGTCTGGCATTACGCCGTTATGGTTGCGCCACAATAATCCAACACCACTTTGCCTTGCGTATCCAAAGATACAAACTGGCGATGCTTGACTAAGAATACGACGATGTCAGCATCCCTCAGTCCATCTGCAACCGATACCAATTTCAATCCCTCGAACGATTCGATGTTCGGCTCCACCGCCAATACATCGAACTTATCGTCACGCAATGCTTCAGCTACAGCCAATGCAGGTGATTCACGCAAATCGTCGATATCCGGTTTGAATGCCAGCCCCATACAGGCGATACAAGCGGCTCTGCCATTCTCAATCTGGAATTTCAGCGCGGCGTTCTTCACCTTCTCGATCACCCATCTATTTTTGTAATTGTTCACTTCGCGTGCAGTGCGGATCAGATTCGCGTTCTTCGGATCCTTTGCCACAATGAACCATGGGTCGACAGCGATACAGTGACCGCCCACCCCACAACCAGGTTGAAGAATGTTGACTCGAGGATGACGATTTGCAAAACGGATCAACGCGTTCACATCGATTCCGAGACCGTCGCACAAAATAGACAACTCGTTCGCAAAAGCGATGCTCACATCACGCGAACTGTTCTCAACAAGTTTGCACATCTCAGCTGTTCTAGAGTCGGTCTTTAACACCTCCCCCTTGACGAAAGTCTTATAGAAAGCTGCTGTCATTTCTGTTGCCACTGCCGACAGACCTCCCACTACACGGTCATTCTCAATCAACTCAATCATGATTCGCCCAGGCAGGACTCGCTCAGGGCAATAACTAAAATGCACTGAGGAAACATCTACACCACATTGAATCAAGGTATCACGCACCAACTCAGTCGTACCAACAGGCGAAGTGGATTCAAGAATGATGATGTTCCCAGGGCGAACGAACGGTGCAATGACCTTAGCCCCCGCTTCCACGTAGCTTAGGTCGGGCTGAGGGATCGGATTGTCGTCATGTACAAATGGGGTAGGCACGCAAATCATGAATACATCTGCTGGCGCAGGAACAGTCCCTGCGCGCAACCTACCAGATGCCACTGCCGAATGAACGAAGGTGTCGAGATCCGGCTCAACGATATGTATCTTGCCCTGATTGATCACATCGACTGCATGTTGATTCACATCGACACCATGTACAGAGTAGCCCGTATTTGCCAGTAATGCGGCAGTTGGCAAACCGATGTAACCCAACCCGATGACGCAGACTTTTTTATCTTGTTGCATTTCGTTCCCCAATTAACAATGTATCCATATCACCATAAACAACCATCACTTCACAGCCGAGCTCAACACATCCACAATCCTTCTTGCTGCCACACCATCACCATATGGATTGTGTGCAACTGACATTGATTGATACGCAACCGCATCATCAAGCAACACATTGGTCTCTTTATATATCCTTTCTGCATCAGTCCCCACCAATTTTACCGTACCCGCCGCTACCGCCTCTGGACGTTCTGTCGTATCTCGAATAACCAAGACGGGCTTGCCGAGGGAGGGCGCCTCTTCTTGGATACCGCCGGAGTCTGTGATGATCAGATATGCGCGATTCATCAGGTAGACAAAGGGGAGGTAATCTAAGGGCTCAATGAGATGAATATTTGGGATGTTCCCCAACAAACGTCTAACAGGTTCCTGAACATTTGGATTCAGATGTACTGGATATACGAGCTGAATATCCTTTCTTGCAGCCAATTTTGCCAACGCTTTACAGATGTCTTCGAATCCTTTTCCAAAATTCTCACGCCGATGACCTGTAATAAGAATCGTTCGTAAATTTGGATCAAGAAAAGCAAACTGCTTCGCTAACGATGAATTCAATCCTTGGTCTTTACCAATTTTCTCCACCACATCGAGCAGGGCATCAATCACCGTGTTACCTGTAACATATACATTCTCAGCACTCACAGACTCTCGCAACAAATTGTTGCGAGAGGTTTCTGTGGGGGCAAAATGAAATGCTGCGATGCTTCCCGCCAACTTACGGTTCATTTCTTCCGGCCATGGCGAATAGATATTTCCGGTCCTCAACCCAGCTTCAACATGGGCAACTGGGATCTTTTCGTAGTACGCAGCCAAGCTGGTCGCAAATGTGGTTGTCGTATCGCCATGAACAAGTACGACATCAGGTTCGAAGTCTTTCAATACGTCCCGCAT
Source organism: Sideroxydans sp. (assembly GCA_013824485.1). Taxonomy (GTDB): domain Bacteria; phylum Pseudomonadota; class Gammaproteobacteria; order Burkholderiales; family Gallionellaceae; genus Sideroxyarcus. The sequence goes on from PNNY01000010.1 coordinate 25,178, forward strand.
CGCAATCAACACATTGGCAGTGACATCGGTCAAATCTTGTCCTGGCTTCATCAGATTCAAATCGTATTCAGGCACTATGCCAAACAGGTTTAATACCTGATCCAACATCTGGCGATGCTGCGCAGTGACACACACTCGAATCTCGCCGCCGAAATGGGCTCTCATCTGTTTAACGACAGGCGCCATCTTGATGGCCTCTGGGCGAGTACCGAAAACAATGAGTGCTTTTTTCAAATGACACCATCCTTATCTAAGAATAATCGACACCACATCTCGATACACATCATCGAGAAGATGGTGTAAGTCGCATCAACCTTGCCATGAGCATCATCAGCAATGAGCTGTGCAACTGACTTCGCATCAAAGATGCCACGACGATTGATAGATTCCGACGACAACACATCCATCAACAACGGCTTCAGTTTTGATTCGCTGTGAAGCCATGAACGAAGTGGCGCCCCGAAGCCCGTCTTAGGTCGATAGATGACATCATGTGGCAGATGTTTCTCCATCGCCTTTTTGAAAATCCACTTACCATCACGCCCACGCTGCTTGTATTCGACGGGCAACCTTGCCGCGAGCGCAACCAGATCCAAATCCAGCAAGGGTACTCGGACCTCGACCCCGACCGCCATACTCATTTTGTCGGTGTAATTTAGGTTGTGGTCTGCTAAAAAGAACTTACTCTCAAGGAACAGCATGCGATCAAGTGGAGCGCGGCACTTTGGCACATTTTCCAAAGCTTGTATCAAGGGTTGCGAGACACTTTGTCCGTTGACTTTCAGACGGCTATTTGCAGACAGCAACGCTTCAAGGCGATCTGGCTTGCCCCAAAAGAAATAACTGGCCAATCGCTCATCAGTTCCAAGGTCGGCATATTCAAATGCCTTGCGCAATCTGCGCAAAAGCGGCTTTTGAGTAGGGAGCATGCCAGCACCACCCGCCATCATCTGGCGTACCCACTTGGGGCTCCAGTCCCAATAACGTTCCTGTTGCAGCGCATAATGGCGACGGTAGCCGCTGAATATGTCATCGCCACCCGCGCCTGAAAGCAACACCTTGATGTCATGCTCACGCGCGAGCTTCGAGATAAAGAGGGCGTTAAGTGGCGCAGGGTCAGCCAATGGCTCATCTAAGTGATAGATCATGGTTTCAAGCTGATCCACCATCTCTGCACCGACATGTATCGTGTGCAGATCCACACCTAGATGCTTTGCCACTCGTTGCGCGTATGGCAAGTCTTCTGAAAAGCCTTCATCGCCGATGCCTTCCAAACCAATGGTGAAACACTGCAATCGAACATCTGGCTGCACTTGTTTCGCAAAGGCGACTACTGAACTCGAATCTAGCCCACCAGACAAAAAAGCACCTACAGGAACATCTGCGACCATTTGTCTTTCCACTGCGGTGCGCACACTTTGCTCAACTTGCAATGCGGCTTCTTCAGCAGATATCTTTTCTATCTGTTGCTCATATGGCAACTCGTAGTGCTTCCATTTGCGGGCAATCTTTCCATTATCTATTTGCATTGCATAGCCAGGTGGCAACTTCTTTACGCCCGCTAAAATGGTGTGTGGTGCTGGACACCACAGATAGGTCAAATGCATCAGTACTGCGTACGAGTCAATCTCGCGTGAAACTTCTGGATTCACCAACAGTGACTTGATTTCACTTGCGAACACTACTCCAGCCTGAGTCTCCGAATAATAGAGCGGCTTTACTCCAAGACCATCGCGCGCGACAAACAATGACTGAGTGCGACCATCCCAGATTGCAAAAGCAAATACTCCATTCAAGCGACTCAACATTGATTCGCCAGAGTGCAGATAGAGATTCAATAGAACTTCTGTATCCGAATGGCCTCTGAATGAGAACCCTGCATGCTCAAGTTCTGCGCGCAGTTCTTTGAAGTTGTAAATCTCACCATTGAATACGATAGCAACTTCGCCTGACGCATCAGACATCGGCTGGCTACCCGCCGGGGAGAGATCAATGATAGAAAGTCGTCGATGTGCGAGCCCGACACCATGTTCTACCGAATGAAAAAACCCAGAACTATCAGACCCTCGATGCGCGATTCTCTCTCCCATCCGCCTCAAGGCGTCGGAAGAGAAATTCCCACTAAATCCAGCTATGCCACACATAAGGCTTCCTCTAACAATCCGCTGTGAGCATCCAACGCAAGGTCTCATCAAAAGAGTATGTTCGTTTCCAACCCTTATCCATTAGACGAGAGTTCTCACCCGACAACTGCTTGATCTCATTTTCTCTAACAAATGCAGGATTAACGACAACCTCAATACTCCGCCCCGTAATCCGCTCTGACATTTCAATGATCTGTTGCAACGAGACCGACTCTCCCGAGCATATATTCACCACCTCTGCACTAGATTCAGACTCCACCAACCTTACATAAGCTGCGGCAACATCTCGCACATCCAAAAAATCTCTAGCTACATCGAGATTGCCCAGTTCTATTTTTTTCTCCCCACGTCGAAAGTGATCCACGATCTTAGGTACAAGGAAGCTCTTTCCTTGACCAACACCTGTGTAGTTGAATGGCCTTGTGATCAATATATTCATGCTTTCGAAATGGCTACGCACCATATGCTCCATAGCCAATTTGCTCATCGCATAGTGGTTGACCGGAGCAGGACATACTCCTTCCTTGATATGACCGCAACTGGGATTGCCATATACGTTCGCACTGCTGGCAAGAATTATCTTTTGCAGTGACTGTCCGGTGCTTTTGATTGCCGACAACAGATTCATCGTGCCAAACATATTGACCCGATAAAAATCGAGTGGGTCGGAATGCCCTACGAACGAAATAGCGGCGAGATGTATCAACGCATCTGGCCGAACCTCGTCGATTGCACGTATCAGTGCGTCTGAATCCATCAGATCGGCGACGATGTGATGACCGGATGTGGAAGGAGATTGAACCAACCCAAACACCTCCCAACCCGCCTCTCTCAGTGCAGGAACAAGATATCGCCCAGTGAATCCGTCAGCTCCTGTAAGGAGCAAACGTTTAGAAGAAGACGCCATTCTTGTTTCTTACCAGATCTGCCTCAACCATCATGGCGCATAGGCTCTCCAAACTCGTATCGGGCGCCCATCCTAGCACCTGCTTAGCCTTGCTAGAATCTCCAATTAACAGCTCAACTTCTGATGGCCTGTAAAATTTTGGGTTGACTCTTACACGAACGATATTCGTACCACGCTCTGTACCGACCTCATTTTCAGCTTTGCCACTCCATTCCAGCGCAATACCAACCGCATGAAATGCTTGCTCTACGAATGAGCGAACTGTTTCAGTGCGATTTGTAGCCAGCACAAACGTGTCAGGTTCATTCACTTGAAGCATGCGATACATGCCATCAACATACTCTTTGGCATATCCCCAATCACGTTTTGCATCAAGATTGCCCAGTTCTAGACACTCTAATTTCCCAAGCTTGATTTTTGCTGCCGCATCCGTGATCTTGCGGGTCACGAACTCAAGCCCACGCAAGGGCGACTCATGATTGAACAAGATGCCACTCGCCCCGAATATTCCGTAGGACTCTCGATAATTAATGGTCATCCAATGCGCATAAAGCTTGGCAACGCCATACGGACTGCGCGGATAGAAGGTGGTTTCTTCAGATTGTGGTATCTGCTGTACTTTGCCGAACATCTCAGATGTAGATGCTTGATAAAATTTTATCTTCGGATTGACGATACGAATCGCCTCCAGCAGATGAAGCGCACCCAAGCCAGTGATGTGCGAGGTGGCGATAGGCTGTTCGAATGAAACACCCACAAAACTTTGCGCAGCCAGATTGTATATTTCGTCAGGCTGAACAGCAGAGACCAGCCGGATGCTTGCAGCTTGATCAGTCAAATCATATTCGACCAAATGCAAGTTTGGATGCCCTTCAATTCCCAGATCCTTCATGCGCCAAAAATTGACAGAGCTGGTTCGACGATAAGCTCCATAGACCTCGTAACCTTTTCCGAGCAACAACTGAGCTAGATATGCTCCGTCTTGACCTGTGATTCCTGTGATAAGTGCTCTCATCGTTTTTCCTTGACTACCTGATATTTAAATTCCCAATGAACCTATAACTTTATCAATCACTGCGCGTCGCGCGACAGCGGTATATCTATTTACATTCTCCAAACCTTTAAGCTGCATCTCATCAAAGAACTTAGAATCATCAGAAAGACGCGCAAGACCTGCGGACCACTCTTGAATTGACTCTCCATACAACACACTGTCGCCGTTGATCTCAACGATGCAAGGTTCCGAATTTGTGACAACCGGAGTACCGCAAGCTTTTGCTTCAAGTATCGCCAACCCAAAACCTTCACAGGTGGAGGGTTGCAAGTAGGCCCGAGCACAACGCAATACAGCCAATTTGTCCTCATCCGAAATACGCCCGCGCAAGTCCACCTTATCTTCTATTCCACATTCTTGGATCTTGGCGCGCACATCATCTACTGCATCGCCAAAAGAACCGCAGATATGATACTTATAAGTTGGGTGTTGTCGCGAGAAAAGGGCAAACGCCTCAATCGATTGCATCAACATCTTTCTTGCGACATTCTCTTTCGTAAGATGCGTGATAGTAACGATTAGATCTCTTCTGGGGCCTGCATTATCGGGCGTGTAAATGCCTACGTCCACCGCACAATAGGCAATCTCAAAACTAGAGGGCCGAAACGAACCCAACTTGGCAAAATCGGTTCGCGATATAAAAAGATTGCGATCAACGAGTTTCATGGCCAGCATCATCAAGGATCGCTTGTATAGTGGCCAATCCGAAAGTCCTCCACAATCGTTCGTGTGCACAGCGCCAGTTAGTATCGTCGGCTTCCCCTTGAGCTTCGCCAGCAATGCCGGAAAGACGCCATACCCGAACCACCATATGTAATAGAGATCACAGCGAACCAACATCAATTCTTTAAATGAATTGACGCAAACGACTTCATGTCCTAACTGACGTAATGCGTCGATATCGACCTTGTAAAATTCGACCACGTTAAAGAGTGCTTTGTCCCGCACTTTGGCAAAAAAACATATTCTCACTTTAGCTCTTCCGTCCCTTCCAAATCCGCTATGCGTCTAATATTTCTAATCGGATTTAGAATCACCAATAGAGCAATTCCCGGCAATAATTTGATCCATCCGAATAGCCAATCGATAAATTCCTTTTCAAAGATCACGAAATAGAATGCGAACACAAGGGATGAGATAAACACGGCAGGAAATATCGAAGAGTTCAGACCGTGACGCAAAACGACAAAGCACATTGCTATTATTCCAGCCGCGATCGGAAGCCCATAAATCCAAAAATTCCCCCACAAATCCGTCACCATACAAGAAGGGTAGTCCTTGGATAAAATATTCGTATGCTTTTCCATCAAGTAAGACTTTGCTGTTGTGATCGCATTGATCTTGTATTCAGCCGCCTTCTCAAGCCCAATAGTCTGCCCTAATAGGGTCACCAATGGCCGTTCCCATGCGAGCCCCCACTCGTACCCCCCACTTTGCAAGCTCTCATCCATCTGCGAAACCAAATTCAAACAATCTAGTCGCTGCGACCATTCCCAACTACTAAATGCCTGTGAATCATCATTCGTAGCAAACCCAATTGGATTCAATGCCTCTGAAATATCAGCATCTAAACCATGATTCCTAACAT
>PNNY01000011.1 GCA_013824485.1 Sideroxydans sp.
CCGGACATGCCTGGAACTGGCCAGTTGCAGACAGTGCCAGATGCTTGCCATGTACACACCGTTGAGGATGCGGTGCTACCCAATTTGACAGAAGGGTAGTCGCCGGCAGTATCGGTTAGATAGCTTGAGGAATAGTTCATCCAGCCGCTGGCGCCCAATCCTAGAGTGAACGTCGTCATGTGCTGTTGCAGGTTGTTATCGTTGCCTCCTATGAACACGTTGTTCTGGCAAAGTGGGCCTACAGTGGCAGGCGCTATCGGTGTTCCGCAGTTCGATAGGGCAGTCGTACGTAGGTCGGTCATGTAGTAATACATGGCGATATCTGCCAAGTTATCACTGCTTCCCCCGCCTGTGCCTGGAGTGGAAACACTGCTATCCAATACTGCGGTGCTTGGGTTTGGCGATGGGAGGGTGATTGTGCTAGAGCAGCTGCCTGAGATGACTGCGGTGCCACTAGACCATGAGCTAGGTGTGCAAGATGCTGCGGATGTTGTTGTCGTACATGAGCCTGTCTGCGGTTGAGTACTTAGTTTCTTTTTGCCCCCCGTGCAGGTAGAGGTGACTTTGCTATAGCTTTTTCGTGAATAGGTCTTTGTCCATGTTGGCACGACGTTAGAACCGTCATACATAGGTCTTGCAGCTGTACCATCTTGGTTTCCAACTGCGCTGCCATCGATCTTATAGCCGTCGCCTGTATTCCAGTAACCGTCAGTAGAAAGAATAGTGAAATTCTGTTGGCAGGAATATTGAGTTGGGTCGGTTCCGGTTAGTTTCCCTGCGAAATACTTGCCTGCATCTGAGAGCGCACGGCGCAAAGGTGTGCTACCGCTTGTGGCCATACCGTAAAGCGAGGTGTACCAAGAGTCACGTAGGGTCGTCTCAAAGGTGTTTACGTAAACGACAGGGTTTGTTTGGCTGATTTTCATCAGTCCAACACGATAATTGTTATTTAGGCTACTAAAGGCACGACCTGTTGCGGTCTTCATCATCAGCATACGGGTGCGGTAAAAACTATACCAGTTGGCGAAGTTGGTTAATTTTGTTGCATCCGTCTCTGGGAATATCTCGGCAGCAAAGGCCATACCGCCAGATGAAGTAACTATTGGTGTGAAGTCGGCGGCTGTCGTGGGGCCAGTGATGGTGATGATGCTACCGGAAGCGGATGCCGTGTACCCCCCAAGGTTTATGCGAGCTGCAATGTCGGTAGCCAGGGCGCTACTACTGGGGCTAGAGATGGAGGCACTAGACATCAATTGAGTGCCGTTGACTGTGATGCCGCTAACTGAAGTGCTAGTCGAGCCACTAATGGTGATCGTGGTGGTTTCAGTAGTGGCAAGCCGACGTTTGCTGAATACAGCATTGCCAGGCGCAGTGTTCAGAGCACTTTTACACTCTAGTGAGAAAGTATTGGCGGTGTCGTGATAATTCTTTTGTAGTTGTGTGGTTTGAGTTCCAGAATACAGATAGTAGTAAGCACCTGTCGCAGTGTCAGTACCTGCCGCATTACCACCTAGACCGTCTTGGTTTGCCTTAAAACTATTATTCAAGTTGACAGAGCAAGCGCCACTGAAACCATTTGCGCAGGCTGCTGTAAAACTGGCATCAGTGTAAGTTGTACCGCCCGAATAGACTGGAGGCTTATAGGTGGTGGTGGGATCGTAATAAACCTGATTGCACTGACTGCTGCGAACGCCGTAGTAGCCGTAATCGAAGGCTACTGCGCTACCACCATCTTCTGCATCATCGGGCATGTGATCCCAGTCCATACTGCCTGAGTTGTCTAGCAACAACAATACGTTGGGCTTGACCGCAGAGGTGGTAGATGTCGCCAATGGAGACGTTGCAAGTGTGACCGATGCGGCTAGCGCGGGCATCGTCATTGTTAGGCTGGCTGCAAGTGTCAACAGCGATAAGTGGAAACGAGGGCTTGAGTAGAAGTTCAATTGACGTTTCATGGTTGTCTCCTAATAGACGAACGCTTGGGTGTAACTGACTGTGTTTTTTGGTCCCACTGCTTGTGCTGTGACGCGTATCTGAGGAGAAGCGCCCGCTGGTGGACATCCGTCTCCATCGCATACTTGTTGTGGCAACTTAACTTCTTGACCGTTCTCGTCTTGCTGGCCACTACTGAACAGGCAGTTCCCGTCTTTAATCGCCACGTTTTCTACACGGCACATGCGCTGGATGATGTAGCGAACGGTGTTACCACTGCCATCAGTGCCAACAAGCACGCTGTCTGCATCGTTCCACTGCATCCCAGTCCCATCCGTTAAATTGATGCCAGGATCCATGCTGGAGTAATAACCGTTTATGCTGTCTGTGTTATTGAAGGGGTGTGCGGTATCATTCAGTGCATTCAATGCGCTATTGGCAGCTTCTATGCCAGATAGCCAATTGATTGCTGCTTCTACCCCTGCATCTGCTGAGTTAGTTGCAGCCTGTCTGAAAGCTAGGTTGCCTGCGATCATGGTGCTGGTATCAACCGATCTGATCAATGCCACTGCAGCAAGTGACATGGCTAGCAGAGCGACCAAGGCAAAGAACAACACTACACCGCGTTGTTTCGTGGAACGTGTATTTATTGCACCGGGATTCATAACGTGTCCTTTGCCCAAATCATGTTTCGTAATGGGATGATGGTCTCGAAAACACGGTAGCGATAACGCTGCCAATTCCCATCAGCAGCCAGATTGATTGCTGGGCCTCCAGTCCAAGAGGTGGGTGCATTGGGGGTGACGGCCACTTCTTCAAGTTTTGCATTCCGTGCGACGACTGCGATGCGTATTGCTTTAATACGGTTGCGGTCAGCGATAGTTGGATTTGCCCAAGTGCCACCAGAAGCATCTACCCAATTAGCTATTTGATTTGATGTTGCGTTGGCTGAAATACCGTATTGCGCTTGGAGATTAACCACGCCAGCGACGGTTGGAGTGCCATTTCGCTCAAGGTTGCCGTTATTTACCGTAAATGCGACCTCATTCCAAGTTCCAAGGCAAGAGATGTTGGCTCCTGCAATTGCACCCGCTGGATTATCTAGTTTGACCGTGGTGTTTCCAACTACTGCGGTTGCTGTGGACATTGCACAGGTCGCTCCATTGATGATTAAGGTACGGTCATTTGCTTGGCAACCTAGATTACTGGTCAATGTGACATCATTTGGCGTTGGGGCACCAACAGCGGTGATTGGACTTGGTGAGCCGCCAGAAAATGAGGTTCCATATCGTATGGTGATCGAATCACTTGTAGCGTTAGTGATGCTTATTGGGGATAGACGGCGGTAATCGAATCCAGCAGCACCATCGATGGTCAATGTAGTGCATTCCAGCGCAGAATCTGTAACGGGCATCAATGGATACCCAGCGACTTGGAGCTCCCGAGAGATGTTGTAGAGAGCGATTCCGCCATTCGTTTGTGCGTCAGCGGAGCCTGTCGTGGCGCGCTTTTGTTTTTCGAATACTGATAGCACTTGCAATATTACGAGAGATGCAAGCATTCCAATCAGAAGGCCTACCATGATTTCGACCAATGAGAAGCCGCGCATCTTGAATAGGCTTTGTTGGTTTGTTAGTTTCATGATGCTAGCCCCCAGAGATCGTTGCAGTGGTAGTGAAGTTGTGCGCCTCTTCGCCTGGCTGTTGCCAATTCACTGTCACATCAAATTGATTCCCATTGCGGAAGATCGATATCGTCCCGTTTGGGAGTTGGTCGGATATGTTGGGAGTTATCGTGGTGCCATCAGCAGGAAGATTCGCAGGATCAGCCCACAAGATACCGAGTTGCTGCTGAGCGATATATCCAGCATCGCCGCGATATTTTGACTCGGTGGTGTTCTTGATCATATTCGCTTGCATGCCAACGATGCCCAGCACACCTATTGAAAAGATCAGAATCGCAATCATGGCTTCTACGACGACGACCCCTTTTTGCGTGGATATGATGTGTGGTGTTCGGATTGACATGACGATCGCTCCTATAGACATGCACTTGTGCCTGTTGATTGATTGGGATCACACATTCTTGCATTGCCACCTACACCGATGGTTACCCGCAGGTCGCGTGTGGCATCGGGAGCAGTAAAATCAACTTGTGCAAGCGATTCTGATGCATCTGCATTTGGAGCTATGAGGCCCAAATTGCTGTATGTGATCGTGGTTGTGGCAGCTCCTAATGAATCAACTGCCGTGACGGTGACATCTCTAGAGCCTTCACTGCTTTCTCTGGATTGTATGTTGACTCCAGCTGCTGTACGCACTACCCAACTAGTGTTCGCGCCCAAGACGAATTCGACATTCGTGTTTCGCGTAACAGCTTCTGCTCGCGCAAGTTGTATGCCATTGGCAATCGCTTCGGCAGCAGTGCGCACCTGTGAGTTTTTCATCCAAACTTGGAAGTTGGGTACTGCCACAGCAGTTAGGATGCCCAAAATTGCTACGCCGACGATCAGCTCGATAAGCGAGAACCCAGCAGCTTCGGTTTTGTTATTCATTATTAGCACGTTCCGTTTTTGATCATGATCCAGCAAGTCGCGCCATTGCCCCAACGAGTATTCGAGCTTTTTGTATTCGCTTGATCGATGCTGTAGCTGAAATCTGCAATGTCGCGCAATCCGGTAGCGGTGATTGTGTAGTTTGTCGCATCTAGATTGCTGCAGGCATAGCTAAAGTTTGGTGTGTTGGCTGGGCAAGGGCCCACAGCAGCATCAGCTCCTGCATAAGTGCGGTTATCTTGAAAGTACTGCTCCATCTTGACTCGCGCATCTGCTAGCGTTGCAGTGCCTTCAGCAACCTTACCTCTTGTGACATAGTCTTGATAGGAAGGGACAACAATGGATGCTAATATTCCCACGATGGCAACGGTAATTAGCAATTCAATCAATGTGAATCCTTTTTGCAGTTTCATGATCAAGCTCCTAAATTTAGTGATGCGGAAGTTAAATCAGGCCATATCGGCGTGGCTAGCCAAAACCGATGAGTGGCGATATTGCCAGACTAACGGCGAGATAAGAGAAGAATATTTTGGCTAATAAAATCATCGTGGTAGGTGCGGGCGCACTCGGTCTAGCGACCGCCGAGGCGCTGCTTGAACGAGGCGATTCGGTAATCGTGCTGGAGCGCGGTCTGGTAGGGCAAGAATCGTCTTGGGCGGGGGGCGGGATCCTGTGTCCGCTGTGCCCTTGGGATTATCCGGATGAGGTGACTCGACTTGCGCTTCGCGGGATGGCGCTGTTCGGCGGTATGGCAGAACGCTTGCGCCTGAAGACGGGTATCGATCCTGAATATCAGCGTTGCGGTATGTTGGTGAAACCGCCGTTCGATGTTAAAGCGGCGAACCAGTGGTGCGCTCGACATGACTTTCCAGTGGACCAGCGTGGCGCTGATTTGTTCTTGCCTGACGTGGCTCAGGCACGTAATCCGCGCTTGTTGCAGGCCTTGCGCGCCAGCGTCGGGTCCTTGGGCGGGCGCATCGTCGAACATTGTGCTGTGAATCGGATCACTTCCGATGAGAATCAAGTGAAGCATCTTTCGACTTCTCAAGGCGACTTCAGAGCAGATACCTACATCGTCACGGCGGGTGCCTGGAGCAGACAACTTTTGGGCGAGCAGGCATTGCATGCCGATATCAAGCCGATACGTGGTCAGATGTTGTTGTTCAAATTCGATACTCCGCCATTGCCCCATATAGTCCTGCAAGACGGCTTGTATCTCATTCCACGCAAAGACGGACACCTGTTGGTCGGCAGCACTTTGGAGGATGTCGGTTTTGATAAATCGACCACTGAAGCAGTGCGCGATAGTTTGATGCAACGTGCCACCAATGTGCTGCCAAGCTTGAAAGGTATGCCCGTCATCAAACATTGGTCGGGGTTGCGTCCTGCTTCTCCGGGCAACATCCCCACCATCGGTCGTCATCCGAATTTGCAGAATCTGTTCATCAACAGCGGCCACTTTCGCTACGGTGTCACCATGTCGCCAGCCAGCATGGAAGTGCTGTTGAATGAGATGGATGGCACGCCGCAACCGTTCGATGTATCGGCTTATCACTGGCGTTAAAGATGCCGTAAGCGTTGCCCGAGCCACACTCGGGCGCATATAATCTCAAGCGGAACGCCGATGTAGCTCAGTTGGTAGAGCAACTCACTCGTAACGAGTAGGTCACCAGTTCGATTCCGGTCATCGGCACCATTTCTCCTTGCATCACCATCGCGCACAGTCAGGAGTAACAATGACTTCCCCGCAACTCGCTAGCCCCTTATCTAAATATAAAAAGATTGCCATCGCTGTTGCTGCGGTTGCGTTGGTCGTTGTTGCATTCGTTGTCTTGGGTGGCGCAAAACCAATTCCGGTCACTCTGCAAAAAATCGAGCGCGGAGACGTCGAAGCTTCGGTCAGCAACACGCGCGCGGGCACGGTGAAGGCTTGTCGCCGCGCCAAGATGTCTCCGCCAGCTGGTGGGCAGATCGCCAAGCTGCGCGTCAAAAAAGGTGAGCGCGTGAGCAAGGGGCAGATATTGCTAGAACTGTGGGACGATGACCTGCACGCGCAAGAAGGATTGGCGCGAGAACAATTGAAGGTCTCGCAAAGTCGCGTACAGGAAGTGTGCGGTTTGGCTGAGGCGGCAGAGCGTGAGGCTGTGCGTTCACAAGAGTTGCGTGACAAGGGCTTCATCTCGGTGCAGATGTTGGACAAGGCGATGAGCGAGGCGGCAGCGCGCAAAGCATCTTGTAATTCTGCGAAGGGTGATATCGACCAAAGTAAGTCGCGCATCACGATGGCGAAAGCCACCTTGCAACGCATGACGCTACGCGCACCATTCGATGGTGTGGTGGCAGACATCAGCGGCGAACTGGGCGAATACGCCACCCCGTCTCCTCCCGGCATCTTGACCATTCCCGCCATCGATCTCATCGATGATAGCTGCCTCTATGTAAGCGCGCCTATCGACGAAGTGGATGCAGCCAAACTCAAGATCGGTCAGCGTAGCCGCATCACCTTGGATGCCATCAAGGGTCGTAGTTTCAGCGGCAAGGTGCGTCGTATCGCGCCTTATGTGCTCGATTTGGAAAAACAAGCGCGTACGGTCGAAGTCGAGGTCGAATTCGACAAGCTGGCGCAGGGCGAGAATCTATTGGTGGGCTACAGCGCCGATGTCGAGATCGTGCATGACACCCGCCCTCAAGTGTTGCGCGTGCCTACGCAGACTTTGCTCGAAGGTAACCGTGTCCTCTTGAATAAGGACGGCGTGTTGGAAGAGCGCAAGCTCACGACTGGACTTTCCAACTGGGAGTTCGCGGAAGTCTTGTCTGGTTTGTCGGAAGGCGATCAAGTGGTCTCATCCTTGGATAGAGCTGGCGTTAAGGTCGGCGCCAAGGTCGTTCAAGAAGAAGTCAAACCCGCAAAATGATCGAACTGCAGAACGTCAGTCGTAGCTTCACTGTTGGGGACCAGCAAGTCTCTGCGTTGCGCGACATCAACTTGCGGATGGATGCGGGTGAGTACATCTCCATCATGGGGCCATCCGGCTCAGGCAAATCCACCATGCTTAATCTGCTGGGTCTTCTCGATAGGCCATCGAGTGGCACCTATCTGCTAGATGGTGGCAACGTCACCGACCTGACTGATGAGCAGCAAGCCCAAGTGCGCAGAGAGAAGATTGGTTTTGTGTTCCAGTCCTTCCATCTTGTTCCACGCCTCACTGCAGCGCAGAACGTCGAATTGCCGATGATCTTGGCGGGCATCGCACCCGAAGAACGCAAACAGCGCGTCGAAGTGTTGATGCAGAACTATGGTTTGAGTGCACGTGCAGACCATAGGCCGGACCAACTCTCTGGTGGTCAGCGCCAGCGCGTCGCCATCGCACGCGCTACGGTGATGAAGCCCACCGTGTTGTTGGCGGATGAGCCGACAGGTAATCTCGATCGCGCCACAGGTTGGGAAGTGCTCAAGCTGCTGGAAGGCTTGCTAGAGCAGGGCATCACCTTGGTGGTGGTGACCCATGACACCGAGATCGGTGCTCGTGCCCATCGGCAGATCCACATGTTGGATGGTGCGATTCGCTCTGACGAACGACACACGACATGAAACTCACCGACACGCTGCAGTTCGCGTCCGGCAGTTTGCGGGGCAGTCCCACACGTACCTTGTTGATGATCCTCGCCATGTCCATCGGCGTGGCTTCAGTGGTCGTACTTACCGCACTGGGCGAGGGTGCACGTCGCTACGTGGTTGATCAGTTCTCCTCATTGGGCACCAACCTCGTCATCGTGTTGCCCGGGCGCACTGAGACCGCAGGGCTTGGGCCGGGCATGTTGGTCGGTCAGATTCCCAAGGAGATCACGCTGGACGATGCGCAAGCCATCATGGGCAGTCGCGCCGTCAAACGTATCGCACCACTCACGGTCGGCTCCGCTACCTTGTCGCGCGATGCGCTGAATCGAGATGTGGTGGTTCTGGGTTCTACGTCCGACCTTCTCGAAGTGCGCCACATGAGCATCGGTGTGGGCAAGTTCTTGCCCGCAGGCGATATCCACGAAAGTGCCTCCGTGTGCGTCTTGGGTAATCAGATGAAGCAAGAGTTGTTCGGCAACGAGCAGGCAGTGGGACAGTGGGTGCGTCTGGGGGATAGGCGTTTCCGCGTCATCGGCGTGTTGTCGTCACAAGGCGAATCCATGGGTATGCGTACCGATGAGTTGGTCATCATCCCTGTTGCATCGGCTCATCAACTGTTCAATACATCTGGTCTGTTCCGCGTCCTCATCGAAGCTAAGAATCGTGACTCCATCGAACAAGCGAAGAGTGATGCGGAAGCAATCATGTTCCAGCGACATGCTGGGGAGAAGGATGTCACCGTCATCACGCAGGATGCGGTGCTCGCCACCTTCGATCGCATCCTTACTGCATTGACGATGGCAGTGGGAGGCATCGCCGCCATCAGCCTTGCGGTGGCCGGTGTGCTCATCATGAACGTCATGCTCATCGCGGTGGCACAGCGCGTGAAAGAGATCGGACTGCTCAAGGCATTGGGGGCGCCGCCCAAACAGATACGTTCCTTGTTCTTTGCGGAGGCGGCTTTACTTTCAAGCATCGGCAGTGTCGCTGGTTTGGTACTCGGCTATATCGGTAGCACCATCATCGGGCAAGTCTATCCCAGCTTGCCTGTCTCACCGCCGTGGTGGGCTGTCATCGCAGCATGTGGCACGGCACTCGGTACAGGTATCCTCTTCAGCGTGTGGCCGGCACGACGTGCGGCACGACTCGATCCTGTAGCCGCATTGGCAGGGCGATAGATCATGTACTACCGCGACTTCCTCACACTCACCACCTCCAGTTTCCTCACATCGAGGTTGCGCAGTTTCCTCACGGGCTTGGGTATCGCCATTGGTATCGCGGCGGTCATCCTGCTCACCTCCATCGGCGAAGGATTACATCAGTTCGTTCTTGATGAGTTCTCGCAGTTCGGTACCAACATCATCTCGATTCAACCCGGCAAGACAGAGACACAGGGGGGCAACGTCGGCGTGTTCGGTTCGTCGCGTCAACTCTCTTTGGAGGATGCGGATGCCTTGCGCCGATTGCCGTATGTCGAAAGTGTGAACCCTTCAGTGATGGGTAACGCGGAATTGAAGTTCAACGGCAAGACGCGCCGCACCACTATATTCGGTGAGGGACGAGAGTTCGCGCAAGCCTTCACCATGAAGGTGCAGAGCGGTACTTTCTGGCCTGACGCCGACGACGAGCAGGCGCGAGCCTTCGTGGTGTTGGGTTCAAAAGTGCGCCAAGAACTTTTCGCAGGGCAGAACCCGTTAGGGGAATATCTACGCGTCGGTGGACAGCGTTACCGCGTCATCGGTGTGATGGAATCGAAGGGACAAGTGCTGGGTATGGACTTGGATGATGCGGTGTACATCCCAGCCGCGCGTGCGATGGAATTGTTGAACCGTCCGGGGTTGATGGAGATTCAGGTAGCTTACCGCCCTGATGTGGCAGCGGAAAAAGTCATCCGCCTCATCAAAGATAGGATGATCGAACGCCATGGGCGTGAGGACTTCACCCTCATCTCGCAAGAAGAAGCACTCGAAGTATTGGGCTCGGTGTTGAACGTCCTCACCTTTGCCGTAGCAGCATTGGGGGGTATCTCGCTGTTGGTCGGCGCGGTCGGCATCCTCACCATCATGACTATGGCCGTCACCGAACGCACGGCTGAGATCGGTTTGTTGCGGGCGTTGGGAGCGCGCGAGAATCAAGTGCTGATGTTGTTCCTAGGTGAAGCTATCATGCTCTCCGCTTTGGGCGGCATCATGGGTTTGCTCATCGGTGTCGGCATCGCACAGGGTTTGCATCTGCTCATCCCGGCACTTCCTGTACATACACCTTGGTTGTATGCCGTGCTGGCAGAATTGACTGCCATCACCATCGGCCTAGCGGCGGGTGTCGCACCCGCCATGCGCGCAGCGAGGCTCGATCCCGTTGAGGCATTGCACGCTGAATAGATATTTTTTGTAATGGAGTTTGTATGCTGAGTTATCGCCACGCTTTCCACGCAGGCAATCACGCCGATGTGTTGAAGCATTTTGTTGAATTAGAACTGCTGCGCTACCTCGCGCAGAAAGACAAACCCTATTGGTACATCGACACCCACGCGGGCGCGGGATGTTATGAATTGGATAGCGAGTACGCCGTGAAGAACGCCGAGTACAAGAGCGGCATCGCGCGGCTGTGGGAAGCGGATGATCTGCCTGAAGCGTTGGCTGAGTACGTGCGCATGGTCAAACACTTCAACCCAGACGGTGTGTTGAAGCTGTATCCCGGCTCACCGCTGGTCACCCTGCATGCCATGCGCGATCAAGACCGTATGCGCTTGTTCGAGTTGCATCCCACCGATCACGCCATCCTCGAAGAGAACTTCGCAGAACACAGCTCGCACGTGTTGATGCAAAAGGCGGATGGCTTCGGTGCACTCAAAGCTCTGTTGCCACCGCCACCACGCAGAGGGCTTGTCCTCATCGACCCACCTTACGAAGAGAAGCAGGACTACCAGCGCGTCGTCACCGCATTGCAAGAAGGCTTGAAGCGCTTTGCCAACGGCACGTACGCCGTGTGGTATCCGCAATTGCAGCGTAGTGAATCCGAAGAACTGCCCGAGAACCTAAAACAACTTTCCGTGAAGAGTTGGCTGCACGTCGCCTTGACCGTGCACCCCCCCGATGAAGACGGCTTCGGCATGCACGGCAGCGGCATGTTCGTCATCAATCCGCCTTGGACGCTTTATGCCACCTTGCAAGAAGTGATGCCCGTGTTGGCGGCACGACTAGGAGAGTTTGGGCAGGGCAGCTTTGTGCTGGAACAGCAGGCGGCGTGAGTCGTTGAGCAATGGCAAGACCTAACTCCTGCGACATCTTCTGCGCCGTCGTTGATAACTACGGCGACATCGGCGTGTGCTGGCGTTTGGCGCGGCAAATGGCGAACGAACAGGGCTTGCAAGTTCGAATGTGGGTAGATGATCTGCGTAGCTTCGGCAAGTTGTGTCCTGAATTAGATGTGACGTTGGAAGTGCAGACTTGTCGTGGCGTGGAGGTTCGTCATTGGTGTAAGACATTCACTGTTGTTGAACCTGCTGACTTAGTCATCGGTGCATTTGCTTGCGAAGTTCCCAAGTCGTATGTCGAGGCCATGGCCTCGCGACACCCAAAGTCGGTTTGGCTGAATCTGGAATATCTCTCTGCTGAGGATTGGGTGGAAGGCTGCCATCAGTTGCCTTCACCGCATCCGAGTCTGCCGCTCTCCAAGTATTTCTTCTTCCCCGGTTTCACTGATAAAACTGGAGGCTTGTTGCTGGAGCGCGGCTTGTTGGTGCGGCGCGATGCGTTTCAGTCCGATGCTTCGGCGCAAGCTGAGTATTGGCAGTGCTTGAGTTTGCCGCCGCGCGTGGCGGGTGAGTTGCGGGTGTCTTTATTTGGCTATGAGAACGAGGCGATGGAGGCGTTGCTGTCTGCATGGGAGTACGGTTCACAGCTTGTGACGTGTCTGTTGCCAGAAGGTAGGGCGTTGCCGCAGGTGGCTGCCCACTTTGGTGTCACATCGGGCAAGGCGGGTGATGTCTGGCAACGCGGCAATCTGCGCGTGCATGTGCTGCCCTTTGTGGAACAGGAACAGTACGACCTACTGTTGTGGGCGTGCGACATCAATTTCGTGCGCGGCGAGGATTCTTGTGTGCGTGCCCAGTGGGCGGGGCGGCCTTTCATCTGGCATATCTACCCGCAGCACGACGGGGTGCATCTGGAGAAGTTGGAGGCATTGCGGCAGCTTTATACGGCTGGTTTGCCGGACGAAGCAGCACTGGCTGTGCAGAATATGTGGCTATCTTGGAACGGCGGGCAGGGCGTTGCCACGGCTTGGCAGGATTTCATCGCGCAGCGCGTATGCTTGGCTAGGCATGGAGTGGGATGGTCGCAGCGACTGTCGAAGAACAGCCTTGCATTGAATTTGCTGGATTTTTCCCGCCGAACTGAATAGAATCCGCGCCTTCAAAATTCAGCTTTAGGCAGACATATTATGAAAATCGCACAAGACCTCCGCGCCGGTAACGTGATCAATGTAGGCGGCGAGCCAATGGTTATCCTGAAGGCCGAATACAGCCGCTCTGGCCGTAACGGTTCTGTGGTGAAAATGAAGATGAAGAATCTGCTGACTGATTCCGCTAAGGAAACGGTCTACGCAGCGGACGACAAGTTCGAGCAGATCATCCTCGACAAAAAAGAATGTACCTACTCCTACTTCGCTGACCCGATGTTCGTGTTCATGGATACCGAGTACAACCAGTACGAAGTGGAAAAAGAAAATGTCGGCGACGTAGTCAACTACTTAGCTGACGGCATGGAAGACATCTGCGAAGTGGTGTTCTACGACGGTAAGGCGATCTCTGTCGAGTTGCCAAATACTATCGTTCGCGAAGTCGAGTACACAGAACCAGCCGTACGTGGCGATACGTCCGGCAAGGTGATGAAGCCCGCTAAGTTGGTAGGTTCTGGTTTCGAATTGCCAGTGGCCGCGTTCATCGAGATCGGCGACAAGATCGAGATCGATACACGTACCAACGAGTTCAAGAAACGCGCGAACTAATTCCGCTTCCAATTCATCGGCGATACTGCGTTGGCTTCATCGCGCACTCCTCGCCGTGCTAGGTGCACTGTCTTCGTCGTTTGCTCTTTGCCGCCTTGTCTCGCCTTCGAATTGAAACCGGAATAACTTGCCCGAATAAAAATAGCCGCTGAAAAGCGGCTATTTTGTTTGGTGGCTTTCAAGTTCCCTCTCCCGCAGGCGGGAGAGGGCTAGGGTGAGGGGTGTTGAACTATCACAATTCTTTGACGAACTTCCCGTCCCTCATCCCCGTCCCTCATCCCCAGCCCTTCTCCCGCCTGCGAGAGAAGGGGGGAGTTACAGCTTCTCGGAGCTATACACCGCCACCAAGCGATGTGTCTCTCCCGCTTGCACGGTGACGATGTTGTCGAAGGCATTGCCGCTTTCAACACACACCATGCCGCGATGACCTTGCGGGCCGAAGTCGCCCATCTTGTCGGCCTTCTCGGTCCATGGGTTCCACACCACAGCTGACTTGCTACCTGTCTTGGCGATACGGATGGCGCGTTTAAGACCTTTGTCTTCGATGACGCAATCAGCCGTGGTGTTCACATACACGCGATCCACTTCGCTCTCGATGATGATGCCGCCTTGCTGTGTGCGGCGGGTCGTCTCACCGACTTTGTCGATGTACTCGCAGCCTTCCAAGCCGCGAATGGTCATGTTGCCGACATCGCTGATGTGGAAGTAGGTGTGCAGTGCTTCACCTAGTTGGAAAGGCGTGCTGCCCGTGTTCTTCGTGATCAACTCGACCTTCAATGCCTTGCCAACGGTGGCTTCCAATTGCACGGTAGAAGCATGTGGCCACTGCGCCTTAGTAGTCTCGTTCTCGATGAGACCGAAGCGGATGAAGGTCGAGCCGTCGGCCAATGCCTTGGTCTCTTGCACTTCCCACATCACGGTGCGCGCATAACCGTGGCCAGGTAACTTGCTGTCAGTCGCGTGAGGGCCGAACCAAGGCCAGCACACTGGCACACCACCACGTATGGATTTGCCCGGTACGAACTTGGCGAGTTTGGACAACCAGATGATAGGCTCTTCGCCCTTGGGTTGGAAGGTGGCGATGTGTGCGCCTTGCAGGGCGATACTTGCAGTCGCGTGTGCGTTGCTGATTTCGGCGAAGGTGAGGCCGCCATCGACTTCGATGAATTGCAGATGGCCGGCGATGCCGAATTGTTGGTTGAGAGAGTTCAATGTGGTCATGCTGTCTTCCTTAGGATAAATAATTAACTTTGGTCAGGCGGTGGTGCGGTCTTGATGACTTCTTCTAGTGTGGTGAGTCCTGCTGCAACTTTCTGCGCACCTGAGATGCGCAGCGGTTTCATGCCTTCGCGGCTGGCTTGTTCGCGCAATGCGGCGATGTCGGTCTCGGCATTGATGACTTTGCGCAGCGCAGGTGACATGAGCAGGATCTCGTAGATCCCGATACGTCCTGCGTAGCCCGTCATGCGGCATTCCAAGCAACCTACTGGACGTTGCAGTTGAGTAGGGCGTGCGGCTTTCCATGGTGCGACCAGATTGTCCCACAGCTCGTTGTCGCTATCGGTCATCGGGTGCGGTTGCTTGCAGTGTGGGCAAAGCGTACGTACCAAGCGTTGCGCCATGATTCCGAGCAAGGTCGCATTCAACAGATAGGATGGCACGCCCAGATCAAGCAAGCGAGTGACCGCAGCAGGCGCATCGTTGGTGTGCAAGGTCGAGAGCACCAAGTGGCCGGTGAGGGCGGCTTGGATTGCCATATCCGCAGTCTCTAGGTCACGTATCTCACCGACCATGATGATGTCTGGATCTTGCCGCATCAGAGCACGCACGCCTTCGGCGAAGCTCAAGTCGATACCCTGCTGGACCTGCATCTGGTTGAACGAAGGCTCGACCATCTCGATGGGATCTTCCAACGTGCAGACGTTCACCTCGGGAGTGGCGAGGCTCTTGAGCGTGGAATACAGCGTGGTTGTCTTACCCGAACCGGTCGGGCCGGTGACGAGGATGATGCCGTTAGGCTTCGCGGTCATCTGATGCCAGCGCGCGCTGTCGTCATCAGAGAAGCCGAGTTCGGAAAAATCACGCACCAACACTTCGGGATCGAAGATACGCATGACCAACTTTTCACCGAAAGCAGTAGGCAAGGTGGAAAGTCGCAACTCGATTTCTTGTCCTTCCTCGGTGCGGGTCTTGATTCGACCATCTTGTGGACGGCGTTTTTCCATCAAGTCCATGCGGCCGAGCAATTTGATACGGCTGGTCATCGCGGTGACCACCGACATCGGCAGTTGGTGTACCTGATGCAATACACCGTCGATGCGGAAGCGCACCAGACCCAGATCGCGGCGCGGCTCGATGTGGATGTCAGACGCGCGTTGGTCGAACGCGTACTGCCACAACCAATCCACGATGTGCACGATGTGCTGATCGTTGGCGTCGAATTGTTTGTTGGTCTTACCGAGTTCGACGAGCTGTTCGAACGAGGCGAGGTTAGAGGAACTTGGCGTGTCTTTGGTCGCGCTCTTCACCGAGCGTGCGAGGTTGTAGAACTCCACCAGATAACGGCTGATGTCGGTGGGCGAGGCGAACACGCGGCGGATGTTCTTACGGGACGTATGTTTGACCGTGCTTTCCCAATCACGCAGAAAAGGTTCGGCCGTCGCCACGACCAAGTCGCCACCATCGATGCGTATAGGCATGATGGCGAAACGATTCGCATAGTCGATCGACATCAGATCGGTGAGATTGGAGAAATCGACCTTGATCGGGTCGATGTGGAGATACTCAAGTCCTACACGCTTCGCCATCCATTCGGTCAGGCTATCAATGGTGAGCCCTCGGTGAGGGCTGAGCTTGGATTTCCAAGCGCGCTCGGCGATGACTAAAAATGGATGTCCGTCATTGCGATGGATGCGACGCTCTGCGATCAAGGCATCGGCATCGTCCTTGTCGACCATCTTGTCGACGACCAACATATCCAGCACTTCGGACAGTTTCAGTTTGTGTTCTGGAACGTCTTGAGCAGCCATCGCATCCCTACGTAATTGGTGGGGTGGCGGGAATTGAACCCAAACCACCCGAAGTTATATTGTTAGCTAGTAATTTGAGTAAATGGCAAGGTGCGAATTTCGCTAATACCCCCATAAATACCCCCAGCCAGTTTTTCTATAGCATTTGCTATGCCTAAGTATTCAAATGCCTGACGGTGAATGCTAACAGGTTTGTGGAATTTGGAGCAATTGAGCCGCATAGACAATTATGACGCTAACAAACATCAGTGCTCGCTCATGTGGGTTAGTCCCTTGGTCGTGGCGGCCCGTTGCGCCAATCTTTAGATTCGAAGAGATATTGCATCCTGCCCAGCACCCCATAGATGTAATCTGTAGTAGTTCAGACTTGACCTGACAGAACTTGTCAGATGTTCGGCCGTAGTGGCCATTGGAGGATACCCAATCAAACTTCCGCTTTCGACCCATATCTGCCTGTCGCCTTGCTGCAAAGCGCAATTTTCAGCCATGCTTTTGCATGCCTCAACGATCAGTTTAGGCTGACTCAGATCATCTAATATCGAATAATGTTGAAACCCTCTTCCTGCTGAGGGGCCACGAAGTAGCTCGTGATTAAGTCAAATTCGGTATCAGCCACTACAAAAGCATGAGCGCCAGACGTGTTTCTCGCACGTAAACGTGTCAAGCAATCGCCGTCCGATACATCAAGAAAATGTAGCACATGCTCCGATTCGACTCTGTCGATTAGAGACCTCGTCCATTTTCGGTTTGCGATGGTGTTGGCTGGAAAATCCAATACCACAGACACACCTATCCGAAGCAAATCGGTCACATGTGGCCCGATCACGTCACGTAAATTCGAAGCACACCGAACATAGTCCGCCACAGTCTTGATGTCGCCAGGATAAAGATGTGCAAGCCAAGCGTCCTCGCTGAGGAACACCGTGTCCGGAGTCTTGGCTAGTTCCCTTGCTAATGTCGATTTGCCAGAGGCGATTTTTCCGCAGAGAAGATGCAGTGTCGGTAGTGGCTTCGACATTTCACATTGCCCCCAGTAAGTCAGTGCCATATGAATTATCGATAATGCAAAGCCACTTGCCGACAGGCTCTTCACGGAATACATAGGTGGCGCGCCGTGATATGCAACTCGCCACACCGGCATTGTCAGACGTTTCCAGAACGGTTTCCATGATCACTAGCGCCGTATTCCCGCTCTGAATGACATGCATCTCACCTTGTTTGACCACAAGACTATGATTGAAATATTCGGCAATTGCGACAAACGCCTTATAGATTTGTTCTTTGCCTGTCGCGACCAAGTCAGGCTTGATGACAAGCGTTGAATCGTCCGCATAAAACTCCATCAGAGCATCGAAGTCCTCTTCAGTGATTGCTTTGTCAGCAGCTTCGATAACTTGTTTAAGTGGGTGGCATGCCATGTTGATCTCCTTGGTTAAAGTAAGGTGCCAAGAGACAGGCAATAAAAAACCCGCCTCAAGGCGGGTTGCAGTAGAAAGTAAACGCGCTAACCCACCATTGGTGAAATGGTGGTAATAATAGTCCGCAGGGCTGAGAACGCGTTTTTCATGACGAGATGCTAACAGAGGCCATAGTACCAATCAAGCGATCATGCGGCTGCGCTTGCAACTGTAGGGATACGACAGCCCGCTCCACCTAATTGGCTGCTTCTGGCACATAGCGGAAGCAAGTGAGAGCTGCAGCGACCGACCACTCAGGCCGAATTACTGTCTGTCGCATCCTCGGCCATAGCAGTCTTTGCGTGAAGTCTGTCGATGTGTCCGCTACACGGAGGAAAACAGACCATGTCCCAGGCAACCAAATTTCCGCTGCGTGCCATCAGCTTCCATCCGTACTATTATCCATATGAGGAACAAAAATCTCGGTGGGCTACAATGAATCAATTAGTTATCAAAAACATGCTTTCCTCACTATTTTCGATAGTACAGACCGGTGGGTCTGGTGAATAACTGTTAGCAACTACCTCGGGACAATCATGGAACTGAAAAATAAGCTTGAAATAATCGATATGTCACTTGGCATTGCTGCAAAAATCGGAATAACAGTCGGCTCGTTGATTCTCGTGTACTACTGCTGGTCAATCGACTTCTTGCCGAGGGATATAAGCGTGGGAGACGGCCTACTTTTTATTTTTGTTGCTGTCGGCTTTGGCACTGTATATCTATTCTTTGTTGCTAGCCTTACAAGTCTGGGAGTACTCCTTCGACCTCTATGGCATGTCTTACAATCCTCCGGCATCTGGATTGGAGAGCGCTGGGCAAAACTCAGAAATAAAACGCTCTCCTATGAGCCTTTTGATCTGAAGCCCGGCAGCATAGAACACCTTACGTTTGCCGCATTTGGTCTGATTTTGGTTACCCTATTTTCCATAAATGATGTATCCAGACTACCAACGCTGCTGCTGGCATCCTTTGGGTGTGCTTTGCTTTGGAGTTCTTATCAAGATGTAGATGCCAAGCTTCGCAAGATTTCTTCGAGCCCTCAACCATCCGACGAAGAAAGAGAACGCATACCAAGGCTGGAAAAGTCAAAAGCCCTCCTTCCGTGGCTCATCATTTCAATTCCTCTTCTTATTGGTGGAGTCTCGGGGGAAATGACCAGCGGAACGATGCGCCTTCTGATGCTTCGAAATGACGATGCCACTGCACACATCAAAAAGCCTTACGCAACCATTCTTTCAACCTCAGGGATTACAGGAGCAAAGAGCGAAATCGGCGATGACTATCTTCGTTATGAACATGCTGAAATACTATTCTCAGGACTGGGCTCAACCACAGTAGTTTCGCTGAAGAACCTCAACGGAAGCAGCATGAAATTGACCATTCCCTCTGACCACATATTGTTTTTTGCTAACCATTCACTGCAGCAGACCCGCTAAAGCGGGCCGCTGAATTCAAACGTTAGCTGCCCTTGATGGCTCGATCGAAATGATAGGTAAACCAAGAAAATATATCTCCGAGCACGCGGTCAACATTTATTCTGCGCGTTGGCTGATGACCAACGCGCAGCAACTGATGTCCGATGGTGTAATGAGGCCCGATGAAAAAAAAGTTTCCGATCTGTGCCATATATACGTTGTCACTAAACTACCGAGGATTAATTTTCGTCCCGATACAACAAAATACGAAAACGAAAGAGTTTCAGGCCATCTCCAGTACAGAGTCAAAGGTGAGTTGAGGGAGGTCCCATTTGACATAGAGTTCCCGTTGCTAGATGGTGCGATAGAGGCACGGGTGTCCGATCACCCACACAGAGAACTGCAAACCTTTGACGACAACGGACAAGAGGTTCGCCATCTGCCAGCCAGCTCTGTCGCAATCGGCTCTCCAATTCGTATGGAACATGAAGAGTTAAACGCGCTTGAAGTGCTCTATGTAGGTCAGGCATTTGGGGATGGAGACAGGAGTGCTTTTGAGCGGCTTCGCAGTCACAGTACACTTCAGAAGATTCTTGCGGACGTTCAGGCAAATTATCCCGACGACGAGGTTTATGTACTCACTTTTGAGTATGTCCACTACCAAATTCTTACGATGATGAATGGGATGGTTGAGGCGCAAAAGTCTGATGATGAAGATTCGGCGCGTTTCTATAGCATCATCGAAAATCCTCTTTCCGATCACCAGCAGATTTGCCTGGTAGAAGCTGCTCTAATTCGATATTTTGGGCCAAGGTACAACGTGATCTATAGAGATAGCTTTCCATCACGATCACACAAGATACTGGCCGAATGCTATTGCTTAGATTTTTCAGCGCTCATCGTAGAAATCGATACGGAAGAATTGTATTTTTCTTTGTATACCGACCACGCAATGGCAAACCAACATCATATCTGCCAGATTGATTTGGTAGCAGACGAAGAGCGGCAAAGTTTTTTCTGCTTTTCTGATGGGAAAGGTAGAGATTTCGAAATGCCGAACGTAATCAAGGGTGCAAGAGATGTATAGAAATGAAGGTAGAAAAAATGGGCAGCTAACCCTGCGCTCAAGCGGGACGCGCAAAAGCGCGCGGCACCTTAGCTCCACGTTAGGCCTCAAGACATAATGGCTGCCGACTTCTTCTTCCAAACACCGACCTTCGCAATTCAGTCATTGAAACCTGTGGCTGTGTTCAAGTGGCAACGCCTGAAGAACCCAGAAGTCCAGTACGCAATCGCGGCCGAAGAACAGTATCTGCACTTTCATTTGTACATGCTCAATAACCTTCGGCATACTGAGGCTGGAAAGCTTGCCCAACCTCCATATGTATACGAACTTGGACTTTCTGTCCGAGCAGGAGCTGTAAAGGCAGCAATCTTGATCGCTGCTTCCATCGTAGAAGCAGCGCTTCGCGCACTTGCCGAACTACGTGGCTATCCCCTAAACAAAGATCCTCGTAGACGGACGTTTGGTAACGTAATTGCTGCATGGGAATATGCTGGCACACCTCGTCCTGATGTCGCAGCCATCTGGCCAAACGTGAAGGCGATGCATGAAGTTCGAAACTTTGTTCATCTGCACAAGGTAGCGAGCGACGCTGATGCCGCCTGGGAAAGCGTTCTTAAGGAAGAGCGCTTGCTACTCGATGGCGCGCTGACAGCCATAGACTATGTCGCGAAAATCGAGGCCTAACCCATTATTCCACTGGACCTGCGCGAAAAGCCGTGCAGGCCGGTGAATTCAAACGAAATACGGTACGCATGATTGCGTGCTCGCCACCCGTAGTGGACACAGAGGTTACATCGGAGTACGGCTGTAGGCACCTTCTTCTAATTACTCATGGAGTGGACATTGCAGAAAATTGATCTTCATATACACACTGTACCTACAATTAGCGATGCAAACTTTACATTTTCACTAGCCAAATTAAGTGAGTATGTTAGTTCTGCCGAACTCGATGCCATAGCTATAACAAACCATGACATGTTCGACCTCAGTCAATTTAACGAGATTGCTAAAGAATTAGACTGTGTAGTATTTCCAGGTATTGAAATAACTCTGGATAAAGGTCATGTCCTTGTCATCTCTGAAACTGAAAACTTAGATGAATTCCAGCTCAAAACACAAGCTGTATCTGACAAAATTTCGGCTGTAGGCGATTCAATATCCGTAGATGAGTTGATTCAAATCTTTGGTAACTTGAATAACTACTTACTAATCCCCCACTATCAAAAGAGGCCATCTATATCGGGTGATACGCTTGATCAACTTGGGGGATACATCTCTGCGGGTGAGGTTGATAGTCCCAAGAAGTTTATTCGAATGGCAAAAGATGAGGCTGAAATAACACCAGTGATTTTCAGTGACGTACGAATTTGCGAGGATATGAACAAGTTCCCGACGAGACAAACATATATTGATTGTGGTGATATTTCCCTAAATTCGTTGAAACACAGCCTTCGTGATAGACATAAAGTGGCTCTCTCTAAGTCAGAAGGCAACTCACTCTTTCAGGTTTTTGATGATGGCCAGAAGCTATCCACTGGGTTGAACATTGTTCTTGGAGCAAGATCTTCAGGGAAGACTGTAACTTTAACTCAGATAAGTAAAGACTGTGAAAATGTTAAATATATTCCTCAATTCTCCCTTGTTCAGAGAGACGATGCTAACTATGAAAAAGAATTCAATGCGGATGTCGCTCGCAAGAAGAGTACGTTCGCTGATAAGCACTTGAGCCCGTTCAAGACTGTTCTGGACGACGTATTGAATATTGACATTGGGATTAATCGACGGAGGGTAGAAGATTATCTGGCAACCCTTTTGAAATCGGCAGAAGAAGCCGAGAAGCTTGACGCGTTTTCTAAAGTAGCTCTGTTTAATGAAGCTCAATTTGAGGTTGGTGTAGATAAAGCACTTAGTGATCTTGTTGGTTCAGTCCGGCAGCTAATAGAGAATATTGAGTTTAGGGAAGTCATTGATAAGCATGTTGATGTTAGTAATTTGAAGGCACTGGCGTGTGAGCTAATAGAGCTTCTATGGGCTAAGGCATATGAAAGGAAGAAGAGGAGTTTAGTCAATGATGTCGTGCGGGACGTTAAAAGCAAACTTCAGTTAAGGACATCCGCAACTCAAGTTAAAGACGTCGATTTATACAAGGTAATGATTGAACACAAGAAGGTCTTCAGGTTTAACCAAATTGCTAAACTATTGCAGACTGAGAAGGTGATATTTGAGGAAAGCTTTCAGGGATTTAAGGTCGTTTGCAAGCAGCGAGCTTTTGAAGGTCCTGGTGAGATAAAGAATGTCAGCGGTCAAAAGGTCGCTTTTAGTGATGCATTCCGAGAGTATGTTTCTCCTTATAAGTACCTTGTTGTGTTAAAGGAGAATGAAGCTCTGACTCCATCCGAGTTCTACAAATATTTTTCATGCATTGAATATGAAATACTAAACAAAGATGGGTTTAAGGTTTCTGGTGGTGAAAGGTCTGAGTTTCGACTGCTACAAGAAATCAAAGATGCTCAAAATTTCGACTATCTATTGATAGACGAGCCGGAGTCTTCATTTGATAACCTTTTCTTGAAAGGCGAAGCTAACAAGATGTTGAAGGAGATTTCTAAGACCATGCCCGTGGTCGTTGTCACGCATAACAGTACAGTTGGAGCCTCAATCAATGCAGATTACATAGTGTATACATCCAAAGAGATTGAAAGTGGGCGAATTGTATATAAAAGGTATTCTGGGCACCCATCTGATAAAGAGCTGTGTTCGATTGAAGGTGAAAAAATAAGTAATTTCCAAGTGACCATGAATACATTGGAAGCAGGTGAAGATGCTTATGTCGATAGGAGAGGCGGGTATGAAAGTATTAAAAATTGAAAACAGTCAGGGTCATTATCTGACGGAAGAAGACGGCTACGAAACTGTCGACAAAATTGATAAGGTCATTTTACTGAGGTTGGTTAACTTGGCTCTGGAGGATGACTTTGAAATCGATGAATACGATGAAGAGGAGCTAAAGAACCAAGCCCACCAAATTATCTACAAGAGTATCAGTGCAAAGCTCAACGATTTACACCAGAAGCGAAACCAGTTCCGTGACGAGTCTGAACGCTTGTATTTAGATGAGTACGAGAAGTATAAAGCTTGAAACCAATGACCGGTAACGGGCACAACGTCTTCGGCGTGCCACCGGCGAGCTAAACATTGATTATGAGCGACGACAGAGCGGATGAGCACGTCAAGACCGTCTATGCCCACTTCGGTCTGGCGCTTTATCTAGCCCAGGTCTTAGAGCATGGGCTAGCCAATGCCTTAATGTGTACCGAACTATTGCCACGTCGTGCCGGAAAGCCGGTTCCGAGGAAGGAATGGGAGGCGGAGTTTGATATGTTCATGGATCAGCAATTCGAGCAAACGCTCGGACGGCTCATTCGAGGCTTGAAGAACGCGACATCAGTCCCGACAGAACTAGAAGAACTCCTTACCGATGCATTGAAAACGCGCAACTTCCTGACGCATCATTTCTTTCGCGAGCGAGCGGAAGTTTACATGTCCCGCGACGGGCGCGAGAAAATGATTCATGAACTTGAGCGCGCTCAAAGGCTCTTTGAGGCAGCGGACGACAAGCTCATGGAGACCGTCAAACCGCTACGCGAGAAGTTTGGCCTTACGGACGAGCGAATGACACCGATCGAAGAAGAGTATCTCAAAAGCTTTAAAAAAGATCTCTAACCTTACCTCAACGTTGACGGTCTGCTTTGTGTAAATGCGAAGGTCGCCTTCGGGTCGAACGCTGCAGGTCGTTAGCGGCCGCTATACGGCAACACAGCGTGTGCATCCTGACGTAGGATGCAAAAACAAACGCGCCAGTTTGGCTCCAGTATTAGAGAACGGAGGGAAATGAGTTGTGCGATGATCTACCCGAAGATTGCAATGAACACGGCAAGGCGCTGTTAATAGCAGCCACGGAAGTTCGCTCGCTTAAGCGAGACGTAGATGCAGATCTTTCTCGCATCATTCAAGCGAAGATGCAGATTTTCAAACAGTCACCTAAGTATTCGTTTGGGGCACTACGGTTTTCAGAGGGAGATATTCCCGAACCTGGCTTTCCTCAAGATGAATACGACATCTTCGAATCAATCAGCTTTGAAGTCGAAGCAATTAGACCTTCGCTTTCCGCACCCGGAATTCATCTCAACAACTATCTCGAAAGTTACGCCTTCGACGTCGAATGGGATGAGATAAAGCATACGCACCCCTTCGATGCCAGCCCCCCCTCTATGGGGTTGCGAAGCGTCTCAATCGAGGTGCATTGGAGTGCAGTGATGCTTGCAATAAAAGGGGCGTTAGACAGATTGGTTCGTGTGCTGTATTTTTATTATCCGGGGATTGCCCAGCACACAACCTGGGGTAGATACGAGGCCAACGGGAAAGCAAGTGGGTTCATGGCCCGCGTTCAACGAGACAAGACATCTGACGTATTGCTAGCCTACTTTGATCAAGCCTATACAGAATGGATCGCAGAAGCCGTCGCTCCGCGCGATGCCCTTACTCACTACAAAGATCCCTACAATACTTGGCATATTCAATTAGATGGGCATGCACTTATCTCTCGCCAGCATATCGAGGATAGCTCCAAGCAGTTGCACAGCTCTGATATTGAGTTGCTGTGTTCCCGAGTTCAGCGCTTGTATGACCTTGCTGATCGTACCTTCATTGCACTAGCCGCTATGCAGCCGAGAGCATCTAAGAGACCAACCGTATAAATGCATTGCATAGCGCATACGTACTTCACAATGAAGAGACGCAAGACAAGAAGCCAGAGACCGATGTTCGTCGAAGATAGAAATCTTCCTTTTTAAATTGGGAGTGCGCATTCACAGGACTGAAACGCTGACGTTTGGGCTAGGTGCTTGTCGAACGGAGGGTCACCTACTCATTGCCATACTATTTGTCCGCTTCCTAGCGCATAACGGACACATCGAGAAAGTGAGTATCTAGACCGCTTTGGCCGAATAAGAGATAGGCAGAATCTCGGTCAAAACATACAAATCAAAATGTATTGAATCCGGCTGCTATGACGATGGCGATACTAGATTGTATAGTTGAGCCAAGTTGTGATACTCATCCAGTTTGAGTATAGGATGTCGCGGCAGCCATATCCTAGTAAATACATTTTGGATCTCCCCATGAAGCTACAGAGTAGCGGCAAAGTCCCAGAAATTTCCAGATTAGCTCAGGTTTTGGCCCAGACCTCGCTCTACCAATCATCAACTGTAGCTTGGAATTATTACAAACTATCCGCTGTTTCGTGTGACACCCCTGTAGTAATTATTCCGCTCACAGGGCGCAAGCGATTTAATGTTGGTTCGAAGTATTGGGAGTGCAAACCAGGACAATTTCTAATGTCGCATGCAGCGCTTCAAGCTAATAGTGAAAACTTTCCAGATAGTGATTCGCCTTACAGAGCTTTGGTAATTCAAATTCCATGGGAAGTCGTGAATATTGCTCGCAACCTAGTTTCCGGAACATATCTCACACCTTTGGAACAACATCAAGATGTTGTCAGTGTTGGGGATTTGTCCTGCATAAATAGCGCAATACTGAGCTACATTTCTGATGAAAATGTTTCGGACGCTGCAGTAAGAAATTATCGACTATTAGGAATATTGCTGGAGTTGTTTCGTACTGGACACGGGCAATTCCTGAGATCACTTGACCCAAGTTATTCCTCACGAATCCGGATGACCGTATCAGCAAGTCCAGCGCGCGACTGGTCTTCTGCATATTTTGAAGACTTGTTTCATTTGAGCGGTGCAACTCTTAGAAGGCGTTTAGTCTCTGAGGGCACTTCGTTGCGTGAACTCATACAGGATGCTCGCCTGCATTCTGCACTAATGCATTTGCAGACATCTACCAAGCCAATAAAAGTGGTCGCTGCTGAACACGGCTATTTCTCAGTTCCCGCTTTTTGTCTCAGTTTTTCGAAACGCTTTGGAGTTGATCCTGCAGAAGTGGCTAATTTCAAGTTGAGCGATTGACAGTATATTTTGAGCAAATGAAATATCGCTTCATGTCTAAACTTCCTACATTGCAAACGTATTTAGGAGTTATTCATGATTCGCATCATAGCTTTTCTCACAGCTGCATTACTATTCACCAGTAACGCATACGCACTCGATCTCTCTAGCCCAGATATCGCGACGGGGCGTACGCTAAATACCGCTCAAATATACAAAGGTTTCGGCTGTAGTGGAGACAATTTCTCTCCAACATTGATTTGGAAAGATGTTCCTGCTGGGACGCTCAGTTTTGCAGTAACCGTACATGATCCTGATGCACCCACTGGTAGCGGATGGTGGCATTGGATTATTTATGACATTTCCTCTTCAACTTCCCATTTGCCTTCTGGTATCGCTATAAAGACGCCACTTCCTCCTGGAGCAAAACAAGGGCGTAACGATTTTGGTGAAAATAGATTTGGGGGCGCTTGCCCCCCTCCCGGAGATACACCACATCGCTATATATTTACTTTGTATGCGCTAAAGGTTGCAAAGCTCGGCGTTCCTGAGGATGCAAGTGCTGCATTAATTGGTTATATGCTTAACAGCAATAGCTTGGCGAAAGCACAACTTACAGCAACTTATTCTAGGTAGCCCTTTAGCATTCGATCTTCTGCTGCTTTATCCAGAATATCGTTGGGTACATGAGAAAAGTTGGGTGAGACAGGATTGCTGCTTGATGGACGTCTTCACCTTTTGGTAAGGGTGAAAACGAAGCTACTTACTTTCTCTAGCCACGCTGGATTTACTGAAACTGCTTTGAAGATTTTTCTGCGGCTTCAACCAAGACACCTTTAAGAAATGAGTCCGCACTCTCCTGCCATTGCAGCCCTATGACTCTACGCACAGTAAAATCTAACACCCTGATGAATGCCAAGTCATCAGGAACCAAACTTCTGGGAGCGAATGTAAATCCTTCCCCATCACGAACCAGCTGGAATGCAAAATCTTCTCGTTCTGCCCGTACTTTCACCTTCAGTCTGATTCCAGCAGTTTTAAGTTCCGCACGTCCTACAGCGTCCAGTTCGCACCTAGATCGAAAAATGAACGGGATTTTTTCTAGATCTCTAAGTGCTATCGAATCAGCGTGACTATTGATTACAACATGATTGGGGGGCATCACTGCAACAATGGGTTCGCGCCAAAGAGTTATCGCATTGGGAGTGAGGTCGTTAACATTTGTCCATGCAAAATCAATTTTATTTTTAGTTAACCATTTCGATATTTGTTCTGGCGAGCCTTCCCAAATTTCAATCTCAACATCAGGAAGTTTTTGTCTTACCTCTCGAATCACATTGTTAATCACCGTTTGAGTGAGCGTATCGATAATGCCAATTCGCATCTGATTTTTCTCAATTGCGGCCTCAATAAAGTTTGCCCGCGCGATATCGCACTGGCGGAGAATTTCGATCGCATGTTGGTAAAACCTTCGTCCATCTGGCGTAAGTTTCAAAGGTCTATTTGTTTTCTCAGATCTATCGAAAATCGGCTTCCCAAGATTTTGCTCGAGAGCTTTAAGGCCAATCGTAATTGTAGGTTGAGACAAATGAAGCCTTTCTGATGCTTTGATTACTCCCCCGTAGTCGACAACTGCGGTTAAAAATCTTAGATGCTGAATTTTCATAATAGTAAATTCCTATATATAGGATAAGTTAAATTAATTATAGCTATTGCATTCTGGATGGTAAATTCAAATCGTAAACATACTGTTACATCCAACTGGAGGAAGCATGAATATTGAAATCACCAAGTTGCCCGTGCTGCAATTTTTGGAAAAGCAAATTGCAAATTCCTTAGATGAGAGTGATGTCACTCACATGGCGTACCCGACTCGAATTTCACAGACTTTGGGTATCAGAATAGTGGAAATCGGCAAGGGCACTGCTACTGTAGAGATTGATGCTGACTCTGACATTCATGGAAATCAGCAGGGTACCGTCCACGGCGGCCTGATGTCAGAACTAGCTGACGCAGCTATTGGCACGGCTCATTCCACACTGATGAACGAGGGTGAATCCTTTGCGAGCATTGACCTGAAAGTGAATTTTTTTAGGCCCGTATGGAAATCTACTTTACGCGCAGTTGCCAAGCCTGTTCAAAGCGGAAATACCGTTAGCCATTACATGTGCGAAATCATCCGCGATGATGGAAAAGTTGCTGCGATCGCAATTAGTTCAGTCATGACATTGCGCGGCAAACAAGCATCGGGCAGATAACTTATGTTAAATGACATATTTCTTCCTTGTATTGCATTGGTAAGTCTTACCTCACTTATCTGGGCTATGACTGTCTACAAGCGCATCCAAGAAATGCGAGTGAACAGAATCTCACCGCAATCGCTTGCGACATCACGCGGAGTTAGTAGCCTATTAAAGAACAGCCAAGCATCCGATAATTTCTCGAATCTTTTCGAATTGCCGGTACTGTTTTACATCCTATGTCTTGCTCTTGAAGTAACCCATGAGACAACGCTTGGGTATGTGGTGGCCGCATGGATATTTGTTTTACTTCGAACACTTCACAGCCTGATTCAGGTCACCAGTAATCGTGTGACTTACCGTTTTTTCGCATGGCTATTGAGCTCTATATGTTTATTGGGGATGTGGGGAAATTTTGCGACAGATCGAATCTGCTCTGTGACATGAACTAATCAAGAAATATTTATTTACTAAGCCAGCCACAGCATTCTTATGATTAACATCGATAGATTTCAAGTTGCCTGCACTGCAGATTTAGCTCAAATAGCTTCCATGGTTAATCTGGCATATCGACCAGAATCTAGCTCCTCAGCTTGGACCCATGAATCTGATCTGGTTGATGGTTGCAGAACAAACTTTGATTTTCTGTCTGAACTAATATCGAAATCTGACTCGACCATTATCATCGGCTTTCGAAACAATTCTCTTGTGGGGTGCATTCATCTTGAAAAGGAGGGGAGAGACTGTCACCTAGGTCTTTTCGCGGTGCATCCGAAATTTCAAGGGCAGGGCATAGGTAAAAAGTTACTAGAATTCGCAGAAAAATTCGCCCAAAAACAGTATCACCCCGAGAATTTTGTTATGACGGTTTTGTCGGCACGACATGAACTAATTGAATTTTACTTAAGGCGCGGCTATCGCAGAACTGGGGTGATTAGTAGTTACCCTATTTCAGCGGGTATCGGAACTCCCAAGCAGCTCGATCTTGAAATTGAGATGCTTGAAAAGAAGTCGATTCACTCTACGAACAACCTTCATTTAAACGCATCAAGGATCCCTATGAGCAAGCCTGATATTCCAGCAGCAGTCATGGCAAAAGAAGTTTCTCCCCGCACGACACCTTCGATCTATCCGCAACCATTCGCTTCACGAATGGTTGGACGAGAGAAAAGTGCATTAGGCGATCTCTTTGGGCTTTCAAACTTTGGCGTCAATCTGACAAAACTTGCACCCGCAGCGGGTTCTGCGCTAAGGCACGCTCACTCAAAACAGGATGAGTTTATCTACATATTGCAAGGTAGCCCAATACTCATTTCGGATGATGGGGAGACGCCACTATTTCCAGGAATGTGTGCGGGTTTCAAGGCGGGTACTGGAAATGCTCACCAACTCATTAATCGCTCCAATGAGGATGTTTATTACCTCGAAGTAGGTGATCGTAGTGCCGGTGACTCAGTTCAATATCCCGACGATGATTTACAAGC
>PNNY01000012.1 GCA_013824485.1 Sideroxydans sp.
TAGCTACGCGCCATTGGGATCACTTCGATAGGCAACGGGAACTTACCCAATACATCCACCAACTTGCTTTCGTCACATACGCAGATGAATTTCTTGCTGGCGGCTGCCACGATCTTCTCGCGCGTCAATGCACCGCCACCGCCTTTGACCATGTGCATGTGCTTGGTGATCTCGTCTGCGCCATCCACGTAAACAGGCAAATCACCCGCATCGTTGAGTGACAACACTTCGATGCCATGGCCTTGCAGGCGCTTGGCTGATGCTTCAGAACTCGCGACCGCGCCTCGGATCTTGCCTTTGATCTTAGCCAGCTCATCGATAAAGAAATTAGCCGTGGAACCCGTACCCACGCCCACGATGCAATCGTTTGGTACGTAAGTTATAGCCGCTTGAGCGACCGCGCGTTTCATATCGTCTTGAGTCATTGCCATGATGTAGCCTCTTCTTTTGATTTATGCATTTGTTGGCTCGGGATTATTGCAGGAAATGGCCTTCAATGAAACAAGCCTGAAGCCCAATCTAGCCGCGCGGATGGTGCATCGCATGCAGCGCTTTCAATCTCTCGCGTGCCACATGTGTGTATATCTGCGTAGTCGAGATGTCCGAATGTCCCAACAACATCTGCACCACGCGCAAGTCAGCACCATGATTGAGTAGGTGCGTGGCAAAGGCATGGCGCAAAGTGTGTGGTGACAAGGGTTTATGCAGCCCCCCCGTCTTAGCGTGTTTCTTAATCAGATACCAGAACATCTGGCGCGTCATGCCTTCGCCACGCTGCGTGACGAACAAGTCATCCGTCAGCTTGCCATCCAGCAACACAGGCCGAGTGTCAGTCAAATAGCGCTTGATCCAATCCAACGCCTCTTCCCCCAAGGGCACGAGACGCTCCTTACTGCCCTTACCCATCACACGCGTCACCCCCATGTCCAGACTGACCTGTGCCACTTTCAAGGTGACCAACTCCGACACGCGCAGACCGCTGGCATACAACACCTCCAGCATGGTGCGGTCACGCATCCCCAGCGGCGTTTGCACATCAGGGACGTTCAACAGTAGCTCGACATCTTCCTCGGTCAGGCTTTTGGGCAGACTGCGTGGCAACTTCGGGGTAGCGATCTGCAAAGTAGGATCGATTGTGATCTTGTTCTGACGAAGCAGGTAACGGAACAGGCGTTTGAGACTAGAGATGGCGCGCGAGGTGGAAGTCGCTTTAGCTTTCTGCCCACCGACCAGATGTGCTAAAAAACCTTGGATGTCAGCATGGGTGGTCGCTGTGATACCGCAACCGCGTTGCGCTTCAAGCCAACCGGAGAATTTATCGAGGTCGCGTCGGTAACTTTCCAGTGTGTTGCGCGACAAACCGTCTTCCAACCACAACGCATCACTGAACTCGTCCAACAACTCAGCGTCGTTCATGTGCCAACAGCCAACGTTTGATATCAAGCGCGTCGCCTTCTGCATGGTGCATGAAACCGCCCAAGCCGCTCTTGCCTACCACTCGATGGCATGGAATGACGATGGGTATCGGATTACTCCCACAAGCCTGCCCTACCGCTTGCGCGCTAGAACCGATCTGCTTCGCCAGTTCGCCATAGGTCAGCGTCTGTCCGCGAGGAATATCTAGCATCGCCTGCCACACAAGGCATTGGTGATGCGTACCATCAAGACTGAATGGCAAATCGAATTCAAACCCAGCGTCAGCAAAATAAGCGGCCAACTGGTCGCATATCTCCCGTGCCATCGGGCTGGCAGGAGCTAACACCTTCATGCGGGAGGAGACGAATTCGATGCCCAATAGATCCTCATCCGAACAACGGATGGCGAGCTTGCCAAAAGGCGCAGTGATGATGGCTTGGGGTGTCATGCCCACATGATAGCCCGAAAGTAAAAGCGGAAGCTTCAGTGCAGACTCAAATCGGCGTAGCCGATGTGAAGCCGCAAAGCGGCGGTCGAAACTAAAACGGGAGCCGAAGCTCCCGTTTTTATTTGACACACAGAACCGTTGCTTACGCAGCGACTTTGCGTGCTGGCAACTTTTCCTTGATACGTGCCGACTTGCCGGAACGATCGCGCAGGTAGTACAGCTTGGCACGACGCACATCGCCGCGACGCTTGACTTCGATGCTAGCAACGCTCGGAGAGTAAGTTTGGAAAGTACGCTCGACGCCTTCGCCGGAGGATACTTTACGCACGATGAAGCTGGAGTTCAGCCCTTTGTTGCGCTTTGCGATGACTACGCCTTCGAAAGCCTGTGTACGTTTTTTGTCGCCTTCGACAACGTTGACGTTGACGATGACTGTGTCGCCAGGGCCGAAGCCAGGGATAGTCTTATTCAGACGAGCGATTTCTTCTTTTTCAAGAATTCCGATCAGATTCATTTTGTTTCCTCTTCTTGTGCGGGAGCTTGTTCCTGCTGGTACTGAGCCAGTAGCCGAGCTTCCTGTTTAGTTAACTGGCGTATTGCCAGCAATTCTGGACGACGTTCTGCAGTCCTACCCAATGACTGCTTCAATCGCCACTTCTCTATCTCGGCGTGGTGCCCTGACATCAACACATCAGGAACCGCCTCGCCGTTATAAATCTCTGGGCGCGTGTAGTGCGGACAATCCAGCAGACCTTGCACAAAAGAATCCTGCTGTGCGGATGCATCGTCACCCAACACACCGGGTATCTGCCGCACCACGCTATCCATCACCACCATCGCTGCCAACTCGCCACCGGACAATACATAGTCACCGATGGAAAGCTCTTCATCCACTTGCTGACGCAACAGGCGCTCATCCACGCCCTCGTAACGACTCGCCAACAAGATCAATCCTTCATCCCGCGCCAGCAACTCCATCACGATCTCGTGCGTAAGTTGCCTGCCTTGCGGAGAGAGATGGATCACTCGACTCTTTTTCACTCCACTTGCCGCCTGCGCTGCTTTCGCTGCGCTGATGGCTTTTTCCAAAGGCTCCGCCAACATCACCATCCCGGGACCACCACCGTAAGGACGGTCATCGATGGTGCGGTAGTTGTCCGTCGTGAAATCTCTTGGGTTCCACGCTTGCAACTCGAACTTGCCTAACTCTACTGCCTTACGCGTCACACCAAACTTGGTGATGGCGTCGAACATCTCAGGGAACAGCGTGACGACATCGAACCTCATTTGAGGTAGTCCGCCTGCCAATCCACCCGGATGGTCTTGTTATTCAGATCGACCTGCTGGATCACGCTTGCGATGAACGGCATCAATGTCTCTCCGCTATCGCCCTTGACCACCAGCACATCGTTGGCTCCGGTCTCAAGCAACGAATCCACCGTGCCGAACACATGACCTTCAAGATTCACCACCGACATCCCGATCAAATCAGACCAGTAGTACTCGCCTTCGACTTGTTCCGGCAGGCTGTCGCGAGAAACCGCGATCAATTCGCCTTTGTATCTTTCAGCTGCCGTACGGTCCGGGATGCCTTCCAGCTTCGCCACGACCAACTTGCCGTGAACATTGGATTCCATCACCTTGATCGGACGCCATGACTGCTCGTTACCGATATACCAAGTGTCGTAATCGAGCAGACTGTCCACATACTCGGTGAAGGGCAATACCTTCACCCAACCTTGGATACCTTGCGCTGCGACCACCTTCCCCATGACGACCATGGGGCTCGCCTCGTTAGGCTTTGGTTGCTGCACCGGCTTTTTTAACCAAGCGGCCAACGGTCTCGCTCAATTGCGCGCCCTTGTCTTGCCAGTGAGTCACGCGATCCAAAGCGATACGCAGACCTTCAGAACCTTCAGCTGCCAAAGGATTGTAGAAGCCAACGCGCTCGATGAAACGACCATCGCGACGATTGCGAGAATCAGCAACGACTACGTTGTAATACGGGCGATTCTTAGAGCCGCCGCGAGAAAGACGAATGACTACCATAATGATTTCCCAATGAAAAATTTGTTTGGCCAACGCCAAAGGGCGCGAATTCTACGACACCTTGCCGATCTCTGGCAAGGATTGTTTAGATTGAAGAATCAGCGATGAAGCAGGACTTCTAGGACGAATCGGCTGCCCAGATAGGCCAGCACGAGGAAACCAAAGCCGCTCAAGGTCCAGCGCACCGCCGTATGGCCGCGCCAACCGTAATAGTGATGACCCAGCAACAGAACGCCGAACACCACCCAAGAGATCATTCCAAACAAGACTTTATGATTAAACTGCCAAGCGTGACCAAAGATATTCTCGGAAAACAGCATGCCAGACACAACCGTGATGGTCAGCAACACGAATCCCACCCCGATGACACGGAACAACAGGCTTTCCATCGTCAGCAAAGGGGGCAGATTCTGCAAAACCTTGGGGAGTTTTGCGTGATGCAGCTGTTTTTCGACCAAAGACATCAGCCCAGCATGTAAAGCCGCGATGGTGAACAGGCTGTAGGCCAGCATCGCTACCAAGACATGGGTGTCGAACAGCGCAGATGCGGGTTGCGCCAAGATGTGAGCTTCTGGAAAGATCGCAGGAAGCACCGTGCTAAAGGCAGCCAGCGGTAAAACGAGCGTCTGCAAGCTGGACAATGGATAGAAGTAACGCGCCAGCCAGTACACCAACACCGTGAGCCAAAGAATCAGAGACAGCGCATAGACCAAACCCAGATTCAGCGCTCCCCATATAAATAGTGTGTCGTAAAGCAACCAGCCATGCAGCGCCAATGGCACGACCACCAGATGACCTAACGCACCACGATTCTGCTGCTCAGCATTGCCCGCCGCCTGAGCGCGCCAGAACAGAATAGCCAGAACGGTATAAAGGACAAAGGTCAGCAGATGTAAGGCTTGGTTCGACATGAAGAGTGCAGATGTTTTAGACTGCGCGGATTCTACACCAAGTCATAAAGCCATCATGTTAGATAACCTAACCCAACGCTTCAGCGGCATCGTCAAGAATCTACGCGGACAAGCGCGACTTTCTGAAACTAATATTCAAGACGCTTTGCGCGAAGTGCGCCTCGCCCTGTTGGAAGCAGACGTCGCCCTGCCCGTCGTCAAAGAGCTGATCGCTAAAGTCAAAGAAGCGGCACTGGGACAAGAAGTCATCGGCAGCCTGACTCCGGGACAAGCTCTCATCGGCGTCGTGAACCGCGAGCTGACCAAACTGATGGGCGAGCACAACGACGCGCTCAATCTTGCCGCCGTACCACCCGCTGTCATCTTGATGGCTGGCTTGCAAGGCGCGGGCAAAACCACCAGCAGCGGCAAACTCGCCAAACTGCTGCGAGAGCAGAATAAGAAGAAGGTATTGCTGGTGAGCTGCGACGTCTACCGTCCAGCGGCTATCGAACAACTGCGCACACTCGCACAACAACTCGGCACCGACTTCTTCCCCTCCGATGTCAGCCAAAAGCCGCTGGACATCGCGCTCGCCGCACTCGACTTCGCGCGCAAACATCACCA
The DNA here is from genome assembly GCA_013824485.1 of Sideroxydans sp. Classification (GTDB taxonomy): domain Bacteria; phylum Pseudomonadota; class Gammaproteobacteria; order Burkholderiales; family Gallionellaceae; genus Sideroxyarcus. Next base: position 5,431 of record PNNY01000012.1, read on the forward strand.
TGACGTGCTGATCGTCGACACTGCAGGTCGTCTGGCCGTGGATGAAGCGATGATGGCGGAGATCAAAGATTTGCACGCCGCAATGAAACCTATCGAGACGCTGTTCGTGGTCGATGCGATGACGGGTCAAGATGCGGTGAACACAGCCAAAGCCTTCGGCGACGCATTGCCACTCACCGGCGTCATCCTCACCAAGATGGATGGCGATGCACGTGGCGGTGCTGCCTTGTCTGTACGCCACATCACCGGCAAGCCGATCAAGTTCGTCGGTGTCAGCGAAAAGCCAAACGGGCTCGAAGCTTTCCATCCCGACCGCATGGCTCAACGCATCCTCGGCATGGGCGATGTACTTTCCTTGCTGGAAGAAGCGCAACGCACCGTCGATATGGGCGAGGCAGAGAAACTCGCCAAGAAGATGCAAAGCGGCAAAGGCTTTGACCTCAACGACTTCAAAATGCAGATCGTCCAGATGAAGAAGATGGGTGGCATGTCGGCTCTGATGGATAAGTTGCCCGCGCAGCTCGCCAATGCTGCCGCTGGCGCAAAAGTGGATGAGCGCCAGATCAATCGCACCGAAGGCATCATCAATTCGATGACGCCTTATGAGCGCAGCCACCCCGAGCAGATAAAAGCCTCCCGCAAACGTCGCATCGCAGCTGGCTCTGGCGTACAGGTGATGCACGTCAATCAATTGCTGAATCAGTTCGAACAATCGCAGAAGATGATGAAGATGTTCAGCAGCAAAGGTGGTATGGCCAAAATGATGCGCGGCATGGCGGGAAAATTCCCGGGCATGCGTTAATCAACAAATAAGGAAATTAACAAGATGACTCTCAAAGCAATCATATTCGACGTCGACGGCACGCTGGCAGACACTGAAGACGGCCACCGCAAATCATTCAATAGGGCGTTCGCCGAAAACGGCTTGGATTGGAACTGGGATGTGGCGCTGTATGACAAGCTACTCAAAGTGACAGGCGGCAAAGAGCGCATCAAATATTTCGTTTCGGATTTCCTGAAGGGCTACACCAAACCCGAGAGCTTCGATGATTTCGTGAAGCATCTACATGCTATCAAGACAGGACACTACACCGCCATGTTGCGTGAAGGCGCGATCCCTCTGCGCCCCGGCATCAAGCAACTCATCAACGATGCACGCAAAGCAGGCATCACGCTAGCCATCTCCACCACGACTACAGCTGAAAACGTGACCGCGCTTTTGGAAGTGGGATTAGGAAAGGACTGGGCAAGTTACTTCGCCGCCAACGGTTGCGGCGACATCGTGCCTTTAAAGAAGCCCGCACCTGATATTTATCACTGGGTATTGAACGAACTCAAACTCGCACCAAACGACTGCATCGCATTGGAAGACTCCAACAACGGACTGCGCTCATCGTTGGCCGCAGGCATCAAGACCTACATCACCACCAACCCCTACACCGTGAAGCAAGATTTCACTGGGGCGGCGGCAGTGCTAGAAGACTTGAGCGACCTACCGAGCTTTTACAAGATGATTGGTCTGCGCGCATAAGCGCCTAGATTCCTGCTAATCTTGCGGGCAATTCACTTGCCCGCTGGTCACCATGCAAAATTATCTAAAAAGAATCCTCACCGCGCGCGTCTATGACGTGGCCATAGAAACGCCACTTGAACATGCGCCTACTTTATCGGCTCGCACGGGCAATCGCATACTGTTCAAGCGCGAAGACATGCAACCTGTGTTCTCGTTCAAGCTGCGCGGTGCGTATAACAAGATGGCGCACCTTTCACCTGCTCAGTTAAAGCAGGGCGTCATCGCCGCGTCTGCTGGCAATCATGCGCAAGGCGTGGCGATGTCTGCGCATCGCTTGGGCTGCAAGGCCACCATCGTGATGCCGACCACCACACCGCAAGTGAAGATCGATGCGGTGCGTCACTTTGGTCAGCGTTCCGTGGAAATCGTGTTGCACGGCGATAGCTACAGCGATGCCTACGCCCATGCGCTAGCGCTGGAAAAAGAGAGGCAACTCACTTTCGTACACCCCTTCGACGATCCTTACGTCATCGCAGGCCAAGGAACCATTGGTATGGAGATATTGCGCCAGCATCAGGCGCCCATCCATGCCATCTTCTGCGCCATTGGCGGCGGCGGATTGATCGCGGGCGTTGCAGCTTATGTGAAACAAGTGCGCCCCGACATCAAGATCATCGGCGTGCAAACCACCGACTCCGACGCGATGTATCGCTCACTCAAAGCCAAAAAACGCGTCACGCTGAATGATGTCGGCCTGTTCTCGGACGGCACCGCAGTTAAATATGTGGGTGAAGAGACCTTCCGCATCTGCAAACAATACGTGGATGAAGTCATCTTGGTAGACACCGATGAAGTGTGCGCTGCCATCAAAGACGTGTTCCAAGACACCCGCTCCATCCTCGAGCCTGCCGGCGCTCTCGCCGTCGCGGGGGCGAAAGCCTACGCCAAGCGCGAACAACTCAAAGGCGAGACACTCATCCCCATCGCCTGCGGCGCAAACATGAACTTCGACCGCCTACGTTTCGTGGCCGAACGCGCCGAGATCGGCGAGAAACGCGAAGCACTCTTGGCTGTGACTATCCCAGAGACTCCCGGCAGCTTCCGCAAATTTTGCGCACTGCTAGGCAAACGCAACATCACCGAGTTTAACTATCGCTATGCCGACCCAAAAGCGGCGCAGGTCTTCGTCGGCATCCAAGTGAAAGATCAAGCGGAAGCCTCAGACCTCATCGAGAAGTTGCAACGTAGCAAATTGCCCACCTTGGATTTGAGTGACAACGAAATGGCGAAACTGCATCTGCGCCATCTCGTTGGCGGGCATGCCCCCGAGGCCAAAGACGAGATCATGTTCCGTTTCGAGTTCCCGGAACGCCCTGGCGCGCTGATGAACTTCCTCAACAGCATGAGCCATAACTGGAACATCAGCCTATTCCACTACCGCAATCACGGCGCGGATTACGGTCGTGTGCTGGTCGGGATGCAAGTGCCCAAGACCGACAAAAAGGCACTCAAGACCTTTCTTGACACCCTCGGCTACCCCTATTGGGACGAGAGTGACAATCCAGCATATCGACTTTTTCTCGGCTGATAAAAACAAGATGGCGAATATTGCCAACAATTCTGCCGTAAAACACAGCATAGGCAGGCATGGCAGATCACCTCTCTGACATCCAAGCTAGGAAGCTGGCGCTTCGGCAACGTATAATCGCCGCCCGTGACAATCTGACGCCAAGCTTACGAACTCGCTCAAGCAAGGACATCGTGGCCCAGCTTTGCGGCTTGGCCTCCTATAGGACAGCTCGAACGGTGCTGGGTTACCTGAACTTCGGTTCAGAATTGGCAAGTGAAGCGTGGGTTCGGCAGGCACTAGAGGACAGCAAGCGTGTATTGCTACCTCGGGTGAACAAAGCGAGCAAGCATCTGGAGTTGTTCGAGGTCAAAGATTTGGATGGAGAAGTAGCGGCCAGAACTTATGGCATACGTGAACCCATTATCGAAAAGTGCAAGCGGTTCGAAGCGTTAGGCGAGCTAGACCTGATCTTGATGCCTGGCGTGGCTTTCGACCGTGAAGGCGGAAGGCTAGGATACGGTGGCGGCTACTTCGATAAGTTGTTAGCGCAACTGCCACGACGACCAGTATTGATCGCTGGGGCATTCGCAATGCAGGTGGTTGCAGAGATTCCGCAAGAGGGCACTGACCACAAGATAGATTGGTTAGTGACAGAAAATGAAACGATACGATGTAACTTAGGGAGAGAGTAAAGATGGCTACGCAACAACCTGACTACGATCCACAAGAAACCCAAGAATGGTTGGATTCACTGCAATCCGTTCTAGATAAAGAAGGCGGCGACCGCGCCCACTTCTTGATCGACCAACTCATCAATCATGCACGCCTAGCTGGCGACGATCTGCCCATCAGCGCGACCACACCCTACATCAACTCTATCCCATTGGATAAAGAAGAGCGCTCCCCCGGCGATTTCGATATGGAACACCGCATCCGCGCTCTGATGCGATGGAACGCGATGGCTATCGTATTGAACGCGAACAAAGAATCTTCCGAACTCGGCGGCCACATCGCCAGCTTCGCGTCTGCCGCGACGCTATATGACGTGGGCTTCAACCACTTCTTCCACGGCAAGACGGATACGCACGGCGGCGACTTGGTGTACTTCCAAGGCCACTCGTCTCCCGGCGTGTATGCGCGCGCCTTTATGGAAGGTCGCATCAGCGAAGAGCAACTGTATAAATTCCGCCAAGAAGTAGATGGCGAAGGATTGTCTTCCTATCCGCATCCTTGGTTGATGCCGAATTTCTGGCAGTTCCCTACCGTGTCGATGGGTCTCGGCCCTTTGATGGCGATTTACCAAGCGCGCTTCATGCGCTATTTGCAACACCGCAACTTGGCGCAAACCAATGGCCGCAAGGTATGGGCATACTTGGGCGATGGCGAGACGGATGAGCCGGAATCCTTGGGCGCGATCTCGATGGCCGGTCGCGAAGGCTTGGACAATCTGATCTTCGTCATCAACTGTAACTTGCAACGCTTGGATGGCCCAGTGCGCGGCAACGGCAAGATCATTCAGGAATTGGAAGGTGTGTTCCGTGGCGCAGGCTGGAACGTCATCAAGGTAGTGTGGGGCGGCAAGTGGGATCGACTGTTGGCGAAAGACAAGACGGGTCTGTTGCTGAAACGCATGGAAGAAGTCGTCGATGGCGATTACCAAACCTACAAATCCAAAGATGGCGCGTATGTGCGCAAACATTTCTTCGGCAAATATCCAGAATTGTTGGAGCTGGTCTCCGACATGTCCGACCACGAGATCTGGCGTTTGAATCGTGGCGGTCATGATCCGCACAAAGTGTTCGCGGCTTATGCGGCAGCTTCCAAGCACACTGGACAGCCAACCGTCATCCTCGCCAAGACGGTGAAGGGTTACGGCATGGGTGATGCAGGTGAAGGCCAGAACACCACACACCAACAAAAGAAAGTGGATGCGGATGCTCTGCGTAAATTCCGTGATCGCTTCAACATTCCGGTCACCGATGAGCAATTGCCAAAACTACCTTTCGTGCGACCCGAAGCAGGAAGTTTGGAAGAAAAATATCTGCGTGAACGTGGTGCAATCATGGGCGCTGTTCCGGCTCGCAATCCAGTGACCACCGCCTTACAGATTCCTGAACTATCGGCGTTTGATGCATTGCTGAAGTCGAGTGAAGATCGTGAGTTCTCCACCACCATGGCGTTCGTGCGACTGCTCGGCGTGTTGGTGAAAGACAAAGCTATCGGCAAGCAGATCGTGCCTATCGTGCCGGATGAATCGCGCACCTTCGGTATGGAAGGCATGTTCCGCCAACTCGGCATCTTCTCGCAGGTGGGTCAGCTATACACCCCACAAGACGCCGACCAGTTGATGTTCTACAAAGAATCCGAAACCGGACAAGTGTTGCAAGAAGGCATCAACGAAGCGGGCGGCATGGCTGACTGGATCGCTGCGGCAACTGCTTACGCCAATCATGGCGTGGCGATGATTCCGTTCTACATCTACTACTCTATGTTCGGCTTCCAACGTATCGGCGACTTGGCGTGGGCGGCAGGCGATTTGCGCGCGCGCGGCTTCATGGTCGGCGGCACGGCAGGACGCACCACCTTGAACGGTGAAGGCTTGCAACATCAGGATGGCCACAGCCACTTGATGGCGGCCACTATTCCCAACTGCGTTTCCTATGACCCAACGTTCGCTTACGAACTGGCCGTCATCGTGCAAAACGGTATGGAGCGCATGTACAAAAACCAAGAGGATGTGTTCTATTACCTCACGGTGATGAACGAGAACTACACCCACCCAGCCATGCCTAAGGGCGCGGAAGAAGGCATCATCAAGGGGATGTACAAGTTCAGCGCAAGCAAAGCAAAAGCAAAGAACAAAGTACAGCTACTCGGTAGCGGCACGATCTTGCGTGAAGTCATTGCGGCTGCAGAATTGCTGGAAAAAGATTTCGGCGTTGCCTCTGATGTGTTCAGTGTCACTAGCTTTAACGAGCTACGCCGTGATGGCGTGGATTGTGAACGCTGGAACACCCTGCACCCAGAAGCGAAGCCACGCATCAGCTATACCGAACAAACCTTGGATGCAAGCATCCCTGTCATTGCGGCAACCGACTACATCCGCAGCTATTCAGAACAGATCCGCCCCTTCGTTAAAGCGCAATACAAGACGCTGGGCACGGATGGTTTCGGTCGTTCCGACTCACGCAAAAAGCTGCGCAGCTTCTTCGAAGTGGATCGATTCTACGTCGCGGTTGCAGCATTGAAGGCCTTAGCAGATGAAGGCAAGGTGGATGCGAAGGAAGTCACGCGTGCGATCAAGCTGTACAAGATCAACGCCGACAAACCTAACCCCACCACGGTGTAATCAAGGAGAACGACGTGGCAGAGATCAATAAAGTACAAGTACCGGACATCGGCGGATTCAAGGGTGTGAGCGTCATCGAAGTAGCTGTCAAAGCTGGCGACACGGTCGAGGCTGAACAAACCCTCATCACCGTTGAAACGGACAAGGCAACTATGGATGTACCTGCGCCTTTCGCGGGCGTGGTCAAGGAAATGAAGATCAAAGTGGGCGACAAAGTGTCGGAAGGCGATTTGATCGCGCTGATCGAAGGTGGTGCTGCCGTAGCTAAAGCGGCTACACCCGTTGCGGCACCACAAGTTGCCGCTGCCGCACCACAGGTCGCTGCGCCCGTCGCAGCCAAGCCTGCCCCAGTGGTAGCACCTGCTGTAGCGACACCTGCACCTTCCGGTGGCAACGCACACGCCAGCCCATCCATCCGTCGTTTCGCGCGCGAACTCGGCGTGAACCTGACGCAGGTAGGCGGTAGCGGCGAGAAGGGGCGCGTCACCAAAGAAGACGTGCAGAACTTCGTCAAACAGACTTTGGCTAAACCTGCGACTGGCGGCGGTGCATTGCCCGGCCTGTTGCCATGGCCGGACGTGGATTTCGCACGCTTCGGCGAGATCGAGACCAAGGCGCTGTCACGCATCAAGAAGATCTCTGGCGCGAACCTGCATCGCAATTGGGTGATGATCCCACACGTGACGCAGTTCGAAGAAGCCGACATCAGCGAGATGGAAGCCTTCCGCAAAGAACTAGGGGCCGAATACGCGAAGCAGAACCTGAAGATCACGCCGCTGGCCTTCATGCTCAAAGCTTGCGCCATCACACTGAAACACTTCCCCGACTTCAACGCTTCGTTGGATGCGAGCGGCGAGAATCTGGTGCTGAAGAAGTACATCCACATCGGCGTCGCCGTCGATACACCGAATGGCTTGATGGTGCCCGTCATCCGTGATGTGGATCAAAAAGGCATCGTGCAATTGGCAAAAGAATTGGGCGAAGTCAGTGCCAAGGCGCGCGACTTGAAGATCACCGCAGCCGACATGCAAGGCGGCTGCTTCTCCATCTCCAGCTTGGGCGGCATCGGCGGTACGGCGTTCACGCCCATCATCAATGCGCCTGAAGTCGCCATCTTGGGCGTATCTCGTTCCAGCATGAAGCCAGTATGGAAAGACGGCGAATTCGTGCCACGCCTGATGCTGCCGCTGTCTTTGTCGTATGACCATCGTGTGATTGATGGCGCGGCTGCCGCGCGCTTCACCACCTACCTCGCGCATGTGCTGGCTGACATGCGTCGCTTGGCACTGTAAGTAGTGGGCATCGCACCGATCGGCATCTTAGGGGGCACGTTCGACCCCATCCATAACGGTCACCTGCGCCTCGCGCAGGAAGCCTTGGAACAATGCCGCATGCAGCAGGTGCGCTTCATCCCCAACGGCACGCCGCCACACCGTACTCCACCCGTCGCCTCGGCCGAGGCGCGTATGGATATGGTGCGAACGGCATTACATGGACATCATGAGTTCAGCGTGGATGTACGCGAGGTATATCGCACCGACCCCTGCTACAGCGTGGACACTTTGACTAGCTTGCGCGAAGAGTTCGGCAGCGAACAGCCACTGTGCTTGTTGCTGGGCAGTGATGCTTTTCTGAATCTGCACACTTGGCACGAATGGCGTCGCGTGTTCGACTTGGCGCACATCGTGGTGATGCAGCGCCCTGGAAAGCCGCTAGGCAACGCGATAGAAACTGCTGATGACGCACTAAAAGAAGAGTATCGTGCGCGCCTCGCGCCTGCACCGCGTCGTTTGCACGAGTCGGCAAGTGGCGCCATCGTTGCGCTGGACATGCCATTACTCGACATCTCCGCCACCGACATCCGCCGCCGTTGCGCAGAACACAAGAACATCCGCTATCTCACCCCAGATGGCGTCGCCCATTACATTTATTCTCAGAAGACTTACACGCCATGCTAACTACCGAACAAAAAATCGCCGCCATCAAAGATGCTTTGGAAGATGTCAAAGCCGTCGATATCGAGATCATCGACACCAGCAAGAAGAGCCCGTTGTTCGAGTGCATGATCATTGCCAGCGCGCAATCGACACGCCAGACCAAAGCGCTTTCTGACAACGTCGAGAAAAAACTGAAAGCCTTGGGCGAAGAAGCACTGAGCACCGAAGGCGAAGGCAGTGGCGAATGGATCTTGGTGGATTTCGGCGAAGTGCTCGTCCACATCATGCAGCCGCCCGTACGTGCCTATTACAACCTCGAAGAGTTGTGGGGCGTACAACCTAAGGCGCGCGTCCCAGCGGCAAAATGAAACTCCTGATCCTCGCGGTGGGCAATAAGATGCCGTCGTGGATCACCGAGGGCTTCAACGAATATGCCAAGCGCATGCCGCGCGAGGCGAGCATCACCCTCATCGAGATCAAACCTGAAGCGCGCAATAGCGGCAAGACAGCGGCACAGATCATGGAAGCAGAGGCAGTACGTATTCGCGCCGCCCTGCCCCCTGGGGCATTCTGCATCGCACTCGATGAACACGGCGCGATACCTACCACTAAGCAGCTCACCCAACAGATGAAGGACTGGATGCAACAAGGCCGCGATGTCGCTTTCGTCATCGGCGGTGCGGACGGCTTGCACGAATCCATCAAACACCAAGCGCAACATCTGATGGCGCTCTCCGCCTTCACTTTGCCACACGGCATGGTGCGCGTGATATTGGCTGAACAGTTGTATCGAGCGCATAGCTTGATGCACAATCATCCCTATCACCGCGAATAACGACACGCTCACATGGCCATCAACAAACCCCGCCTCTATCTTGCCTCGCAAAGTCCGCGCCGCCGTGAACTACTGAAGCAGATCGGCATCCACTTCGAACCGCTATTGTTGCGCAGTGATCCGCGCCGAGGAATCGACGTGGACGAGGTGGCATTACAGAACGAGAAGCCCGAGGTGTATGTCGAGCGGGTATGCCGCGAAAAAGCAGCGGCCGCCTTACAGGCCATCACGCTGCGCAATCTACGCCCAGCGCCCATATTGACCGCCGACACCATCGTGACCATTGATGGCAACATCCTTGGCAAACCGAGCGATGACAAGCATGCCGCAGAGATGTTGCGCAGTCTGTCAGGCAAGCAACATCAAGTGCTGACTGCCGTGGCAGTCGCTTTGGGTGATCGCATCGAGTGCCGCATCACAAACTCCACCATCACCTTCGCTGCCTTGAGTGAAGAGACCATCCGTCGTTATCTGCAGACTGGTGAAGCGCACGGCAAAGCGGGCTCCTACGGCGTCCAAGGGCATGCAGGTGCTTTCGTGGAGCGCCTAGAAGGAAGCTACACCGGCGTGGTCGGCCTACCCTTGTTCGAAACAGTAGAATTGCTCAAATCATTCGGAATCACCACAGCATGAACGAAGAGATTCTCATCAACGTCACCCCGCAGGAGACGCGCGTCGCCGTGATGCAACAAGGCGTGGTACAAGAACTGCATATCGAACGCGGCAGTCAACGCGGCTTGGTGAGCAACGTCTATGTCGGCAAGGTCAAGCGAGTATTGCCGGGGATGCAATCCGCTTTTATCGACATCGGCTTAGAGCGTTCCGCCTTCTTGCATGTGGCGGACATCTGGGAGAACCGCATCAATGGCGATGCTGCCAAGCCCATCGAGAAGGTCTTGTTCGAAGGACAGAGCGTGCTGGTGCAGGTCATCAAGGACCCCATCGGCACCAAAGGTGCGCGCCTTTCCACGCAGCTGAGTTTCGCGGGGCGCCTGCTGGTGTTCCTGCCACAAGAGTCGCACATCGGTGTATCGCAACGTATCGAGAGTGAAGAAGAACGCGAGGCGCTACGGACCAAGTTGGCGCAAGTGCTACCTCCCGACTACAAAGGCGGCTACATCATCCGCACGATGGCGGAAGGGGCGAGTGACGAAGAGTTGCGCGCCGATATCGCCTACCTGAACAAGCTGTGGAGCAACCTACAGGATCAATCGCTGAGGCTCGGCGCGCCTTCCCTGCTCTACAAAGAGTTGGATATCAGCCTGCGCGTACTGCGTGATTTCGTGAATGATGGTGTGACGCGTATCTTGGTGGATTCACGCGAGACACATAACCGCATGAAAGCGTTCGCGACGGATTACATCAGCGCCGCCGTCAGCATGGTGGATCACTACATAGGCAGTCGCCCTTTATTCGACCTCTACGGCATCGAGGAAGAGATCGAGCATGCGCTGTCCAAGCGGGTCGATCTCAAATCGGGTGGCTATCTCATCATCGACCAGACCGAGGCGCTCACCACCATCGACGTCAACACCGGCGGCTTCGTCGGTGGACGTAATTTCGATGACACCATCTACAAGACCAACCTTGAAGCGGCACAAGTGATCGCGCGCCAACTGCGCCTGCGCAACTTGGGCGGTATCATCATCTGCGACTTCATCGATATGGATACCGTAGAACACCGCGATGCTGTGTTGGAAGAATTCAAAAAGGTGCTGGCGCACGACCGCACCCGCATCAGCGTGAATGGATTCTCGGCATTGGGCTTGGTCGAAATGACCCGCAAACGCACTCGGGAAAGTCTGGCGCATGTGCTGTGCGAACAATGCCCTACCTGCCAAGGACGTGGTCAGGTCAAGACCGCCCAGAGCGTGTGCTACCAGATCCTGCGTGAGATCGTGCGCGAAGCCCGCCAATTCAATGCCCGTGAGTTCCGCATCCTGGCCTCGCAGCAGGTCATCGACCTATTCTTGGACGAAGAATCGCAAGCCCTTGCCCAGCTTTCCGACTTCATCGCCAAGCCTGTCTCCCTGCAAGTCGAGACGCTCTACAGCCAAGAGCAATACGATGTCATCCTGATGTAGGGGTGGCGCGTTTACCTGAGCCGAGTCGGATACAATCCGGTTCGCACCGGCCACGACCGGTGGCTTCAAAACTACAATTTAAATTCGCTCAGGGAGAATCACCATGTTGAAGAAACACTTGGCTAGCCTGCTGGTAGCCGCCTGTATCGTTACACCTTTTGCAACTCAAGCCCATGAACATGGTGAAGCCGCTATCGCCCGTTCTTTCATCAAAGAGATCCAATCCGTTGAAGGTGCTTATGCCAAAGAGCATGGCACAACCTTCTTCCAAGAACTGTCTAAGGGTCAGCACCCGCGCGCAGTTGTCGTCACCTGCTCCGATTCCCGCGTACACACCAACATGCTGGATCAAAGCCCTGAAGGCGACCTGTTCATGATCCGCGACATTGGCAATCAGATCGCAACAGCTAAGGGTTCTGTCGAGTACGGCATCAACCACCTCGGGGCTTCTTTGCTACTCATCATCGGCCACTCCTCTTGTGGCGCGATCAAAGCAGCCAGCGGTGATTACTCTGGGTTGGAGCCGGCTATCAAGAAGGAACTCGACACTATCGCCATCAAGAAAGGCGTTTCCAACATCGATGGCGTCAAAGCTAACGTCCACAACCAAGTCGCTGCTGCGATGGAAGAGTATGCAGAGGCCGTTAAAGAAGGCCACTTGGTCGTGGTTGGTGCGGTCTATGACTTCGCCGACGACATGAAGCAAGGCGCTGGCAAGCTGAATTTAGTCAATGTGAATGGTCAGACTGATGCAGCCAAATTACTAACTGAATTGAGCCGCAAGGACATTGCAGATGAGACAGACAAGGTCAAACACTCCACTCATCACTAAGACGTGATGATGTTCACCAAAGCCGGCGCAAGCCGGCTTTTTTGTTGGCCTTGATTTGAAGAAGTAGGCTGTTTTTTCATTTCTATTCAAAGACTGACTGGCTGAGTAAATGCTTATGCTGAATCATCCAATATTCTCTGAAAGGCATGTCATGGACCGTCTCTTCAAACTCTTATTCATCGTCTGTCTTGCGACAGCCATACCAGCACAAGCGCTCGATGCGCATGGAAGCAAAGATCAAAGCACTGAAGTCAGCAAATTCCTTGGCGATCTCAAGTCAGACAACAGCGTGTACATGGTCACGCACAAGATCGAATTTTTCGCTGGATTAGCGAAGGGACAGACACCGAAGGCGACCATCGTCACCTGCTCAGACTCACGCGTGCAGGCCAATATGTTCGACCGTGCACCCGAGGGAGATCTGTTCACCATCCGCAATATCGGCAACCAACTCGCGACCGCCGAAGGCTCGGTGGAATACGGCGTGCATCATCTACACACACCTATTCTGATGTTCATTGGCCATTCACGTTGTGGCGCCATCGCGGCGGTAGGAGGAAACTACTCGAAAGAATCTGCCGCCATCAAAAAAGAACTAGATACCATCGGCATCCCCAAAGATCTTGGCAATCTGGAAGGTGTGACGGCCAATGTACACAATCAGGTGAGCCTAGCAATGATCAAGTTCTCTGAAGAGGTGAGCGACGGACACCTGACCGTGATCGGCGCGGTGATGGACTTTGCAGATGATGTGCATCAAGGCGCTGGCAAATTTCACGTCATCAACATCAATGGTGAGAAAGATCCAGATAAGTTGGCGAACGTATCCGCACTGATCGCGAAACACAAAGCGAAACCAGTCGCCCCCAAGGTAGAGAAAAAGGCAGACTCACACGACAAACCCGCTGGGGCTGAAGCTGGGCACGCTAAGCCAGATGCACATGATGACCATGCTGCACCAGCCGAACACGCACCCGCCCACCACTAGACCTAACGTCTACGTCCAGCTTGGATCTGCAGGTAAAGCTGTTCGACTTTTTGGCGCGCCCACGGTGTTCGGCGTAGGAACTTCAAACTGGATTTGATGCTGGGATCGTGCGTGAAACAGCGCACGGGAACGGCGATAGCCATCTCTTCCCATCCGATATTTTCGGAAAGCTGGGTGACGATCATCTCGAGAGTGACGCCTTCTAATGCTGGCCTACTAGGAAGTTCGCTCATTTTTTCACTCGATCAGTAAGCTCTCGGGGGCGACATTGCTCCCCGTCACCAACACCACCTTGTGTCTCGACTGCCCACCTTGCTTGAGTTCGACTTGTCGCAACGTAACATCGAATGTATCAGCAACGAACCTTAACAGTGCCTCGTTAGCGCGTCCTTCGATGGGCGGAGCAGCAAGGCGTATCTTCAGCGCCTCGCCGTGCAATCCCGAAATCTCTGTACGTTTCGCGCCGGGTTGCACATGCAAGGTCAGCGACAATATGTCTCCATCACGGCGATACCACTCGCTCACAACAATCTCTGCACGAACTGCTCCATGCCACCAATAGGCACAATGAGGATGAGCTGGCAGATGATGAACAACACCAGCACGGAAAGATCCACCCGTCCGACAAGCGGAATCACGCTACGCAAGGGCTGCAAGAAGGGTTGGTTGCACGCGCTAAGCATGGGTGACAGCGGTGTGTGCGGATTGACCCAAGACAAGATGGCTTCCGCCAACAAGGTCGCCACCAGCAGATAGACGCTGATCTTCAATAGTTTAACTGCCGTCCACGCTAGCAAACCCACCAGCGGGAAAGCCTCAAAGGGATAGCTCTGCACGTGCAAGAATAAAACGAGATAGATGAACTCGACAGCGAAGGCCAAGGCCAGTGTGGCAGTGTCTAGTCCGAACATAGATGGCACATAACGCCTAGCCTTGAGCACGACGAAATCGGTGAGCGCCATGATGAACTCGCCGATGGGGTTGCGCATCGGCGCTTTCAACCAAACAGCATGGAAGCGGAACAACAAGACAGCAGCGAAGGGTTGGACCAGTGCATCAATTAAAAATGACAGTGCTTCTGCGAACATCAGACGTCCTTCCCTAACTCATCGCCCATCTCTTTGGAACGCGCCGCAGCCGCATGGATAGCATCGACGATATCTTGCTTCACACGGTTAGCGTCCATACTCTTGATGGCCTTCTCCGTCGTACCGTTCTTTGACGTTACCCGCGCGCGTAGTGTCGCCACATCGACATCCTTGCTGCTCTGCGCCAATTTACTGGCCCCAATGAAAGTGTCCAATACCATCTGTCTTGCTTGCTCTTCATCCAAGCCCAACTCATAAGCTGCTTGCTGCATCGCTTCGATAAAATAAAAAACGTAAGCAGGGCCACTGCCAGAGATGGCGGTCACACCATCCAGCAATACCTCATCGTCCAACCAGAAAGTGCTGCCTACGGCCGACAAGATCGCCTCGGCGCGTTGGCAATGATCCGGATTCACCGCAGGTGTGGCATACATTGCGGTGACGCCGCTACGTATCAACGCTGGCGTGTTCGGCATGCAACGCACGATGTTCTGCGAACCACTCCAGCGCGCGATGTCCTGCGTACGGATGCCTGCCGCGATGGAGATGACGAGGCGATCACCTAATAAAGGAGCGAGCTGCGTGACCACTTCGCGCAACTGCTGAGGCTTCACCGCCAACACCAAGGCCTCACAGTGCGCCACCGCCACATCTAGGTCTGATCCCGCTCTGACTGCGAATTCCGTGTGCAATTCAGCGCAACGATCTTTGCTGAGTTCCACCACGTGTATCTTGGATGGCGAGTAACCACGTTTGATCAAACCGCCGATCAAGGCGCTCGCCATGTTGCCACCGCCTATGAATGTGATCTTCATTTCTGACCTCCATAATCTCTAGTGCCGAATATCGCCGTACCGATACGCACGATGGTCGCCCCTTCTTTGATCGCCGCAGGAAAATCGTGCGACATCCCCATCGAAAGTGTATCCAACGATAATCCTTGCTGATTCAGCTCTTGCAACAATACTCGCATTTTGGCGAACGCCACCCTCTGCTCGGTTTCACCCGATGCTGGAGCAGGTATCGACATCAATCCGCGTAACTTGAGGCGGGGCAGCTGCGATATCTCTTGAGCAAGCTGTGCAGCCTCGTTCAGCGCGACGCCACTTTTGCTTTCTTCGCCACTCACATTCACCTGCAAGCAGATATTCAACGGTGGCAGATCCGCTGGGCGTTGCTCGGACAACCGCTGCGCCACCTTCAACCTATCCACCCCGTGCACCCAAGCGAAATTCTCCGCGATGGGACGTGTCTTATTGCTTTGGATCGGCCCGATGAAATGCCACTCCAGCGGCAAGTCATTCAGTAGTGCCTTCTTATCAAGCGCTTCTTGCAGATAGTTCTCGCCAAATGCGAGTTGTCCGCCTTGATACGCCTCGCGCACCGCCTCTGCCGGAAAGGTCTTGCTCACTGCTAGCAGATGCACCTCGGTGACGACTCGATGCGCCTCGATTGTGGCTTTGGCAACGGCCTCGCGGGTTGCTTGCAAGTTAGAGAGGATTGCAGTCATAATCGCCCAGACAGTCGCTTTTCAACGCTTAAATATAGCTCAGGGATTATATATGGATATCACCGAACTGCTCGCCTTCGGCGTGAAGAACAAAGCATCCGACTTGCACCTCTCCTCTGGTTTGCCTCCGATGATCCGCGTACACGGCGACATGCGCCGCATCAACTTGCCACCGATGGAGCACAAAGAAGTGCACGCCATGGTGTACGACATCATGAACGACGGTCAGCGCAAACATTACGAAGAGAACAAAGAAGTCGACTTCTCTTTCGAAGTACCCAACCTCGCTCGTTTCCGCGTCAATGCCTTCATTCAGAATCGTGGCGCTGCGGCCGTCATGCGTACCATTCCTTCCAAGATACTTTCGTTGGAAGACCTCAAGGCACCGAAGATCTTCGAGACCATCGCTGATTATCCGCGCGGCTTGGTATTGGTGACTGGCCCAACAGGTTCAGGCAAATCGACGACCTTGGCAGCGATGGTGAATCACAAGAACGAGACCGAGCAAGGCCACATTCTGACAGTGGAAGACCCTATCGAGTTCGTGCACGAATCCAAAAAATGTCTGATCAACCAGCGCGAAGTCGGTCCGCATACGCTTTCTTTCAACAACGCGTTGCGTTCAGCATTGCGTGAAGACCCGGACGTCATCCTCGTAGGTGAGATGCGCGACTTGGAAACCATCCGTTTGGCGATGTCCGCTGCTGAAACCGGCCACTTGGTGTTCGGCACACTGCACACCAGTTCTGCCGCCAAGACTATCGACCGTATCATTGACGTGTTCCCTGCCGATGAAAAAGAAATGGTGCGTGCGATGTTGTCGGAATCCTTGCGCGCCGTCATCTCGCAGACGCTGCTCAAGACCAAAGACGGCGCAGGCCGCGCCGCCGCGCACGAGATCATGATCTGTACACCCGCTATCCGTAACTTGATCCGCGAAGCGAAAGTGCCACAAATGTATTCCGCCATCCAGACTGGCGGTAGCATCGGTATGCAGACGCTGGATCAATGTTTGACCGATCTCGTCAAACGCAATGTCGTCGCTTCTGCCGAAGCGCGCACCAAGGCCGCGAACAAAGACTTGTTTCCAGGCTAACTGAAAGACTTTTGGGACAGATACCTTT
The DNA here is from genome assembly GCA_013824485.1 of Sideroxydans sp. Classification (GTDB taxonomy): domain Bacteria; phylum Pseudomonadota; class Gammaproteobacteria; order Burkholderiales; family Gallionellaceae; genus Sideroxyarcus. The sequence goes on from PNNY01000012.1 coordinate 22,261, forward strand.
AGAAATTTGTTTTGCGGGATGAAGCGCAAGGAGCCGCACAGCGAATGACGAGGCATATCTGGTAGATAGACGAGGAATGAGCGAGCACGCGACGTAGCGATTCGCCCGCAAAACGAATTTATAGAGGTATCGATATGGAACGCGATCAGGCAACCGAACTAGTCCACAACCTATTGCGCGGAATGATCTCGCAGAAGGCATCCGACCTTTTCGTCACCGCAGGATTCCCACCCGCATTCAAGATCGACGGCAAGATGACGCCGGTATCTAATCAGGCGCTGACTTCGCAACATACACAGGAGCTTGCGCGTAGCATCATGAACGACCGTCAAGCCGCCGAGTTCGAATCCACACACGAATGCAACTTTGCCATCAGCCCCTCCGGCATCGGTCGCTTCCGCGTCAACGTGTTCATGCAACAACAACGTGTCGGCATGGTGTTGCGTACCATCACCACCAAGATCCCGAATTTCGAAGAGATGGGACTGCCTCCCATATTGAAAGACGTAGTGATGACTAAGCGCGGCTTGGTCATCTTGGTCGGCGGTACAGGCTCGGGTAAGTCCACCACCATGGCGGCCATGCTCGGTCACCGCAACCAGAACAGCTACGGCCACATCATCACCATCGAAGACCCGGTGGAATATGTGCACGAACACGCCAAGAGCATCATCACCCACCGCGAAGTGGGTGTGGACACCGACAACTGGCACAACGCGCTGAAGAACACCCTGCGCCAAGCGCCTGACGTCATCCTCATTGGTGAGATCCGCGACCGCGAGACTATGGAATACGCCGTCGCCTTCGCCGAGACCGGCCACTTGTGTATGGCAACGCTGCATGCCAACAGTGCCAACCAAGCACTGGATCGCATCATCAACTTCTTCCCCGAAGAACGCCGCGAACAATTGTTGATGGACTTGTCACTCAACATCAAAGCACTCGTCTCGCAACGATTGATCCCTAAACGTGACGGCAAGGGACGCTCCGCCGCCATCGAGATCTTGCTCAACTCGCCACTCATTGCAGACCTCATCTTCAAGGGTGATGTGCATGAGATCAAGACCGTGATGGGCAAGTCACGCGAGCTCGGCATGCAAACCTTCGACCAAGCTCTGTTCGATCTGCATGAGGCAGGCATGATCAGCTACGAGGAAGCATTGAAGAACGCCGACTCGGTGAACGACTTGCGCTTGAAGATCAAGCTGGAAGGCCAAGCTACCAAGGACAGAGATGTGATGGGCGGCTTGGACCACCTGAAGATGACTTGATAATTCCGTTACACCCATAAAAAGCCCTGTTCGGAAACGAGCAGGGCTTTTTCTATTTCATCTTTAGGTCGTATTTTGCCGACTTAGGGAAAGCGGATAGCAATTAACCTATCAAAGCGCACTTCACGATGATTAGGATGAAGATTCCGCCTCATTGAACCACCATCGGTAGATATAGGGCTTTGCTTCCTCTAACAATAGACCCCTTTCAGGCTTGAACTCCACCTCGATTTCAAAAGCCTTCTTTCCCTCAAAAATATATTCATGTTCAAAGAATCTCCCTTGAAGGGCATCACAATGAATACATCCATTAGATATATATTCCTCGCCAGCCGTTTTGCTATATCTGGGTTTGATAACACCCACCCCATACTTTCTAAGTAGGCTTGCTGGCAACATCGACATCACAACTGCTTCACCATTTGGCAACTCATCGCTTAGGTCATAGATGGAAGTCGGAATATCTGTGTGTCCTGGAAGAACTCGACTAACCGCAAAATTCAAACCATTTACGACACCTGTTAGTTTCTTACACCGCCAACACTCAATTTGAACCGTACTCACTTCCATAGGCATTTTTTGCCCTAATGCGGGAGCAAAACGCAATTTCCCATTCAAGGCTCCCTCAACAAATATAGGTAATGGGATCGACTGCTTCCAGAATAGAAAATCACTCTTTCCCCTACCCGCCCACTCTGGGGCGTAATAGGGGGAAGGAAGTTGGATGCGGAAGGATTTCGTCTCTGCCTCAAACACTAAACGAAAGGATGGGATTTCTTTCTCAACTGAAAAGTCTTTTTGTCTAAAAAACCATAGACCTCGAACACCCGCTTCTTCATAACGTTTTTGCCGTCTTCCAGTTTCAATCTTATCTTGTCGGCTCCATTGAATTTCAAAAGCGATCTTCGTATTATTTTTCACCGCCAACACATCAGCTCGCCACTGCTCACCGGAGGGTGTTTCCCCGGCTTGTTCAGGTAACGGAGTCCAATCCGTTTTTTGGATGGCCTCAACCACTGCTAATTTTGCTAGAAGATGTTCAGCTGTTTCTGGCGCAGTTGTACATGCTCCGATTCGGGCATGAGCAAAATGTTTAGTGCCAAGTTTACTTGTTCGAAGAACCACTGCCGATCCGCAGCAGGGCATGCGTAAATCCTTAGATTTGGAGTTCAGCTTTCGAAGACTCTCCCAAGCCTCGTCAGATTCAATATTGAATGAGTAGATATCATCATCACCCCGAAGACATTTGAGCGGCATCGACTAAATCCTTTTAATCCTACTTACAACCCCACTCCATCAATATCAATTGCGAAAGCCTTGGTCGAGGTACAGTTTTATATTCACTCCCACATTCGCTTCATTTCACCAACTTCGACAACTTCTTGAACGAGTCCGTCCCCGCGACCTTCAACAACTGGAACACGACGGACTCCGTGCTGGTAGGCACCGCCCCAGCCAATGTCATGGCTTCCATCGCAGTTTGTCTGTTGTCGTTGCTGCGGCTCATTACCGCATCTTTGACGACATGCACATCAAAGCCTTCCGCCAACAGGTCGATGACGGTTTGCAGCACGCACACATGCGTCTCCATGCCGCTAATGATGACCTGCGTCCTATCGCTGTCTTTGAGTGCTTTGATGAACGCCTCGTTACCGCAGCAGCTGAAAGACATCTTCTCGATTGCCGGCGCGGTTGGCGCTCGACTGCGCAATTCACTCAATGTCGACCCTAGGCCTTTGACGTACTGCTCGGTGAAGATGACCGGCACGCCCAGTTCGGCTGCAGCTTCCAACAGGATGCCGGTATTCTTAGTGAGCTGAGCCAGCACGCTCTGATCCATCGCAGCACAGAGTCTTTCCTGCACGTCGATGACGACCAATGTGGCTCTAGCGGGATTCAGTAGGAATTTATTCCTGATCGACATGATGCCTCCGAGAAACTTATTTACTTCGGACGATTACTTCCAGCCACAATCTTGTATTCGAACAAACGGCACTCGATGGCACCGTTATACAGCGGCGTGCGTTTAGAAGGTGAGAGTCGCATCAGTTTTGCGATTCGCAGGTCCGCGGTAAACAGGTAGACATTCCAACCACCAAACTTCTGCTTCAGTACATTTCCTAGCTGCGGGTACAACTCGGCCAATTCATCTTCGTCACCCATGCGCTCGCCATAAGGCAAATTCGCCACAAGGATGCCTTCAGCTTCAGGGGGTGAAGCTTCCAATGCGTTGCACTGTTTGAGATCGACCGTCTCGCGGATGCCCGCGTCTTCAAGATTCTGATGCGCAGCTTTGAGTGCATCTCCGTAGAGGTCACTGCCGTACAGCGGCAACTCGCTCACAGGCAGTTGCGCGGCGATAGCGGCTTCACGCATCGAGTTCCAAAGTTTGGTGTCGAAATTCTTCAACTTCTCGAAAGCGAAGTTGCGGTCGATACCCGGTTGGATGTTGAGCGATATCTGCGCGGCTTCGATGAGGAAGGTGCCACTACCGCACATGGGGTCGAACAGTGGGATGCCCGGCTTCCAACCCGTCATCTTCAAGATGCCTGCGGCGAGGTTTTCGCGCAGCGGGGCAATGTTGGTATGGATGCGCACGCCACGTTTGTACAGCGCGTCACCCGAGGTATCCAAATACAAGGTGAATTGCTCGCCCTCGAAGAAAGCGTGGATGCGCATGTCAGGGTCGAGCTTGGCGACACTGGGGCGCACATCTTTTTCCATACGGAACTTGTCGCACACCGCATCTTTGATCTTGAGCGTGATGAATTCCAAACTCTTGAGCGGACATTTGATGGCGGTGACTTTGACAAGGATGGTGCAACTCACATCGAACCACTTCGTCCATGGCAAGGCATACGCCGCTTGGTACACATCGTCCTCGGTGCGGAAACGCGTCGGCTCTTTGACACGCCACAAGATGCGCGATGCCAAACGGCTTTGCAGATTGGCGCGATAGTTCAGCGCCCAATCTCCAGTGAAGCCGACACCACCATCGGTGGTACGCACGTCTTTGGCGCCGAAGCTGGTCAGCTCATCGGCAAGTAATCTTTCGAGTCCGCGCGGACAGGTAGCGAAGAAATCAGGCATGTTAGAAAGGCTTCACAACGACAAGTATGACGACTGCCAACAACACCAGCACAGGCACCTCGTTGAAGAAGCGGAACCACACATGACTGCGGGTGTTGCGGTCTGCGGCGAACTCTTTCACAAGATGACCGCAGTAGAGGTGGTAACCGACCAAGCCCGCGACCAGCGTCGTCTTCACGTGCAACCAACCGCCAGTGAAGATGTCGCTGTAGGCGATCCACAACCACAAGCCCGTGATGACGGCGAGCGCGCCGATGGGGGTGACGAAGCGATACAACTTGCCTGCCATCAGATTCAATCTGTCCTTTTCGGCCTGCTCCTTTGCCATCGCTTGATTGACGAAGATGCGCGGCAGATAGAACAAGCCCGCGAACCAGCTGACGACCAAGATGATATGAAACGCTTTTAACCACAACATGATTCAACTCCTTACTCAAAACTTATTTCCGTCTACGCAGGGAAGCTTAACGAGACAGACGACGCCGGAACAATACTAACGACACATAGAAAGCGACCAAGGTGTAGGCCAGCAACACGCCAACATGCAACAAAGTCTGCGGCGGGATATCCCCATTCATCAATGGCCGCGCCAGATCGATGGCATGCGTCAAGGGCAACAGACTCGCCACCACTTGCATGCTTTCCGGCAATTGGGTGACCGGAAAAAAGACGCCGCATAGTAGCATCATCGGTGTGATGACCAGCGTGAAGTAGTACATGAAGAAGTCATACGCGGGCGCCAATGCAGTCATGATGAGGCCGATGGAAGCGAAGGCCAATCCGATGAGTAACGCCAGCGGAATCATCCACAGCGACATCAGCGAATGCGACAAGCCGAGCACCCAGATGACGACCAACACCGCCGTGCCGGACATCAGGCTCTTGGTCGCCGCCCACAGGATCTCGGACAGCACCACATCATCCAATCCAACAGGCGTATTCAATATCGCTTCCCACGTACGTTGCTCATGCATGCGCGCAAAGCCGGAATACAGCGCCTCGAAGCTCGCACTGTTCATAGTGCTGTAGCACACCGTACCCGCCGCCAAGAAAGCCATGTAGGACATGCCGCCCATCTCGGGTAGCAAGCTGCCCAAGCCGTAACCCAGACCCAGCATATAGATCACCGGGTCAGCGAGATGCCCGAGGATGGAAGGTGCGGCGATCTTCTTCCACACCAGCCAATGCCTGCGCCAGACGGGCAAGAAACGCATGCTCAATTTTGGGAACGCAAAGATACTCATCTCGCTCTATCCTGCTCGACAGCGGCGATAGCATCAGCGGGACTCACCACCCCTTTGCCTCGCGCATACACACAGCCCTTCGATGTACCTTCCGCCACGACACGCTCGCCCACCTTGAACGTATGCACCATGTAGAAGAACTTCTCATCCCATCTCAGCACTTCCAACTTGACCTCGTAATGCTCGAAAATGTTCAGGGGTTTCTTGTACGTCATGGTGTGTTCGGCAATGACGGGTATCCAGTTGCGTTTGAACATAGCTTTCAGTAGCCCGCTGCGCGCGAACACATCGATGCGATTCAGATCGCAGATGGTCAGATAGCGCCCGTTGTTCATGTGGAAGTTGATATCGATGTCGTTGGGCAACACATGCAGATTCAACACACTCACGAAGTTGCCGACTTCCAAACGCTCGCGGAATTTGGACATGATGATGACCCACAGCATTCTGAAGATGAGGTTCATTCGCGCATCTCTCGTCCGGTTAGTTTGAGAAAAACATCTTCCAAGTTCGCAGGGCGATGCAGATATCGAAGCGCGGTTTGCGCTTGCAAATGAGCGACCAGCGGCTGTGCATCGCGCACATAGCAGAACACTGACTCGCCACTCACCTCAAAACGCTGCGCATAGTTAGCCGCATGTTCGCTCGCCCATTGCCCCGATGTCTCACCGAACACTTCCACCACCTGCGGCTCGATGTTCTGTTCGATGAGTTCGCGCGGTGAGCCTTGGCTGATGAGCTTGCCGTTATCCATCACGGCGAGGCGATGACACAAACGCTCTGCTTCATCCATGAAGTGCGTGGTGAGTAGCAGCGTCTTTCCCTGCTGTGTCAATGCATGCAGGCGTTGCCAGATGAGGTGGCGGGCTTGCGGATCGAGCCCCGTAGTGGGCTCATCCAAAAAGATGACGTCGGGGTCGTTCACCAGCGCGCGCGCCAAAGTGAGGCGGCGCTTCATGCCACCCGATAGCGTCGGCACTTTTGCATCACGCTTGCTAGTGAGGCTGGCAAATTCCAACAAAGCGGGAATGCGCGCTTCAATCTCTGCATCCTTCATGCCGAAGTAGCGCCCATACACCAGCAGGTTCTCGGCCACGGTGAAATCAGGATCGAGGTTGTCCATCTGCGGCACCACACCAACACGGATTCGCGCTTCACGCGCGGCTTGCGGAACAGGTAGGTCGAGCAACATAGCGCTACCCGCATCGGGAGCGATGAGACCTAGCAACATGCGC
>PNNY01000013.1 GCA_013824485.1 Sideroxydans sp.
CGAACGGTGTGTGCCCAAGATCGTGAGCAAGTGAAATGGCTTCGACCAAATCCTCATTCAGGCGAAGTCGCCGAGCAATTGAACGGCCTATCTGTGCGACTTCGATACTGTGTGTGAGGCGCGTTCTAAATAAGTCACCTTCGTGGTTAACGAAAACTTGAGTCTTGTATTCAAGCCGGCGGAAAGCTGCCGAGTGGATGATCCGATCACGGTCACGTTGGAATTCACTGCGGCCTATAGGCAAAGGCTCACCTATGCGCCTGCCTCGCAGGCTGGTGCTGACAGCATAGGGGGCGAGCAACTGTTCAGGCACTACAAGCCTCCAGCGTCCGCTCCAACAAAGCCTGCGGTACATCGCCTGTCATGACGGCGTTTCCTAGCGATTTCAAAAGCACGAAACGGATTTTCCCATCCGCCACTTTTTTATCTAGCCCCATCAACTGCATGTACTTTTCCGCCCCCAATTTCGGTCCAACTGTTGGCAATCCTGCACGCTCGAACAATTCCCGTACACGCACTACATCTTCTGCGCTCAACCAACCCAGTCGATGTGACAGGTCTGTCGCCATGATCGTACCCGCAGCGACTGCCTCACCATGCAACCATGCGCCATAGCCCATGCCATTCTCGATCGCATGCCCAAACGTATGGCCAAGATTGAGTAAAGCGCGCTCCCCGCTTTCGCGTTCGTCAGCGCCAACGACTTCAGCCTTGTTCTGACAACTTCTAGCGATGGCATAACGCAACGCTTCCTTATCACGAACCAGTAATTTCTCGACATTCGCTTCCAACCACTCCAAGAACGGCAGATCACGTATCAGCCCGTACTTGATGACTTCTGCTATACCTGCCCGCAATTCTTTATCAGGCAAAGTATCCAATGTTGTCACATCTGCCAGCACGACCAAAGGCTGGTAGAACGCACCGATCATGTTCTTTCCCAAGGGATGGTTGATTCCGGTCTTGCCCCCCACAGAGGAGTCGACTTGCGATAGAAGCGTCGTTGGTATCTGAATGAAAGGCACGCCCCGCAAATAACTTGCGGCAGCAAACCCGGTCATGTCACCGATCACTCCACCACCCAATGCAATGATAGGAGTGCTACGTTCGCAACGTGACCGTAAAAGCGCGTCATAGATCACATTCATCGACTCACTATTTTTGTATTGTTCTCCGTCTGGCAGGACGATGCTCTCGACTTGTATCTGATGTTGAGCCAGAACCTCTATCAAACGTTGCAAATATAGTGGGGCAACCGTCGTATTGCTGACCACTACGGCGCGTTTACGCGGCAGATAGGGAAGTAACAGTTCAGACTTGTCCAGCAAATCATTGCCTATATGTATCGGGTAACTACGTTCGGCCAAGCCCACATTAAGCGTCTTCATTGATTCATCGTCTCCAGATTTGGAACGAACATGCAGTTCGTGAAGTCTTTGTTGCAATCGTTGCAGCAGAACGTGGACACTCTGCTTTCCAGTGTGCATCACGATGTCTGCGATCTCAGCATAAAGTGGGTCACGTTGCTCGAATAATTCCTGTAATTTCGCGCGCGGATCGGCAGTTTGTAGCAAGGGTCTATTCGTGTCATGGCGCGTGCGTTGCCATAAATCATGCACGCTGCTTTTTAGGTAAACAACTGTTCCACTCGCCTTGAGTACCGTACGGTTGTGAGCGCTGAGGATTGCCCCCCCTCCCGTTGCAAGTACAAGATCACCACGTACCGATAGGTCTTCCAAAACTGCAGACTCTCTTTGTCGGAAGCCCGCCTCGCCTTCGACATCGAAAATGTGTGGGATCGTGACTCCCGTGCGCCGCTGTATCTCCTCATCGCTATCGATGAAGGTCTTACCTAGTTGCTTCGCCAGCAACCTTCCTACGGTCGTTTTGCCAGAGCCCATCATCCCGATCAAGATGACATTACCCGTGTTGGCATTATGTGGAGTCGTATCGCTCATGCTGAGAATTGTAGCTGGAATTCTTTTGGGTCTCTGCAAAAGAAAAGCCCGGCTAACGCCGGGCTTTCTTACAAAGTCCTGCTATGTCAATTTGATCCCAACGTATCCTTCAATATCTTAGGAGTGATAAATACCAACAACTCCTTCTTGCTCTTTTTCTCATTATTTCTTTTAAAGAGCCATCCCATTACAGGCAAATCTGCAAAGCCAGGAACCGCATCTGTTGTATCCACATCCTCTTGCGTATACACACCCCCAATCACAACCGTTCCGCCATTTTCTACCAACACCTGAGTTTCAACTCGCTTCGTATTTATACTTGGAACACCAAAGTATATTGTCCCAACTGTATCTTGGCTAACTTCCAATTTCATCGTTACACTTTCTTCGGGGGTGATTTGTGGCGTCACAGTTAAGCCCAAAACCGCTTTTTTGAAAGCCACCGTAGTTGCGCCACTACTACTCGCCTGCAAATATGGTATTTGCACACCAGATTCGATAGTCGCTGGCGTCTTATCCCCTGTAACAACTCGGGGGCTGGCAATATTCTTTGTAGTCCCATCCGTTGCAGATGCGTTTAGCTCTAGCGTTAAAGTCTTTGTGGCGGCCGCATTAAACAAAGTCATCGTCAGCCCGCCCAAACCCGATGCAGCACCTGGCAAATTAATACTTCCCGCAGAAGTAACGGCCCCCTGCCCACCCGAGGCAGTAGGGCCAGAGTACGCCAATCTACCACCCAAAGTGTGATTGAAAGTTTCACCAGCCTCTACAAACCTGGCTTCAATCAGTACCTGACGAACGGGAATGTCAATTAACTTAATTAGCTTCCTGACATCCTCCAAACTGCTCGGGACATCTTTAACAAAGAGCATATTTGTTCTAAGGTCAAAATTGGCACTTCCTCGTTTGGAGAGTATTTTTTGTTTCTCATCCGATATAAGCTTTGCGATATCTGCTGCTTTTGCGTAAGAAAGCTCGAAATTTTCGGTGCGCAGAGGCTCGAGTTCAGTAATTTCTTGGCGAGAAGAAAAATCAATCTTCTCTTTTGCTGCGATCTCTTCACGAGGCGCAACTTGAATCACGTTGCCATTCTTACGCATATCCAATCCTCGGCTTTGCAGAATGATGTCAAACGCTTGATCCCAAGGCACATCCTTCAACCTCAAAGTCAAGCTCCCCGACACAGTGTCACTGATGACCATATTTAAACCAGTAAAGTCTGCGATCACACTTAAGGCTTCCCGGGTTGAAATACTTTGGAAATTCAGGGTTAGCTTTTCTCCGGAATATCCAGGCACATTGCCTTTGACCAATTTATTCGAATCCTCGACAACAGCTTTGACTTCGATGATGAATTTATTATCAGTTTGGTACGCCGAGTATTCCCACAATCCTTTTGGCTCGATAGACAAGCGTGCATTACCACCTTGCACGAAAGCATCCACTAATTGAACAGGAGTTGCGAAATCTGAAACGTCTAACTTGCGCTGAAGATTGCGCGGAAGCATGGTACGTTGGAAATCAACAACGAGGGCTTTACCTTGTTGCTTGATGTCTATCCCGATATCGGCATCTGAGAGATCGATTTGTATACGACCTTCACCATTTTTACCTCTACGGAAATCGACATCTCTCAAGCTATGTTTTTGTTGGCCCGCAGACGCGTCTGCAAAGTGTGTCGTAGCAACTGGCTCCGCAGTTCCACCGAGGCCCTTTGGCTGCAAAGTGATGAGCACGTCTTTCCCTTCAATACGTGTGTCGTAACTCACCATCTGCACCAAGTTGACGACCAAGCGTGTACGACTTCCTGCTTGCACGATATTTGCGCTGCGCAAATCTCCATTTGCGAACTCTTGCATCGATTTACCCAATCCATTTGCTGTAGAAGGAAAATCGAAAGCGATTCGAGGGGGAGTATTGATCGTAAATGCTGCGGGCTGAGCGCTTGGGGCCGTTTTCAAGCTAACCTTGATAACGACCTTGCCTCCCGCATCTCCACTAGCGCTAATCGACTGGATAGAGTTGATCTCCCCTTCAGCGGTCGCCACATCTTGAGCTTGCGTATTGAACGAAAACGCCCAGAGCATGATCGCAACCCATCGAATGAAGCTCTGCACTGACTTATAAATAGATTTCATATTGTTACTCCTAATCACTCGACTAATTGCAGACTGCTTTCACGCTCAGTCCAATCGCCCGCGCTGTCCTGAACCATTTCTTTGATCTTGACCTCATTTTCAGATACCGAAAGTATCTGTCCGAAATTGAGTCCTATATAGTTGCCCGCCTTGACGCGATAAATCTTTCCTTCGGATGATTTAACGACCGCATGACCAACGTTGCGTTGAAACAGATAGCCGACCATTTTCAAGCTTTCCAGCGGATAATCTTCAAGCTCCTCTTTAGGACGATCAAAATCTGGCAAATTTAGTCCATTTCTATTTGTAGATCTTACATCTCTCTTTCTAGGCTTAAATGGATCAGATAGCGCCTCGGCATTACTATATGTAAAAGGCTCATAAGGTTTTATGTCAGGAGGAGGATCTATCTTTCCTCGCATATCTGCCCCTGCATTTTTTACAAAATCCCTAAGATCCTGAAACTCCCCCCCCCCACATCCTGAAAGAGTCACTATTACAATACACACTAAGAAGTTTGCGCCTCTCATTTCTTCCCTCCTGGAGTCTTGGAGGCTTTAGCGCCCTTGGTATTTGAATTAGTCGACTTTTCAGTTAATTTTATCGCTGCCAACTCGTTCTCATCGAGGTAGCGATAAGTCTTAGCTGTGGCTTCCATTATTAGCGCACCATTCAAGGGCACTACGCTTACATCATTGAGAGTGACAATACGCGGCAACTGAGAAATATCACTTGAAAAATTTCCCAAATCATCATAACTACCTGCCACCTTTATAGATATTGGCTGCTCGGTGAACACTCCAGTCGCCACCTCCACTCCAGGACGAAATAACTCAAATTGAAGGCCGCGGCCCAGACCCGCTTGGTTTATATCAGTAAGTAATGCATCCATTTCAGATTTACTTGGCAACTGCTTCAACAAAGCTCCGAATGATTGCTGAGTATCTATTAATTGTTTTTTGATGATATCAAGATTAATCGCTTCCTTTTTTTTCGATAGGAATGTATCCCTCAGCTTGTCTTCTTCCTGCCTGACTTGTTTTAGATTTTCATATTGCCCCTGCCAATCCAAAAGGGCTCCCAACGTTACAATAACCAAAAATAATAAGACGAATGCTGCCAATTTAACAAGCCAAGGCCACGCGCCTGGTTTTTGGGGGTCAAGATTCCTTAATTCTTCCATGAAATTCATATCAACCCCTTACCCCTTTTTCACCAGCTTTAACTGCAACTGGATCAGCTAAGGGCACCAATCTTGTTAGATTGAAATTCAAAGTGAACTCGCTAACCCTAGCCCCACCAACGGTGGTCGCATGAATTTCAACAAGAGTTGGCGAATCCAGCCAAGGTGAATCCTCTATTGACCTCATCAACGTAGAAATACGTGCATTGGACTGTGAATATCCAACCAAATTGATAGCGTATCCAGATTGCTTAACGCTTTTAAGAAACACCCCTTCCGGCAATATGCGCAACATCTGATCTAATAGATGCACCACGTCCGACCTAGTGGATTGCAGGTTCTCAACCACATTCTTTCTTGCCAATAACGACTGCGTTTGTTCGCGCAATTTTTTGATCTCTTCGATCTGCTTATCCAACACTGCAATTTCTTGCTTCAGATAGGCATTGCGACGATCTTGATAGTCAATCTGAGCACTTATGGCAACATGTACGAGCACTACAATCAATGCACCAATCGCTAAGGAAATCGCACTCAATACGATGAACTGCAACTGCTTCGCGCGGCGCTTCTCAGCGCGATGGGGTAATAGATTAATGCGTATCATGATGGATCGAACCTCCGCATCGCCAAGCCACAAGCAATCATCAATGCTGGCGCATCCGTTTGCAATTGACGCGGCTTGATACGACTAGAAAGAGTCATTAGCTCGAATGGGTTAGCAACAAGTGTGCTGACTTGGGTTCGAGTTGCCACCGCCTCGTCCAATCCTGCAAGCGCTGCACACCCACCAGCCAAGACCACGTAGTTGACCTCGTTGTATTGGGTTGAAGTAAAAAAGAACTGCAGGGCGCGCGCAACTTCCATCGCCACACTTTCGCGGAACGGCGTAAGAACATCACTCTCGTAATTCTCTGGCAATCCACCATTCTTTTTGGCAGATTCAGCTTCTTCGGCAGACAATCCGAAAGCGCTCTGGATTTGTTGAGTCAGCTGAGCACCACCAATTTGCTGATCGCGCGCATATACGGATTGGCCATTCCTCAGCACATTGACGTTCATGACATTCGCGCCGATATCGACTACCGCGACGCACTGATCTTCCGCACCGCCAGGAAGCTGAGAACGTATCTGCTCAAAGGCAGCCTCGGCAGCATAAGGCTCGACATCAACCACGACCGCCTTCAAACCTGCCGATTGTGCCGCTGCGACACGATCCTCCACGTTAGCTTTACGCGAAGCTGCCAACAAGATCTCAACCTCTTCAGGATTGGTCGGCGAAGGGCCGATGACCTGAAAATCAAGATTGACTTCTTCCAACGCAAAGGGGATGTACTGATTTGCTTCAGACTCAACTTGATATTCCAAGTCGTCTTCGCGCAAGCCCGCTGGGAGCATGATTTTCTTGCTGATGACCGCTGCTGCTGGCAGAGCCAGACTGACGTTGCGAATTCTAGTGCCCATACGCTTCCAAGCACGACGCAATGCTTCTGAAACCGCATCCAAGTTGTTGATGTTGCCATCGCTTACTGCATCAGAAGGAAGCTCTTCAATCGCGTATCGCTCGACAATGTAGCCACCCTTCTTGGGTGACTCGCTCAACTCTAAAAGCTTTACTGAAGTGGCACTGATATCCACCCCAATCATGGGGGGCGTCGACGTCTGCAAAAAGTCTAACGGGATGTCGAAATTTCCTTTAATCATAGGATGGTTAGCGCTTTTTCGTACAAAGTGGTTTAAATCCTAGCAATAACTCTTGCGAGTGTAAAGTTTTTTCTACTGGTCCATTTTTCTGATGCTTGGGCGATATAATCGCTGCGACAGCCTTAATTTCAAAATCTATCTATGACTTCTCGTTGGTGGTTCTATCCCGCTTTAGCTGTGTTGGCGTTACCGCTCATTCCTTTATTGCTACTGGTTTTTGCCGCCATTCTCACCTATCCAACCTTGCCCTCGCTAGAGGCGCTTACAGACTATCGGCCCAAGATGCCTTTAAGAGTGTTTAGTGCTGAAGGAGTGTTAATTGGGGAATTTGGCGAAGAGCGACGTGAGTTGGTCAAGATAGAAGAAGTACCCGACCTCATGAAGAAGGCGATCTTGGCGGCAGAAGATGATCGCTTTTATGAACACGGCGGGGTTGATTACATCGGCGTACTTCGCGCCACCTATTCGAATTTCACCTCCGGCGGTGTCAAACAAGGCGCCAGCACCATCACCATGCAAGTAGCACGCAACTTCTTCCTGTCCAAGGAAAAGACCATGTCGCGCAAGTTCAATGAGATGCTGCTCGCCTTCAAGATCGAACACAACCTGACTAAAGACGAGATTCTGCAGCTATACATCAACCACATCTATCTTGGGCAACGTGCCTATGGATTTGGCGCAGCAGCTCAGGCTTATTACTCCAAGCCGCTCAACCAACTAAATATTTCCGAAATGGCGATGCTGGCCGGATTGCCCAAAGCGCCAGGCGCTTATAACCCAGTGGTTAACCCCAAAAGAGCCAAGGTACGTCAAGAGTACATATTGAAACGCATGCGCGACCTTGGTTACATCAGTCGTGAGGAGTATGAACTCGCTCAAAACGAGCCCATCCAAACAAAGCAGACTGCATATCACCAAGAATTCGCAGTGAACGCTGGATTCATTGCCGAAATGGTTAGGCAGGAGATGTATGACAAGTTCCAAGAAGACACTTACACCCAAGGCTATAGCGTCTACACCACCATCAGAGCGCAAGACCAAGCTGTCGCCTATGCCTCATTACGCAAAGGCGTCATGGAGTATGACCAGCGCCATGGATATAGAGGCCCCGAAGGCTACATTGATCTAAAAAAGAACGATACAGATGAGCTGCTCGATGATGCCCTGCAAGATGTACCAAGTAACGGAGACCTGATTCCTGCGGTGGTACGCACTGTCAGCTCAAAAGTGTTAGGTGTTTATATAAAAGGTGGCGAGTCAGCTGACATAAGTGGTGAGAGCATCCGTTTTGCACAACAAATGCTTGGGGAGAATCTCGCGCTGAGTCGGCGCATCCGCAAGGGCTCCCTCATCAGAGTGCGCAAGAACGAAAAGGGGAATTGGATGATCTCTCAGATTCCTCAAGCCGAATCCGCTTTCGTTTCTGCCAATCCAAGAACTGGCGCTATTTATGCATTAGTGGGCGGCTTTGACTTCAATCGCAACCAGTTCAACCACGTCACACAAGCATGGCGCCAACCTGGCTCTAGCTTTAAGCCATTCATCTATTCTGCAGCCCTTGAAAAAGGATTTACTCCCGCATCCGTCATTAACGACGCTCCACTAGTGGTCGACCTTATTGACACTGGTGGTGAGGCTTGGGAACCGAAGAACTTCGATGGTGAGTTTGAAGGCCCGATGCGCATGCGCCAAGGCCTGACCAAATCGAAGAATCTCGTTTCAATACGCATCCTGCAATCGATCGGCCTAGACTACGCGCAAGATTACGTCACCAAGTTCGGCTTCGAAAAAGAGAAAGTCGGCCCCTATCTGACAATGGCGCTAGGCGCAGTCTCAGTCACGCCGATGCAAATGTTGGGGGGATATTCGGTATTCGCCAATGGTGGCTACCGTGTCTCTCCATACCTTATCCAACGGGTTGAAGATGGTCAGGGCAACATCATCAGCCAAGCGGCCCCTATCGAAGTAGGCAAAGGGGCGGAACAAGTATTGGATGTGCGAAACGCTTTCACCATGGTGAATATGATGCAAGACGTGGTGAAACACGGCACGGCCATTCGGGCAATGTCTTTAGGTCGGCAAGACCTAGCTGGAAAAACAGGTACGACTAGTGATGCGATGGACGCTTGGTTCTGCGGATTCCACCCCGCACTCGTCGCCGTCACTTGGATCGGTTATGACAATCCACGTAGCCTAGGCGAAAAAGAAACTGGAGGAGGAGCCGCACTCCCGATCTGGATCGACTATATGGGAGCGATTCTCAAAGATATTCCTGGAATCGAGTACTCCATTCCGGAACACATCGTCACAGCTCGCATCAACGAGAATGGACTGCGTGACCCTGATGGATCACGAGTAGATTATTTTTATGAAGAGAACCTCCCACCCGAACAAAGCAGTGTTCCCGTTGATTCAGCAAAACCAGCCGAAAGTGAGCAGCTGTTCTAATGGGCAAACCCCACTTACAAAAAAGAGATTTGATGCGTGAGCAACTCGCGCATCAAGCGGCTCGCATCATCGCCGAAGAAGGTGTCGCTGATTTCGCTTTCGCCAAACGAAAAGCAGCCAAGCAACTAGGCGCGGCAGACACACAACATCTGCCCAGTAATGAAGAAGTGGAAACAGCGTTGCACACCTACCGTGCGCTGTATCAAGCCGATACGCACCCAGACAGCTTGCGCGAACTACGCGAAGAGGCGCTTGCTGCCATGCAGATGTTCGCTGAATTCAATCCTTACCTGACAGGATCAGTCTTGAGCGGAAGTGCGGGAGAAGACTCTGATATCAATCTCATGTTGTTCTCGGACGATGCGAAGGCGGTTTTGCTTTCTTTACTCAAGAACAACATCGATTTTGAAGACGGGGAATGGCGTGCTCGAATCGGCGGGCACGAGGAGATCGTCCCTAGCTACAGCTTGACCAGCGAATCTGGTGTGCTGATTCACCTCATCGTCTTACCAGAAAACATGCGTCATAGTGGCAGCCGCCACCCCGAGACGCACGCAAATATCGCCGCTGTAGAAACCCTGTTAGCTGCCTGACTTCAACCAGCGCGCCGCATCCAGCGCAAAGTAAGTCAGAATTCCATCGGCGCCTGCGCGCTTGAAAGCCAACAAAGATTCCAACACGCATGCCTCTTCATTTAGCCATCCGTTTTGCGCTGCTGCCTTCAACATCGCGTACTCACCGCTGACCTGATAAACGAAAGTCGGCGCTTTGAATTCATCTTTTACGCGGCGCACGATGTCGAGATACGGCATACCAGGCTTCACCATCACCATGTCTGCGCCCTCTTGTAGGTCGAGACCCACTTCCCACAAGGCCTCATCTGAATTGGCTGGATCCATTTGATAAGTGTATTTATTGCCCTTACCCAAATTGCCGCTGGAACCCACCGCATCGCGGAACGGACCGTAGAAGCTCGAAGCATATTTAGCAGAGTACGCCATGATGCGAGTATGGATGTGGCCATTAGCATCCAGCGCAGCACGCACCGCGCCGATACGGCCATCCATCATGTCGGATGGAGCGACGATGTCCGCACCTGCCGCCGCATGACATTGCGCCTGCTTCTGCAACACCGCGATAGTCTCGTCATTGAGGACGTAACCACTATCGTCGATCAGGCCATCTTGCCCATGGCTGGTGTAAGGATCGAGCGCGATGTCCGTCATCACGCCCAAATCCGGGAATTGTTTTTTCAGTTCAGCAACGACGCGTGGAACCAACCCATTCGGATTGAATGCTTCACGGGCATCCAGACTTTTCAGCGAAGCGTCGATCACCGGGAAGATCGCCATCACGGGCACACCCAACTTCACGCATTGCTCTGCATCTTTGAGGAGCAAATCCAAAGTCTTGCGTTGCACCCCGGGCATAGACTTCACATCCTCGACCTTATTACTTCCTTCCAGCACGAACACCGGATAGATAAAGTCGGCCGAAGTAAGTATATGCTCACGCATCAAGTCCCGAGAAAATTGGTCTCTGCGCATACGGCGCATACGGGATTGGGGATATTGACCTAGTATTTTCATGGCTATTCCAAATGATTTTGTAAAGTAATGGAACTATTTTCTCATAGTCCCGTCTGAGCATGCGAGCGGCGAGAGTTGCTCCACGTTTCTCCTCCCTGAGCGTGTGTCTTTACCCTGTAAAGACTTCTGCCCCTGAATCTTTCCCCTTTGATTCAGGGGTATTTTTTTGCCTGCATGATTCGCTATCGGCCAAAGTCACTGACGCTGCCTTGCCTCACTGCTAGAATCCACGCCCACGCAGAAGTATCCCATAGACAACCTCACGCCGAACCATGAATCTCGTCTCTAACCCCCTGCTGGTCACGATACTGATGTTGGCGGTATCCAACTTGTTCATGACTTTCGCATGGTATGGGCACTTGAAGAATCTGGCGACTTCTCCTTGGTATATTGCCGCGCTGGTTAGCTGGGGTATCGCATTGTTCGAGTATCTGATCCAAGTCCCCGCAAACCGCATCGGTTATACAGAACTCAGCCTCGGCCAACTGAAGATATTGCAAGAAGTCATCACGTTGGCCGTTTTCGTACCGTTTGCAGTGATGTACATGAACCAGCCATTAAAGATGGATTATCTATATGCAGGACTGTGCCTTATGGGCGCGGTGTATTTTATATTTAGGACATAAGCGATGAACCAATCCAGACACATCCACATCCTCGGCATCTGCGGCACTTTCATGGGCGGCATCGCGGCTATCGCCAAACAGGCCGGCTATCGCGTCACAGGTTGCGATGCTAACGTCTATCCGCCTATGAGCACACAACTCGAAGCGCAAGGTATCGAGTTGATCGAAGGTTTTGGCGTGGAGCAGTTGGAACTCAAGCCGGACGTATTCGTCATTGGTAACGTCGTTTCGCGCGGCAACCCACTGATGGAAGAGATTTTGAATCGCAACCTGCCCTACGCCTCTGGACCACAATGGCTGTCGGATACCCTGTTGCGCGACAAGTGGGTGCTGGGCGTGGCAGGCACGCACGGCAAGACGACGACCACATCGATGCTGGCATGGATACTGGAACATGCAGGATTGAATCCTGGTTTTCTCATCGGCGGCGTACCACAAAACTTCGGCATCTCGGCGCGCATCACGGATTCGCCCTTCTTTGCCATCGAGGCAGATGAATACGACACTGCCTTCTTCGACAAGCGCTCCAAATTCGTGCATTACCATCCGCGCACCGCAATTCTGAACAACCTCGAGTTCGATCACGCCGACATCTTCCCCGACCTAGCAGCTATCGAGACGCAGTTCCACCATCTAGTTCGCACCGTACCGGGCAATGGCTTAGTGGTGAGTAATGGGCGCGAGGAATCGTTGGCGCGCGTCATCAAGCGCGGCTGTTGGACGCCTGTAGAAATGTTTGGAAGTAATGATGGGTGGAATATCGACGCCAACGAACAGGTGTCGCTCAATGGCAAAGTGCAGGGCACGCTGCAATGGGACTTGATGGGCGAACACAACCGCATGAACGCCCTCGCTGCTTTAGCTGCAGCTCGCCATGCTGGTGTTCCTGTCGCGCAAGGTTTAGCGGCACTGGCCGAATTCAAGAACGTGAAGCGCCGCATGGAAGTGCGCGGCACGGTCAACGGCATCACCGTGTACGACGACTTCGCACACCATCCCACCGCCATTGACACCACGGTTTCTGGATTGCGCCACAAAGTCGGCAAGGCGCGCATCCTCGCTGTACTGGAGCCGCGTTCCAATACAATGAAGCTGGGTGTAATGAAAGACGCGCTTCCTGCCAGCTTGAAAGATGCCGACCTGACGTTCTGTTATGCAGGTAACTTGGGGTGGGATGCACGTGGCGCACTCGCACCGCTGGGTGACAAAGCCATCGTAAAAGATGATTTGAACGAACTCATCGAAGCCATCGCAAAAACAGCCAAATCTGGCGATCAAATCTTAGTGATGAGCAACGGCGGGTTTGGCGGAATACACGAGAAACTTCTGAAAAAGCTGCAATGCGACTGAGTCACATTGCAGCTTCGGAGACTTTAAGCGTCTTTACCTTCAACTTGCATATGTAACTTAGTGAGGCAGTTCACCGTCTTCTTGGATTGATGCGCAAAATCCTCGATCAGCATCTTCTCTGCAAGTTGAACATTTCCGCTTTGGTGTGCCTCGACCACCTTGGAGGCGTAGTAGTGAAACTTGGCATGTTCGTCTGTCAAATCTTGGAAAAGCTTGATCTCGCCGAAACGAGTCTTACCGGGACCATGGATCCACTTGCCCAACACGCAACGATTATCCACACAGATGTTATGTGGTTGTAGGTCCTCTTTGGAGCGTCCTTGCAGATAGTCGGTCAAGCGTAGCTTCCATGCTAGATGAGCTTCTACCGCCTCGTAGAAATTGATCTCACGCCGAACTTCCTCACGTGTCTCGTCACTTATACCAAACACCGAACGTAAAGCTGAAATGAATCCCATTGCCGACCTCCAATATTGTTATCGGGGGAAGCAGAAATTGAATCACTGCGGCGCCCCATTTTGCGGGGCGCAATCCTACCAACAAGGAGTGCAGGCTGATATTGGGCTAAAGCCCTAACTTCGAAAGAATGAACTAACCGTTCGCCCCGAACATCATGCGCTTTGCGACAAACTTTCTTGCCATCGGGAATGTGTCGAGAAGCGACAATGCCGCAGAGCGGACGTGACCTAATAACGGAAGATCATTGGAGAACACTCGCACCAGACCATCGGTAAAGCGGATGCCTGCGTTGCGATCAATACGGCGCGATTTGCGATAGGCGGCGCACATGGCAGCCGATCCAATGTTCTCAGGAGCACTATCGAGGATGACTTGTGCCAATTCCCACGCATCGCGCACACCCAAATTGAAGCCCTGACCCGCCACGGGATGTAGTGTCTGCGCTGCATTGCCGATGAGGACGGTGTGTGGAAAGGTGATGTCAGGAGCGCGTTTCAAGCGCAAGGGGTAGCAACTACGTTTGCCGATGGTGACAAAATCTCCGACGCGGTCCCCGAAATGATCATGCAAGTACGCCAAAAATGTTGCGTCATCCCACTTCAACATGTCTTGCGCGGCTTCGTGGTCCGCAGTTAGTACCAGTTCATACCCATCTAGATAGGGCAGCAATGCCATCGGCCCTTGCGTAGTGAAATGTTCGAATGCCTTGCCTGTATTCGCCTTTGAAGTGGTGAGATGAGCGATAACGCCGCTCTGCCCGTAATCGGTGATCTGCGGGGGGTGTGAAGCTTCCAGCAATTTGCCGCCATCGGCAGCCACGGCGAGGCGGGCAGTCAACGTGTGCGTCTGGCCTTGGTGCTGGTATTCAATGACTGCTGCATCATTGGTATGACGCAACTCACTCACCAGCGCGCTATAGATACAGGTGACATCGCCACTCGCCAAGCCTTTTTGCAATGCCGCATGCAACATCGTGTAAGGCAACACATAGCCGAGGTCCGGCACTTTCATCTCCTCAGCACGCAGGGTGGTGTGTCCAGTCGTCTGCTTTTGTGTGACTTCGATGACCTTGATTCCGCTCACGTCGCGCAATGCATCCCAAGCGCCAAGACGTTGCAACAACAATCGCGTGCCATAAGACAACGCCAGCGCACGCGGGTCGGTGGTGTTCACTTCGGATTCTCGCGCCTCGAGCAACACCACTTGCAAACCATTACCCTGTAAAGCCAGCGCTAGCGCAGCGCCCACGGGGCCTCCACCGATGATGGCGACATCACATTGGGATTCATTCATGGCACATGACCTCCTCGATCTCGTTCACAGTTTTGGGTGCTGCTTGCGTCAATACCTCATTACCATTGGAAGTGATCAGCACATCGTCTTCGATACGTATACCGATGTTCCATAGGTCGCGCGGCACGCTATCCGATGGGCGAATGTAACAGCCTGGCTCCACAGTCAGCACCATGCCGGATTGCAAGGAACGCCAATTTCCATCGACCTTGTATTCGCCTACATCATGCACATCCATACCCAACCAATGGCCTGTGCGATGCATGTAGAACTGCTTGTAACTCTCACTTTCCAGCACCGACTCGACCGAGCCCTTACACAGTTTCAAGTCGATGAATCCCTGCGCCAGCACACGCAATGCTGCCTCATGCGGCGCGTTCCACGAGTTGACTGGTCTTGCTGCTGCGATGGCCGCCGCCTGTGCGGCCAGCACGATCTCATACACGTCTTTTTGAGCCGCACTGAAGCGGCCATTGATAGGAAAGGTACGCGTGATGTCGGAGGCATAGCCACCCAGTTCACCCCCTGCATCGATCAGCAACAGATCGCCATCGTTGAGACGCGCATTGTTGCCGACGTAGTGCAAGGTGCAGGCGTTCGCGCCACCAGCCACGATGCTGGTGTACGCAGGATGACGTGCACCGTGGCGGCAGAATTCATGTAACAGCTCAGCTTCCACCTCGTATTCATATTGGCCGGGACGGGTGAAACGCATCGCACGACGATGTGCCTCACAAGAGATTTTTGCTGCTGCTCGCATGATGCCTACTTCATGCTCATCTTTGAACAAGCGCATCTCGTTCAATAGTTCTCGCACATCACGTATCGCGTTCGGTGCTTGGATCCCTGTGCGTGCCTTGGCTTTGACCGCTTCGCGTGCTTTGATGATGCGCGCATCCCAAGTACTGTCAGCGCCAATGGGATAGAACAACACGGGCTGGTTACCCATCAACTCGACAAGCTTTTCGTCCAACAGCTCGATAGGGTAGGCCGCATCAAAACCAAAATGCTCCGCCGCCGCATCCGGGCCATAACGGAAACCATCCCACACTTCGCGCTCCGCGCTCTTCTCGCGACAGAACAAGATGCTTTGCGGCTCGTCCCCAGCGATCAATAGCAACACCGACTCTGGCTCAGTGAACCCAGTGGGGTAATAGAAATGGCTATCGTGGCGATAGTCGTAATGCGTATCGGCATTGCGCGCCACTTCGGGCGCGGTAGGGATGATGGCGATACCGTGTCGCATCGCTTGTTGCAGATGCTTGCGGCGTGCGGCGTAAGTTTGTATCTCAAGAATGGGACGAGTCATAGGTAGATGATAAACCGATTCGTCTGCACAGAGGTCTTTACAGCCAGCCACCTGCGCGCAAGATACCGATGATGCCCACCATTATCCAAAAAGTATTGAGCAGGGTGTATGCCGCATCTTTCTTGAGCATGGAGCACCAAGACAGCATCACAGCATCGATGGTGTTGAACACCCAAACGAACATGAATGGACTGGCCGGCCCCAGCCAACTCACCAGGGAGAAGCTGAAGATACGCATCAGCACGCCCGTCATCTCGATGCGTTTGATGTGTCTCAAAACGAAATGGTTGGCTTTGGTGATGGTCATGTTGCGACTAGCTATTGGCAGCGCGCAGTTGCAGATCGAGTTCCTGTAGGCGCTGCGGCGTGCCCACATCGACCCACACACCGCGATGATGCTCCCCGCTGACTTTGCCTGCGGCGATCTGCTCGCGTAATAACGGTGCGAGCGGCGCCTTGGTTCCGCGCTGGATATGGGCGAACAATTGCGGCTTGTAGAGCCCGATGCCACTGAAGGTGAATTTGGGAGCTGTATCGGTGATGCGCGCACCTTGCAGACCGAAATCGCCCTTGAGGTTGTGTTCTGGGTTATCCACCAGCACCAGATGCGCCCCATCCTCGCTGTTGGCGAGTGCGGCAGCACAGTGCGGCAAATGTCTAAAGTCGTAATCGCAGTACACGTCACCATTCACCACCGCGAAGGGTTGTTCACCCAACAGATGCAAGGCGAACGCGATGCCGCCTGCCGTTTCTAGCGCAGAGCCTTCGTCCGAATAACGGATGGTCGCGCCGAATTGACTGCCATCGCCCAAGGCTTGTTCGATCTGCAGGCCAAGATGGGCGTGATTGATGACCAAATCGGTGATGCCAGCGCGCACCAAGCGCTCGATGTGCCACACGATGAGCGGCTTGCCTCCCGCTTGCAACAGAGGCTTGGGCGTATGGTCGGTCAATGGACGCATGCGTTCGCCACGACCCGCCGCTAGAATCATTGCACGCATTAACAAAGGTCTTTCACGTTTGCTCTTTCTTCCGCTTGCGGGGGAAAGTTGGATAGGGGGAAATGCGTAGCATCATTTATTGTTTTTCTCCGCCTGCATATTCAACTCAAGCAAAATATTGAGCAGGGGCTTAAGGTCGATGTAGCGCTCGCAGGCTTTATGCAGATACTCCATCACCAATGGCATGTCCTTCAGATAGCCATCCTTGCCATCACGGTGGTACAAGCGCGCAAAGATGCCTAATACCTTGATGTGGCGCTGTGCACCCATCATCTCGTAATCCCAATAGAAATCCGCGAAGTCCTCACGCACAGGCAAGCCAGCCTTGCGCGCCTTCTCCCAATAGCGGATGAGCCAATCGATGATCTCAGCCTCTTCCCACCTGATGTAAGCATCTTTGAACAACGAAGCAAGATCATAGGTGATAGGACCATAGACGGCGTCTTGGAAATCGAGAACACCAGGATTCGGCTGGCTAACCATCAAATTGCGCGAATGAAAGTCGCGATGCACATAGACGCAAGGTTGCGACAGATTGTTCTTGATGATGCGCGCGAACACCTCTTCCAACTTAGCTTTTTGCTTCTCGGTGAGCGTCACGCCTAGATGCTTGGCGATGTACCACTCGGGGAATAGATTCAATTCGCGGCGCAGTAATGCCTCGTCATAAGGTGGCAACTCATCAGCCTTGGAAGCGAGTTGTATCTTGATGAGCGCATCGATCGCGTGATCGTAAAGCTGGCGTGCGTTGCCCGCATCCAATGCTTGTAGGTAGGTGGTATTGCCCAGATCAGACAGTAGCAAAAAACCTTGAGTCAAATCCTGCGCATACACATGCGGCACGTGAGCGCCGGCTTCCTCGAACAGCTTGCCGATGTGCAGAAATGGCTTGCAATCCTCATGTTGCGGCGGCGCATCCATCACCACCTTGGTACTGCCATCCGCAAATGTGGCGCGGAAGTAGCGGCGGAAGCTGGCATCAGCTGAAGCGGGGGCAAGACTGAACGGTTGATCGGGGTAAAGGCTAGAAAGCCACTCGGTAAGCTGTTTCTGACGTTGCATTTGATTGCCTTAATATAGGATTTGTGAGATTTTAGCACCTTAAATTATTTGCCCTGCCCATGCTTCGTCTTCCGCGTTTTGCGCTCCTACTGATAGCACTCGTCGCGCCCAATTGGGCTTACGGTGAAGACGCGCCTATTCCGCTGAAGGTCGACCGCACCTTCAATCGGCTCCCCGCCTCTGAAGAACAAACCTCTGCCTTTTTCATCGCAGATCAGATCGACTCCAAACACGGTGAAAAGTTGATAGCCCGTGGCAATGCCGAACTCCGCCAAGATGGCCAAGTCGTTACTTCGGATATCTTGACTTATGACGAGGTAAGCAAGGATCTCATCGCGGAAGGGGGTGTCCGCATCGAACAGGGCGACACCACGGTGGTCGGCCCAAAACTCCAGATGAACATGGATTCCAACATTGGAGACATGCAGGAACCACGATTCACTTTTGCCGAGACTGGCGGGCGCGGATCGGCCGATGTCGCCCATATTGCTAGCCGCAAAGAATATGAGCTTGAGGGAGCCACCTATACCACTTGCCCTATCGACAATGACGATTGGCTGCTCAAAATGTCACGTTTGGACATCGACCGCACATCACAGATAGGCACTGCCTACAACGCACGCGTCCTCTTCATGGGGCTACCCATTTTGTATACACCTTGGATGAATTTCCCGCTCAGCGACAAGAGACGCTCTGGTTTGCTCGGCCCCACCTTCGGAAGCACAACAACAGGGGGACGGGAGGTCACGATTCCCTTGTATTTGAATGTAGCAGACAATTTCGACGCCACTCTTTCTCCGCGCTACATGAATAAGCGCGGCACGCAACTCAACAACGAATTTCGCTATCTTCAACCTAATGCCGTTGGCGAAGTCCATGCAGATGTATTGCAATCAGACAAGATCAGCCAGGCCGACCGCACACGCTTCTCATTGAAGCACGCTCAACAGCTAGGTGGGGGATTCAGCGGATACCTCAATCTAAATCGCGTGTCCGACAATAACTATTATCGCGATCTGGCAGACAACCTGAATGCCACGTCACAAACCAACTTGCTGCAAGAAGGCGTGTTGAATTATTCGGGTGGTTGGTGGAGTGCGGTTGCGCGTGTGCAACATTACCAGACCCTGCAAGATCCCCTGGCTCCAGTAGCTCAGCCTTATTGGAGACAACCGCAGATTGGCGTGAATGCAAATCGCACAGCATTCGGGAGTAACGTTTCCGTAACGGGTGAATATGTTGACTTCCGCCACCCCGACCTGAATGGCCAGCGCATGATGATCTATCCATCCATCAGCTACCCCTTATTAAACGCGCCAGGTTACTTCTTAACTCCGAAGATAGGTGTTCATAGCACCCGCTACATTCTTGAAGATAGTAGTTTTGGCTATGCCCGCAACAACTCGCGCACCTTGCCCATCATGAGTATAGATGGCGGCCTGGTATTCGAGCGTAGCGATTCGTTCTTTGGTAACGGCTATATGCAAACTTTGGAGCCCCGTGCCTATTACGTGCACATCCCTTACAAAGACCAAAGCAACTTACCCAATTTCGATACCGCGCAGGCGCCATTCAGCTTCGGCCAGATGTTCACTGAGAACCGCTTCCTTGGGAATGACCGCGTCGGCGACGCCGACATGCTGACGTTGGCGCTGACTTCGCGCGCCATTGACGACGACGACGGAACCGAGCGTATCCGTGTCGCCGTCGCCGAGCGCTTCAGCTTCACAGCCCCCCAAGTCAATCTGAGCACCCCTTCCGACAGCAACAGTCGTTCTGACATTTTGACTACGGTAGGCGGCAAACTCACCCGGTCATGGCGATTAGACAGCCTGTTCCAGTACAACCCGAACCTTGGCCATGTGGAGTCCTACAACGCTGCCGCACGCTACAACCCAGAGCCTGGCAAGTTGCTCAACCTCGGTTATCGCTACACGCGCGATGTGTTACGGCAAATGGATGTATCGACCCAATGGCCGATCTCAGGACGCTGGCATGCGGTGGGGCGCCTCAACTATTCTCTCCAAGATGACCGTATCGTGGAGGCTTTAGGCGGGCTTGAGTATAATCAGGACTGTTGGGCACTGCGCCTTATCGCCCAAAGCTTTGCGACCGCCACTAAAGAAAGTACTACCGGAATATTTGTCCAACTGGAGCTGAACGACTTCGTTCGCATCGGTTCCGATCCACTCGCAGCTTTGCGCACCAGCGTGATGGGCTACACGAAGCTGAATGACCTGCCCACCGCAACGCCCATAAAAGGCCTGCAATAACCCGAGAAGAATATGCAAAACAAAACTTTCGCCCTCCTTTTACTGTGCTGCCTGTCCGCTTCTGCCGGCGCGGCAGAGCCTGTCATGCTCGACCGCATCCGCGCTGTCGTGAACGACGATGTCATCACCCAACATGAACTCACGACACGCCTCAATGCCGCCATCAAGCAGCTACAGAAGCAAGGCACATTACTGCCGGACAACAACATCTTGGAGAAGCAAGTATTAGAACGCATGATCACTGAGATGCTGCAAAGCCAGTTCGCCAAAGAGAATGGCTTGCGCGTGGATGACGTGCAATTGGAGAAGGCGCTGACCCGCGTCGCACAACAGAACAAGTTCGATTCGGTTGCGTCGTTTCGCGCAAAACTGGAAAAAGACGGTGTCGATTTCATCAAGTTCCGCGAAGAGATCCGTGGCGAGATCGTCTCCGTCCGTCTGCGCGAACGCGAGGTCGATAGCAAGCTAGTCATCAGCGAAAGCGACATCGAAGACTACTTGGCAACACAAGCCAATCAAGGCAACAAAGGCGAAGAGCTGCAACTCGCGCACATCCTGATCGTGGTCCCAGAACAGGCCAGCGCCGAAAGCATCCAAACCTACAAACGTCGCGCCGAAGAAGCGCAAGCAAAACTAAAAGCGGGCGCACCTTTCGCGCAGATCGCCGCGGGCTATTCCGATGCCAAGGACGCATTACAAGGCGGCTTGCTCGGATGGCGCCCTGCAGATCGCCTGCCCAGTCTGTTCTCCGATCCATTGTCCAAGATGAAACCAGGCGAAGTCAGCCCCTTGCTGCGTAGCCCGACTGGTTTCCACCTAATCAAACTACTGGAGCGCAAGACCTCCGACACCCCAGTGTTCATCACCCAGACTCACGCACGCCACATCCTCATCAAGACCAGCGAGTTGGTGTCCGAGAATGAAGCCAAGGCGCGTCTGCAAGAGATCAAATCGCGCATCGACAAGGGGGCTGACTTCGCCGAACAAGCACGTCTGCATTCGGAAGATGGCAGCGCGCCACAAGGTGGCGATCTGAACTGGCTCTCTCCCGGAGAGACTGTGCCCGAATTCGAAAAAGCGATGGATGCTTTGAAGGTCAATCAAGTGAGCGGCCTCGTGCAATCGGGCTTCGGTTGGCATCTCATCCAAGTGCTGGAGCGCCGCAACACAGATGTGAGCGTGGACCAGAAGAAGCAACAAGCGCGCAACGCCATCCGCTCTTACAAGTCGGATGATGCTTATCAAGACTGGTTACGTCAGTTGCGCGACCGCGCCTCCATCGACTACCGCGAGTAAAGTGCGTACACCTCTCGCCATCACCGCAGGCGAGCCCGCTGGCATCGGCCCCGATCTGTGCTTGCAACTAGCGGGACATGACCGCCCGCTCGTCGTCATCGCCGACAGATCGATGCTGCAGCAGCGCGCCGCACAACTCGGTGTCGATGTCTCGTTCCACGACTACAGCTCAGCCACCCCTCATGTGGAAGGCAAATTGAGCGTGCTACATGTTCCAGCGGCACAGCCTGTCACCGCTGGTAAGTTAGATTCGCAAAATGCCGCGTATGTCCTAAAGACACTTGATCGAGCGCTACAAGGTTGTGTGTCTGGTGAATTCGCCGGCATGGTCACCGCCCCTGTGCACAAAGGCATCATCAACGTTGCCGGCATCCCCTTCACGGGCCATACGGAATATCTGGCCGAGCAGACCCACACACCGCTCGTCGTGATGATGTTGGCAGGCGGAGGCATGCGCGTTGCGTTAGCGACAACCCATCTGCCCTTGCGCGAGGTTGCAGATGCCATCACACAACCTCTGCTGGAAGATATCCTGCGCATACTGAATCGCGATCTGCAACGCCGTTTCGGCATACCCCATCCGCGCATCTTGGTCGCAGGGCTGAATCCCCATGCAGGAGAAGGCGGCCACCTCGGGCGTGAAGAGTTGGATGTGATGATCCCTGTGCTGAACAGATTGCGAGCCGAAGGCATGAGCGTGAGCGAGCCGCTGCCTGCCGACACGCTGTTTGCCGCACATCGTCTGCGCGAATGCGATGCCGTGCTGGCGATGTATCACGACCAAGGCTTGCCCGTACTCAAACACGCCAGCTTCGGCGAAGGCGTGAACATCACCTTAGGTCTCCCCATCATCCGCACCTCGGTCGATCATGGCACCGCACTCGAATTAGCAGGTACAGGCAAAGCCAATGTCGGCAGCTTGTTAGAAGCGATCAAAGTCGCAATAGAAATGGCAAAACATGAGCGGACATAAAGCTAAAAAACAGTTTAGTTCCGGCATCACGCGCTACGCGCATGAGCCTTCTCTGAAATGTTTTTTTGGGAAACTCAAATGAATCACAAGGCAAAAAAACATTTTGGACAGAACTTCCTTGTTGATCAGAACATCATCGCCGACATCGTGCGCTGTATCCGCCCCGAAGCGAATGACAACATGGTTGAGATCGGCCCTGGACTCGGTGCGCTGACGCGTCCGCTGTTGAAACAACTGAACAAACTACACGTGGTGGAGATCGACCGTGACATCATCGCGCGATTGAAAACTGACTATCCGCAGGACAAGATTGTCATCCATGAAGGCGACGCACTGCAATTCGACTTCGCCACCTTAGGCACCCCGCTGCGCATCGTGGGCAATCTGCCCTACAACATCTCATCCCCGCTGTTGTTCCACTTCGCCGACCACGCCGCGCGCATCACCGACATGCATTTCATGTTGCAGAACGAAGTGGTGGAACGCATGGTGGCCGATCCTTCCACCCCCGCCTACGGCCGCTTATCCGTGATGTTGCAATACCGTTTCTATATGGAGAAGTTGCTGGACGTGCCGCCGGAATCCTTCCGCCCCGCCCCCAAAGTCGATTCCGCCATCGTGCGCATGATCCCCATGCCAGCTGACAAGATCATCGTGAAGAACGAATTGCTGTTCGCGCAGATCGTCGGCACTGCTTTCGGCCAACGCCGAAAGACACTGCGCAACACACTCAAGAGTTTTATCTCTGAAACCGATTTTGCTCAACTAGATATCGACTCTCAGTTGCGTGCAGAGAATCTGGGCGTACCCGAATTCACGCGCATCACCAACTACTTGAGTGGGCGCAGCGCACCCTAGATTCAGTTAGAATCTCACCCAATCAAATCAACGTAACACGCCCATCATGTCTGACGTTCCTCCTATCGTTCTCACCTTTGCCGCCACCGATCCTAGCTGTGGAGCAGGCATGCAAGCCGACATCCTGACCATCGCCAGCATGGGCTGTCACCCACTGGCTGTCGTGACTGGCATCACCGTGCAAGACACTAGCGGCGTGGACGACATCCAAGCGATGGATTCAGACTGGGTCGTCGACCAAGCGCGTACCGTGTTGGAAGATATGCCTGTCGCGGCGTTCAAGATCGGATTGTTAGGCAGCATCGAGAATATCGCCGCCATCGCCGAAGTCATCTCTGACTATCCCGATATCCCTTTGGTGTTCGACCCTGTGTTGGCTTCTGGTCGCGGCGATGAACTGGCGAACGAGGACATGCTGGATGCCATGCGCGAGTTACTGTTGCCGCAGACGACCATCCTCACACCGAACAGTATGGAAGCACGCCGTTTGATCATTGACGAAGACAATGACTCCGACGATCCCAATCTTGAGCAATGTGCTAAACGTATCTTGGAACTAGGTTGCGAGTATGTACTCATCACTGGCACCCACGAGAACACGCCCAAAGTCATCAACACACTTTACGGTGAGCGCGGCATCGTGCGTGCCGACACTTGGCCACGCTTGCCCGGCATCTATCATGGCTCGGGCTGCACCTTGGCTTCCGCCATCGCCGCATTACTAGCGAACGGCTTGTCGATGGAAGACGCGGTGCATGAAGCGCAGGAATACACCTGGGAAGCGTTGAAATACGGTTTCCGTCCCGGCATGGGACAGCACATCCCAGATCGCCTGTTCTGGGCGCGTGACGAAGAAGGCGAAGAAAAAGACGGTGAAGAGACTCGCCACTAAGCCTGCTATCGCAGGTCTTTACGCCATCACGCCAGACCTTGCTGACACCAACGAGCTGTTACGCAAAGTTCGCCTCGCCCTTCAAGGCGGCGCACGCGTGCTGCAATACCGCAACAAGATCGCCGATGCCGCACTTCGATTTCAGCAAGCAACTGCCTTTAGGCATCTCACCCGCGAGTTCGACACCACCTTCATCGTGAACGATGATGCGGCGCTTGCACTGCGGGTCAATGCCGATGGCGTGCATCTGGGTGGCGAGGATGGCAGCGTTGCTACGGCTCGCGCCTTGCTCGGTGAAACCAAGCTAGTCGGGGTATCTTGCTATAATCGCGCGCCTTTGGCATTGGCGGTAGTACAACAAGGGGCGGATTACGTGGCGTTCGGTGCGTTCTTTCCATCGAGTGTGAAACCTGAGGCCGTGAAGGCGGAAGTATCCATGTTGCGCGAGGCGCGCCCTGAGATACACGCCCCCATCGTCGCCATCGGCGGCATCACGCAACAGAATGGTGCTGAATTGGTAGCCGCAGGTGCAGACTCACTCGCTGTGATCTCTGCGCTGTGGGATGCGACCGACATCGAAGCAAGCGCAAAAGAATTTTCAACTTTATTCAGTAGGACTTAAGCAATGACCTCTCACAACGAAGAACTCTTCATCGAATCTCAAAAAGTCATCCCCGGTGGGGTGAACTCACCCGTGCGTGCGTTCCGTTCCGTCGGGGGCACTCCATTGTTCTTCCAACGCGGCCAAGGCGCTTACGTATGGGATGCAGACGGCAAGAAATACACTG
>PNNY01000014.1 GCA_013824485.1 Sideroxydans sp.
CGATGGTGCCGCTATCGAAACTCATCCGCGTGAAGACCATCCTGTTGCAACAAGGTCAGACCCCACAACAGGTCGATCTGGGTTCTGAACTTTCCAGCAAGGAGGGCGTGACGCTGCTCAATCAATTGCATGCCTGCTGGTGCGAGGCTCGCCCCGATTCGATGGCGGACACCGCGCGTGAGGCCAGCATCACCCACCTGTGTATCGGTGTGGAACAGATCTATGCCCAGATCGCGCGCAAACCATTCAGGCCCGTCAAAGACACCACCAAATCGAATCAAGATGCGCAGCGTCAAATCGAGACATTCGGTCGTGTATTGGATGACACGGGACAACACGCCTTCAAAGAGCTGGGGTTCGTACCGGAAGAATGGCTGGTCGAAGAAGACAGCCTCATTCGCGCTCACCTGCTACGCAAAGCCAGTGTCGGCGAACGTTTAGCGAACCAGCAACTAGTGAGTGTGTTCGCCCCGAACAGTGCAGCCTACAAGCTGGGCTTCACCACCTTGGTCAACGTGACACGTACAGGGCATCTCTACATCGGGCTGCGTTATCTTCCTGGGCAACCGCAAGCGGTGATCGTACGTGGCAACGCGGATAGTGAGTTATTGCAATCGGGTTCGGCACCTGCACTGCTGTTACCGGCGATGGAGAAGCTGAGTATTCCAGCCAGTCTGGTGTTGCCAAGGGAGTGGTTCAAAGCAGGACGTACTTTGGAGATATCGCTTCCCGATCTCGGTAAACAAAGCGTCACCTTGGGATTCATCGTTGAAAAAGGGAGTGACTTCGAGCGAGTCAGTTTCACGCCTGCTACTGGAAAATCGACCTAAGCTTTCTTGCTCCACTCGACCAAAGCGCCCGCCTTCATTGGACGGGCGATTCCATAGCCCTGACCAACTTCACACCCCATCTGCAACAGCGCTTGATATTGCGCTTCCGTCTCCACACCTTCTGCGACGATGCCCATATCGAACGCCTTGGCCAACGCGATGATGCCCTGCACGATGGCGTGATCACCTTTGTCTTCCAACATGTCGCGAATGAATGACTGGTCGATCTTGAGCACGTCCACGTCGAATTTACTCAGATAGCTCATTGACGAATAACCCGTACCAAAATCGTCCAAAGCGAATGCCATCCCGAAGGCTTTACATTCAGCGATGATCGCCCCCACGCCCGCCACATCTTCCAACGCTGCAGTCTCCAACACTTCGATCTGCAAAGTATCGCCACAATTCCCCGGACAACACAGGTCTGATTGCCCCTTCAACTTTTCAGGGAAACGTGCTGACTGTAAGTGATAAGCAGAGACGTTGATGCTCAACTCGATGTTCAGTCCTTGTTCACGCCAACGTCGTTGCTGATCGATGGCCGTTCCAATGACCCAATCGCCCAACTCGATCTCTGTCTCGGTATTTTCGATGATGCGCAGGAACTCCCCAGGTGTCAGCAATCCTCG
Source organism: Sideroxydans sp. (assembly GCA_013824485.1). Lineage (GTDB taxonomy): Bacteria > Pseudomonadota > Gammaproteobacteria > Burkholderiales > Gallionellaceae > Sideroxyarcus. The sequence continues at coordinate 1,460 of PNNY01000014.1, forward strand.
CGACGGATGGTTCCAACGTATCAATGCCTCTGCACCCACCATCCGACGGGTGATCAACTCGACCTTGGGCTGGTAGTACAACTCGAATTCGCCATGCGCTAGGCCGTGGCGTATCTGTTGCTGCAACTCATGATGGGAACGCGCACGTAAATCGTTCGCAGCGTCGAACAAGTGGTAGCGGTTCTTGCCGGATTGTTTGGCGGCATACATCGCCTGATCGGCATGTCGCAGCAAGGTGTCGGGGTCATGATCATCCTCAGGATACAAGGCCACACCGATACTGGCACTGACGCGTATCGATTGTCCCTGCAACTCGATTGGTAGATGGATGACTTCTAACAATCTGTTCAAACTACCCGCACATTCTTCCGGCAATTGTATCCCGACCAAGAGTACGACGAACTCATCGCCGCCCAGTCTCGCCACGGTGTCATCTTCGCGAATGGTTTCTTTTATGCGGCGAGTGATCTCGACCAGAACCTTATCGCCAACATCGTGGCCAAAATTATCATTGATGGGTTTGAATCCATCCAGATCGAGATAGCACACCGCCATCAACCCCCGGTCTCGCTTAGTGCGAGCCAAAGCCTGCACCAAGCGGTCGGCCAACAGCACTCGATTAGGCACCCCCGTAAGAGCATCATAGTGAGCGATATGCTGCAACTGTTTCTCGTGTTCCTTGCGCTCGGTGATATCTGCCGCGATACCTACCAAACCTCTAACACTACCGTCCTTGTTAAGCAGTCTGACCTTGGTGATCTCTAGCAGATGTTCGCGACCATCCACAAAAGGTAGCCATTCAGTGGAGAGATGAGGAACATCCTGTTTGAAACACTCCTGATCAGAACGCTTGCCACCCTCCGTCACGGAAGGGGGCAAGACATCAGAATAATGTCGGGCAGATAAGAATCGTTCTTCAGTTATGCCTGTCGCGTTAGAAAATCCGTTATTCACGAATCTCAAACGACCATCAACTTCCAGCATCCAGATACCCAATGGCGCGTTGTCTAGAATCGTTTGGAACAAGCTGCGCTCGTCATCCAAGGCTTGGCGTGAAGTCAGGATCTCTTCACGCGCTTGGTTGCGCTCAGTGATATCCACATGCGTACCGAACATGTGCGCCGGCCTACCATTCTCGTCACGGGCCGTCACACGACCACGACAAAGTATCCACTTGTAACTGCCATCTTTACATTGAAGGCGATGCTCGGAGATGTACTGCCCGCTGAAATCCCCATTCAAGTAACCATGCAGATACGACATCGCCTGTTGCTTTTCTTCTGGGTGCAATATCTTTTCAAGATGGTCAGGCTTCTCACCAAAATCACTCTCCTCGTATCCCAACATCTCTGCATAACTTTTTGAGATGACGAAACGATTCGTTTGCAGATCCCAATCCCAGATCGCATCCCCTGCACTCTCCAATGCCAAGCGCCAACGCTGGTCGAGTCGACTTTGCAAGTCAGCTTCGCGCTCCTGCTTCTCTTTGCTCAGACGAAGTAGCTCAAAGTTCCAGAGGATGGCGAAAGTGGCCACTAGATACAAGCATATTGCGAATATCTCAAAATTCGAATATCCCACATCGAACCAAGGTTGAAACTTACCTAACAACACTGTGATAAGGGTCGCGATCAACCAATAGACGCTGATCTTAAATCCCTTCAAATAGAACGCGCCTATCAACAAAGGGAAGAACAGTGCCAAGCGCATCGAATTGTCGACGAGCATCAGATAGACGCCAGTCGCAGATGCGTATGCGGTGCCCAGTAGCACATTTGCGATAAGAGAAGCTTGCTGGGGGTGACGATCAAGTATCACGTACAGCAGGATGCTGAAGAACGTGATGGCCATATCGACCCACCCCAATAGCGGTGTGACGAATAAGCGGTAAGTGCCCAAGATCGCTGCCATCAAAGCCATGAACAAAAGCGCATCCCGCAGGAAACGGGTAACGAGTTCTTGTTGCAATCGCCCTTTCAGTTCCACCTCTTTTGAGAAAGAATCATCTGCGCTCATATATGACCTTAGATTCAACTCGTCATTGGCGACGGCGGGCAGGGAATACCAGCGTGAATGTGCTGCCCTTACCCTCTTCACTCACTACATCCAATTTCGCCTGATGACGCATGGCGATGTGTTTGACGATGGCCAGACCGAGACCTGTTCCACCTGTCTCGCGTGAACGACTCCGATCCACTCGATAGAAACGTTCGGTCAGGCGCGGGATATGTTGTGGCGCGATACCGATACCGCTATCGCGCACGCAATAGGTTGGGCACCCTTCTTTCTCGGCCCAACGCAAAGTGATCTCGCCCGCTTCGGGTGTGTAGCGAATTGCATTGGTGAGCAGGTTGGTGAAGGCACTGCGCAACTCTTCTCGACTGCCTGACAACTTGGCATCACTCTCGATCTCTAGATGCAGCTGATGCTTACTATTGCTGAGCACCTGACCTTCTTTGAATATCTCCTTCAGTAGCGCACTGACATCCACAGCTTCTTCGCGAACTGGATTCTGGTCGTTCTCCAAGCGCGACAAGGTAAGCAGGTCGTCCACCAGACTCTCCATACGTATGGTCTGATCCCCCATGAGATTGAGTGCACGACGCGCCATATCATTCTCCAGATGCGGCATGTCATGCATGGTCTCGACGAAGCCGTTTACCACGGTTAGCGGAGTGCGTAATTCGTGCGACACGTTGGCTACGAAGTCACGGCGCATGGTCTCGATACGCTCAAGCTGGGTGATGTCACTGCTGATGAGCAGTCGCTTGTCCTTGCCGTAGGAGATGAGTTTGATGGAGAGCACGATGCCATCTTGCCGCGTCGTGCGCAGGATGAGCGGTTCACTGAAGTTACGCGTCGCTAGGTACTGCACGAATTCAGGTTGACGAGCCAAATAGGTGATCTGTTGCCCGATGTCACGTGTCGCATCCAGCCCAAAATGCTGGACTGCGAGCAAGTTGCACCATTCGATGCGATCCGACGCATCCAAGATGACCACACCATCGGGTAATGCCGAGGTCGCTTGTTCCATCTGCAACAGGGCAGCGGCGTGTTTCTCTCGCTCTTTGCGCAAGTTGCGCATCATCTTATTGAGTTTTGAGAAAGCATCTTCCCAAAGACCAGAACCATCTGGAACATCTCTTGTATCAGGTGAGGCGAGCCAACGTTGCAGGTCGGCCAGATTGCGCAGATGGAAGAACAAACGCCACAGCATGAGCACGCCAAAGAAAAGTGCCGCAGGCAAATCACCTGCTATCGCCCACAAAAGAAGGGAAAGCACCAGTACGACGATTGGATAGACTAAAGCGCGTTGCCAGAAATCACTCACGATTGATGCCGTTCATTGATTGACTGACAGCATTATACGGGCGATACGGAACTCAAGGACATCTCAAGTCAGCGACTTATTCCTTCGAGAAACGATATCCACTGCCACGCACAGTCTGGATAAGATTGTCCAAACCTGATGGCTCCAAAGCTTGGCGAAGACGGCGGATATGAACGTCGATGGTGCGCTCTTCCACAAACACGTGGTCGCCCCACACCTGATCGAGCAGTTGCGTGCGGCTATAGACACGCTCGGTATGGGTCATGAAGAAGTGAAGCAAACGAAACTCGGTAGGGCCTAACTCGACATTCACCCCCTTGGCATTCACGCGATGCGTAGTGGGCGAGAGTTCGATCCCCTCCGCACGTACCGTCTCATCAGTCATCTGCGGTGCACGGCGACGCAAAACAGCTCGGATGCGCGCCATCAACTCGCGCGGCGAGAAGGGCTTGGTGATGTAATCGTCTGCGCCAGATTCCAAACCAAGCACTTTGTCGTGCTCTTCGGTACGTGCAGTCAACATGATGATGGGGATGTCGCGCGTACGTGAATCGGCGCGCAAGCGACGAGCGAACTCGACACCCGAAGTGCCCGGCAGCATCCAATCGAGCAAGATGAGGTCAGGCAGCGCACGATTAATCTCCGCTTGCGCTGCTGGCACATCAAACGCCTGTATGGCGCGGTAGCCGCACTGAGCTACGTTGAATGCCAGTAGCTCCTGGATCGCAGGCTCATCTTCTACCAGCAGGATATTCGCAGTTGTCATGGTTCTCTCCATCGAATTCATTTCTCTTGGATGACGATGGTATTGAAGAATTGTGACAGTAAGATGACGGTCAAGTGGAAGAATCTGCTTGGGCGACGATGTGGTGGTTAGGATGCCGATGTGGCTCCGCATGCTGCCCCATCCAGTTAGGCAGCAAAGAGCCTACGATCATGCCTACCATGCTGACCATCAATCCAATCAACTGCGGCGGCCATATCTGCGACGGCTCGAATACTTCGCAGAGTATCCAAGTGGCAAGGCCCATCACCATGGCGGTGAGCGCACCTTGCGAGTTGGCTCGCTTCCAATATAGCCCGAACGCCAGTGGTACAAAAGCCGCGACCAGCGTGATCTTGTAAGCGCTCTCCACCATCTTGAAGATGCTCAATTCGGAGTTGAGCGCCACACCCAGCACCACTCCGCCAAACACCCACAGCGTGATACGCATGGCGCGTAGGAACTGCTTATCCGTCATGTCTTTCAAGATGAAATGCTTAAGGATGTTCTCGGTGAAAGCCACTGAAGGCGACAGCAAAGTGGCCGATGAACAACTCATGATGGCGGAGAGTAGTGCGCCGAAGAAGATGACCTGCGCGAACACGGGAGTGTGTTCGAGGATGAGAGTAGGCAACACCAGTTGTGAATCCTGCTCCAACAAGTCGCCGAACACTTTGGGGTCGACTAACGTGGCCGAGTAGGCCAAGAACATCGGAACAAAGGCGAACACGAAATACAAGGAACCGCCCAACACAGAGCCGCGCACTGCCGTCTTCTGGTTCTTGGCAGAGGTGATACGTTGGAACACATCCTGCTGCGGAATGGAACCCAACATCATGGTGAGCCAAGCACCGATGAACGGCACCCAGTGGGTGTAATCGCCCTGCGGGAAGAAGTTCAATTTGCCTGCCGCTTCAGCATGCGCCACGACCACTCCGACACCGCCTGTCATGCCGCTGACGAACCATGCGATGAACAACATGCCGCACATGATGACGGTCATCTGCACGAAATCGAGTAGCGCCACCGACCACATACCGCCAAAAGTGGTATAGGTCAGCACGATGAGCGCGCCGATGACCATGCCCATCTCTTGCGATACCGCGCCTCCACTCACCACATTGAACACCAATCCCAGCGCCATGATCTGTGCTGACACCCAGCCAAGGTAGGACACCACGATGGTGACGGCCGCGATCAATTCCACCGCCCGGTTGTAACGCAAGCGATAGAAGTCACCGATGGTGAGTAGGTTCATTCGGTACAACTTGTTGGCGAAGAACAAGCCCGCCAAGATCAGACACAGCGCAGCACCGAAGGGATCGGCCACCACCCCCCCCATGCCTTCTTTCACGAAGGTGGCGGAGATGCCCAACACCGTCTCCGCGCCGAACCAAGTGGCGAACACGGTGGCGGTCACGATGGGCAGGGGCAGATGGCGACCGGCAACCGCAAAGTCTTTGGCGCTATGCACGCGCGTCGCGGCATAAAGTCCGATACCGACAGAGACCAACAGATAGAGAACGACGAACCAGATCAGCATGACTTACATCCTACGAACCCAATGATGGCGGGCATTTTAGCAGTCTTCTCCAAAACGAAAAGGCCACCGGAACCCGGCGGCCTTTTCGGTGATGAGCGTAAAGCGCTTACAGTTCTTTAGCGTGTGCGGCCAAGTACTTTGCGACGCCTTCAGTAGAAGCACCCATACCTGCTTTGCCTTTGCTCCAACCAGCTGGACAGACTTCACCGTGCTCTTCAGTGAATTGCAATGCGTCGATCATGCGCAGCATCTCGTCGATGTTGCGGCCCAGCGGCAGATCGTTCACCACTTGGTGGCGCACCACGCCTGCGCGGTCGATCAGGAAGGAGCCACGATAGGCGACGCCGCCTTCAGCTTCCACGTCATAGGCTTTGCAGATCTCGTGCTTGATGTCAGCGACCAATGGGTATTTCACTTGGCCGATACCGCCATTGTTGATCGGGGTGCTCTTCCATGCGAAGTGGGAGAACTGAGAGTCGATTGAGACGCCGATGACTTCGACATTACGTTTCTTGAATTCTTCCAAGCGGTGATCAAAAGCGATCAGTTCGGAAGGACACACGAAAGTGAAGTCCAGCGGATAGAAGAACACCACGGCGTATTTGCCGCTGATGTGCTTTTTCAGATTGAAGGTTTCGTTGATCTCGTTATTGCCCATGACGGCAACAGCGTTGAAATCGGGAGCTTGCTTACCTACGAGTACGGCCATGATGTTCTCCTAAGATTGATGAGGTTTTGAAACTTGACTGAAATGCTAGGGTTTGGATTTTGCCAGATGCGGCGCGAGTGTCAACCTATTGATGAAAATTTTGCGATGACTACTCGCTTGTGCCGATATGCGCACGACCCAGCAGTGCGAAAACCGCTTGCACACCCGCAGCAAAACCGACATACATCGCCATCACAGCAACGTAAGAGCCGTAGTACGGCGACACGCGGGAAACGTATTCAACGACGCTCATGCTGTCGAAGTAACCCGCCAACAGATAGAAGCTGACATTGGCAATGATAAAGGCCGCGCTTCCCGCCACCACGGTCGCACCGGTCAAACCGAGTATGCCTTTACCAGTCAATTCATAGCGCGGTGCGAACCAACGCCCAACGAACCACAAAGCTGCGTAAGCAAACACCATGAAGCCGTACGCCGAGGTCACACAGTAGGCGCTGATACCGTGAAAATTGATGGCGTAAAAATCGACCAATGCAGATTCGAGAATCAGAACTGCAAGTATCGCTACCGCGCCACGCACGCGACCAAGGAACAATCCGCCCAGAAAGAAAACGGCGTAAGAAGCGTCTGGCAAAAACAGTGAAGTACCGAAATGGCTAATCAAATTGGAGCGTGTGGCTAGCATCAGCAACACCAATGCCGTGCCGATCCAAACCGTTTTGTTTTGTATGAATTTCATGTTGTTCTCCCGTTATTCCTGCCAGCAATCACTGGCAGGAACTTTAACAGAAACGGCGTAGGAATGCCGTGCTGGGTTGTTATTGCTGGTAGTTCAACCCTACAAACAGGGTGCGACCTAACGTGTTGTACTTATGCACAAACATGTAGTCTTGCCCGAATAGATTATCTACTCGAGCACTCAGTCCTAAGTTAGGGGTGAGCTTCCATTGAGAAGTTAGATTGATTACGTCATAGCCCGCCAAGGTGTTGACGCCATCTTTACGTTCGCCACTCGACCGCCACTCAAAACCAACTCTGCCACTTTCAAAACGACGCGCCACGGTGAGTGTATTCAGGGTTTGTGAGCGGCGCGACAGGATCGCACCTGTTTTGACATTGCGCGGCGATTGCAGGGTGATGGCATTTGCTACCTCGATCGTATCGTGCTTCACGCCATACACTAGCTCCATGCCTTCGATGATGGCCTCATCCAGATTCTCAGTCGTCGTGCTATTGCTCACAATCAAATCGCGGATGCGATTTTGAAATAGCGCACCATCCACATAAACACCGTCTTTGCGGTAATGCGCGCCCAGTTCCAAATTTCGCGCACGCTCTGGCTTGAGATTGGGATTGCCCTGATAGCCCCCACTCAGCGGGTAATACATATCATTGAATGTCGGCGCTTTGAAAGCAGTAGATACATTGGCGGTCAAACGCAAGGTGTCACTGACACGCAAGCCGTATCCCAACAAGCCAGAGTTGGCGGAGCCAAAGTCTGAATACTTATCTTGCCTCACGTTAATTTGTACTTGATGCACACCATAGTCGGCTGTGTAACCTGCCAGCAGACTGTTCGTGCTACGTGTATCAGCACTGAATGCCGTGGTCCCACTCACGTTCTGTTTGAGGCTTTCCGCCGCCAGTATCAACACGCCTTGGTCGCCCACATTCAGTGTGTTCTGCCAAGCCAATTGCTGACTCACCGTTTTGTACGCAGAAGTCTTCAGGCCGTTGCTACGGCTCACTAAATCGTCCGTCCCTTGCGCCACAGTCACACGACTTTCCCAGCTATCCAGCAAACGATTGCTGGATGCGAGAGACCATTTTGAGAGTGTCGCGTCACTTTCATCGCGGTCAGTGACCAAGCCGTATGCATTGTCCGTTTGTACTTTGCCGAGACTGTGCAAAACGCTCACATCCAGTCGATGCGCGTTATTAAAAGCGTAACCGGCGCGTGCGGAGACGCTGGTATTGTCGTAACCATCTGCATCAGGATTAGCAGATGGGGCCAACTTGGCATTGATAGCAGACACGCCATCGGTAACCGACTTGGAAGCGCCCACATGAAAGGATGCGCCTTCCACCTCACCACCCAACGCCGCACTGGCGCGTCGCGTGGCATGTGTGCCGTAGCCCGCACTCACTGTTGCCTTGGGCGAGCCTTTACCGCGCTTGGTAAAAATCTGCACCACCCCACCGATGGCTTCTGAACCGTACAAACTACTCACATTGCCGCGCACCACTTCGATGCGTTCCACTTGATCCAGCATAAGTTGATCGATGGCCGTCGCGCCTGTTGTAGCCGAGCTGATACGCACGCCGTCCACCAGCACTAAGGTGTGCGTCGAATTGGAGCCGCGCAAATACAAACTGCTTTGCGAACCCATGCCGCCTGTTTGCGCAATTTCCACACCTGCCAAATTACGTAACAGTGACGGCACATCGGTCACACCTGATTCCAAGATGTCACGCTGCGTGATCACGCTGGTGCTTTGCAAAGTTTGATTGAGATGCTGCTCGCTGCGCGTGGCTGTCACCACCACCTCATCCAACGAATTGTTTTCTGCTTGTGCGAAAGCAACGACCGCGCACAGCAATGTGCCTAATAGATATTTGTGTTTCATTTGAATTTCCTAGATTACGTTCCAAGCGTCCCCGTTGGAACATTGAAAAATCAGGAATGAAGAGAGGAGTGATGGGTACTCGGTGAAGAGCATCCATGTCGCCACCCGCGACATTGCCTGAACCTTCTTCATGGCCGGTATCCGGGCTCACAAGTCTTGATTCGTCACCTTCCCATGCATGTGCACAGTGGCATATCGACGAACCCACACTTGCTTACCGTTGCGGGGGCAGCACAGGCATCGGAATCATCTTCCTCACCTGTTTCCCGTTTAACTGTGAGGCTCTCGCCTGACAGCACCTTGAAGCGGAACGGATTGTAGCAGAACCCCAAAGCCCCCATCTCTGCCAAAGCACTTGCAAAACACAGCGTTACCAATTGACTTAACAGGGTTTTCAAAACTATAGTGCGCCCCTATGCAAAGCGAACTCGATGCTCTCGACAACAAATTGGCACAATTGGTGCAGCTCACACAGCGTTTACGCGCTGAGAATCTACAATTACGCCAAGACGTAGCTTCCGCGCTAAGTGGGCAACGCAAGAGTCAAGACAAGATCGAATTGGCATCACAACGCTTGGAAAAACTCCTCGCACAACTTCCTGACGACGCCCAATGAGCACTCAAAAGACCAGTTCGCTCGATGTGAACATCCTTGACCGTGAGTTCCGCGTCGCGTGTCCAGAAGATGAGCGCGCAGAATTGCAGGATGCCGTCGCCTATCTGGATAAGAAGATGCGCGAGATACGCGATACAGGCAAGATTGCCTCGGTCGAACGCATCGCCATCATGGCTGCCCTCAACATCGCACATGAGCTTCTCACCACACGTGTCGGCGGCGGCTTTGACCTCGCCGATTTGAAGCGTAGAATGCAAAGCATGCAGGCGACCATTGACGCATCACTGGTTGACCAAGACGAGTTGTTCTAGTCGTCACAAGTTTGTTCCCTGCGGTGTTCGTGAGATTCATAATTCTTTGAACCAATGAGCTATTGCTTAGGTTGCGACCCATTTAAATCGCTGTTGTGAGCATCTCTTGCAGATGCACCTGATGCGACCGGGAACCGACCCTCTTGAACCCAGGTTCAAGATATTGAGTCAACGGCACAGGCGGGGAACTTTATTCCAGTGCGATCTTTCGAGATCGCACTTTTCTTTTGTGGAGTTCAAACATGCGTTATTGGCTGATGAAATCTGAACCCAGCGATGTCAGCATCGACGATCTAGCTGGTTTCAAAGAGCAGACCGTGGCTTGGTATGGCGTGCGCAATTATCAAGCGCGCAACTTCATGCGCGACCAGATGCAGGTCGGCGACGGCGTGTTGTTCTATCACTCCAACTGCAAAGAACCCGGTATCGCAGGTATCGCCAAAGTGAGTAGCACCGCTTACCCCGATGCCACGCAGTTCAACAAGAAGAGCAAATACTTCGACGAAAAGGCCACGCAGGAGACACCGCGCTGGTTCAATGTAGATGTGAAGCTGGTAAAGAAGATCGCGCTCATTTCCATCGAAGAACTCAAGCGCCATCCCGAACTGGAGAGCATGCGCACGCTACAACGTGGCAATCGCCTTTCCATCACTCCGCTAACACCCACCGAGTGGAAATTCATCACAACCAAGCTGGTGAAACCATAGTGGAGTGGTATCTCGCCTATCTGCTGCTAGGTGCTGTCGCTGGATTCTTAGGCGGCATGTTCGGCATCGGCGGCGGGACAATCCTTGTGCCAGTGTTCCTGTGGCTGTTCGAGGCTCAAAATTTACCGCTTGAACACACCATGCATCTAGCATTGGGAACGGGCATGGCCGTCATCCTATTCACCTCCTTGGCGAGCCTGCACAAACATCATCAACATGGAGCTGTCGATTGGCAGGTGTTTCGCAATATCACGCCGGGAATCCTACTGGGAACTGCGCTAGGAGCCTCATCAGCCGCACTGGTATCGCCGCATTTCTTGATGGTGTTTTTTTCGCTTTTCGTTTATTTCGCAGCTGGACAGATATTGCTGGATTTCAAACCCCACGCCGAACGCGAATTACCGAGCATCGCTGGCATGAGCCTATTCGGAACCTTCACTGGATGGCTCAGTAGTTTGGTATCGATCGGTGGCGGGACGGTTGTCATCCCCTTCTTGATTTGGTGCAACGTGCCATTGAGACGAGCCATTGGCACTGCCTCTGCCATTGGTTTCCCCATAGCTGTCGGCGGCACCATCGGCTACATCCTCATTGGTTTGCATATTCCAGCGTTGCCCGCATTGCATCTCGGCTTCGTCTACTTGCCCGCTTTGTTCTGGGCTGCGATCGCCAGTGTCGTCACTGCACCACTAGGCGCCAAGACAGCACACCGCATCAATGTATCGTTACTGCGTAAATGGTTCGCGATATTGCTGCTGGCATTGGCCACCAAGTTATTACTGAAGGCGCTCTAGAACAGCACTAATCGTGCATAATCGTCCGCGCCAAACTCAGGGAGAAACTACTATGTTGAAAGCTTTGTTCCGCACCAAGCCCGTTATTGATGAGTCCGAGGGCTCAGGCCTTAAAAGATGTTTGAGTGCCTTCGATCTCACTTTGCTGGGTATCGGTGCCATCATCGGGACGGGTATCTTCGTTCTCACAGGTATCGCTGCCGCCAATCAGGCTGGCCCCGCTGTCGTACTTTCATTCGTGATCTCAGGTTTGGCTTGTGCCTTCGCAGCCCTAGCCTATGCCGAGCTCGCTGCGTCAGTAGGTGGCTGCGGTAGCGCTTACGGTTACAGCTATGTGGCTTTCGGAGAGGTCGTCGCATGGATGATCGGCTGGATATTGCTGCTGGAGTACAGCGTTTCAGTCGCCGCCGTCGCCAACGGTTGGTCGGGTTATTTCAACAACGCCTTGACCGCAATGGGTATGGGACTGCCCGATGTGCTGACCAAATCACCCGCGCTGGGCGGCATCATCAATCTACCTGCCGCATCCATCATCCTCATTCTGATGGGATTGCTCATCATTGGCGTACGCCAAAGTGCGCAACTCAATACCGCGATGGTGTTCGTCAAAGTGTTGACCATCATCGTGTTCGTCAGCATTGCAGCCTTCAACGTCGAGCCAATGAACTGGCATCCATTTATGCCATACGGCTGGTTCAACACCTTGCCGGATGGCAGCACCACTGGAGTTTTAGCAGGCGCCTCATTGGTGTTCTTCGCCTATGTTGGTTTTGATGCTGTCTCAACCGCTGCAGAGGAAGCACAGAATCCGCAGCGCGACCTGCCCACCGGCATCCTGGCTTCCCTTGCGTTCTGTACAGTGATCTACATCATCGTTTCGGGATTGCTGACCGGCATCGTGCCCTACACACAGCTAAACGTTTCATCTCCCGTCGCGCATGCCCTACAACTATTGGGATATAACTGGGCATCTGCCTTGGTCGCCACAGGTGTCATCGCTGGATTGACCACGGTCATGTTGGTGCTTTACTACGCGCTCACTCGCATCATCCTGTCCATGGCGCGTGACGGCTTGGTTTCCCCGTTCTTATCGAAGGTGGATGACACCAGAAAGACCCCGGTACGCGTCATCGTCATCACCGGCCTCATCATGGCGATGGCCGCTGGATTCTTCCCCCTCGGCACATTGGCTGAGTTGGTCAATATCGGCACATTGGCGGCATTCGTCTTGGTCTGCTTGGGCGTGATCGTGTTGCGCATCCGCCAACCCGATCTGCCACGCCCGTTCAAGAACCCCTTCGGCTTTCTGTTGCCAATACTGGGCATGATCTCCTGTGCTGGCTTGATGGCTTTCCTCCCAGCACAGACTTGGCTGCGCTTCACCGTATGGCTGACCATCGGTGTGATCGTGTACTTCACCTACTCGATCCGCCACAGCAAACTGGCGAAATAACACGCAACAAAAAAGCCGGCTTGCGCCGGCCTTTTTGCTTGTTACTCAGGCTAGATTACAGGCCTTTGATGAAGGCGATCATTTCAGCCATGTCAGCGTCGCTAACTTTTGGGTTAGCTGGCATTGGCATAGAACCCCAAGCACCTGCACCACCCTTCTTGATCTTTGTTGCTACGCCATCCCAAGCTGCTGCATTGCCCTTGTACTTGTCAGCAACTGCCTTCCAAGATGGACCAACCACCTTCTTGTCGATTGCGTGGCAAGCGGTGCAGTTGTTCTTCTTAGCAACTGCTGGCATGTCAGCAGCCATTGCGGAACCAGCGACCATCAGGCCTGCGGCTACGATCATGCTTGTAACGATAGATTTCATGTTCTCTCCATTTCTAGGTTTGACTTCATTCACAACGAGCGGAGTGTTTACCCCGACCGCATTCTAAACAACCCCGCATGAATTGCAAACAGTAAGCGGTGAGCCAATAACGCCCGCCTTCAAAACTGGTTGACGACTTATTTCAAGTTCAGAATGAAGCGAGCCAACAGGGCGCGCTCTTCGGCTGTGACTTGGGGTTGCGGCGGCATCGCCATGCTGCCCCATGCGCCGCTACCACCCTTACCGATCTTGGCCTCCATCCGAGCTTGTGCGCCCGCATCACCTCGGTATTTTGCCGCGACATCCTTCCAAGCTGGGCCAACCACCTTCTTGTCGACCATGTGACAAGCAAAGCAATTGCGCTTCTTAGCCAAGGCGACGCCGTCTGCATCAGAGAATGCTGCGACAACCACTTTAGGGGCGGCTGGTGCTACTGGAGCGACAGGTTTCGCAATAGCGGGCTGAGTAACTGGCTTTGGAACGGCCACAGGCACAGCAACCGGCTGAGGTGCGACCGCCACGGCCGGTTTGGTTTCAGCAACAGGAACTGGCGCAACAACTACCGGTGCGGTTTTCTCTACAACTAAGGGTAATTCAACCGGCTTTACAACAACAGGTTCAGTAACTGGGGCTGGAGCGGGGGTAACAACCGCCGCCGGCACAGCCGCGACTTCGTCAGGCTTTTTAGCTTGGCAAGCCGCCAAAACCAATACAGCGATAACCAACAATAAAATTCGGTTCATCTTTGATTACTCCTGTTTAGATTAACTAGATCGACTCTTCCTGCTCTAACCAAGCAAGCAGGTATGCCCATTGCTCAAGTTCGCGATGCGCCACAGAAGGGGGGAGATCAAATAAGGTCTTACCCTCGAATCCCGCATTCACATACGCCTGCGTTTCTCGCAGGTACGCTAACACAGGCAAATCAAGACCTTTCAGAAATTGCTCCAGCGTCAGAGCGGCACGAGTACGAGGGTCCATACGCATGCCCACGACACCTACTGATACCTTGCCTTTGCGCACTGTCTTTTCGTGATGCAAGGCTTGGAGGAATTCGTGACTCGCTTGGATATCGAAGGCGGAAGGTGCGATAGGAACGATGACACGATGAACCAGCTTCAGCGCATGCTCCAAGTTCTTTCCATGTAATCCCGCAGGAGAATCGATCACCAACCAATCGAGGGGAGAGTCTCTCATCACATCGGATTGCATCAACTCGATACTGGGCAAGCTCAATGGGCGTCCGGCAAGCCATTGAGTCGAAGATTTCTGCCTGTCCAGATCAAGGATAGCAACGCGTTGACCGCACGAGGCGAGGTAACCTGCGATATTGGTGGAAAGCGTACTCTTACCACTACCGCCTTTGGGATTCGCAATCAGTATTGCTTTCACGATACCGTCTCCTTAAACCACCGATGAATGTTACTTATCTTCCACCTGAGAAACGTCACGCACAGCACCCTTATCTGCCGAAGTCACCATTGCGGCATAGGCGCGAAGAGCTGCAGATATCTTACGCGGACGCGCGGCCGAAGGCTTCCAGCCTTGCTTGCCTTTTGCATCCATCGCAGCACGGCGCTGTGTCATCTCTGCATCAGATATCATCAGATTGATTGTTCTGTTCGGGATGTCGATCTCGATGCGATCACCTTCTTGCACCAAGCCGATTGCGCCACCACTCGCCGCCTCGGGTGAGACGTGACCGATACTCAAGCCCGACGTCCCGCCGGAGAAACGTCCATCGGTGAGCAAGGCACAGGCTTTCCCCAAACCTTTCGATTTCAGATACGAAGTCGGATACAACATCTCTTGCATGCCCGGCCCGCCCTTCGGCCCTTCGTAGCGAATGACCACGACATCGCCTGCGACGATCTGGTCAGCCAAGATGCCAGCGGTCGCTGCGTCTTGGCTCTCGAACACGCGCGCACGTCCGCTGAACTTGAGAATACTTTCATCCACACCAGCAGTCTTCACGATACAACCGTCCAATGCGATGTTGCCGTGCAACACAGCCAAGCCACCATCCTTCGAATAAGCGTGAGCGGCATCACGAATACAACCCGTCGCCCTATCGGCATCCAACTCTGGGTACAACATGGACTGCGAAAAAGCGATGGTAGTGACGATGCCGCCGGGGGCCGCACGGAAGAATTTCTTTGCCTCTTCGTTTTGAGTTTGCGCGATGTCCCACTGCTTCAGACCCTCGCACATCGTTTTGCTGTGTACGGTACTGACTTCGCCATGCAAGAGTCCTGCACGATCCAACTCGCCCAAGATGGCAGCGATACCGCCAGCACGATGCACGTCTTCCAAATGATATTCGGAGGATGGTGCAACCTTGCACAGGGTCGGCACATGGCGCGACAAACGATCCATATCTTTCATCGTGAAATCTACACCCGCTTCGCGTGCGATGGCGAGCAAGTGCAACACAGTATTGGTCGAGCCACCCATGGCAATGTCCAGCGTCATCGCGTTCTCAAAGGCGTCAAAGGTGGCGATGTTGCGTGGCAATACCGATACGTCGTCTTGCTCGTAGTAACGCTTACACAACTCCACCACAGTGCGGCCCGCGCGCAAGAAGAGTTGCTTGCGCTCTGCGTGCGTCGCCACTAGCGAACCGTTGCCCGGCAAACTCAAACCCAAAGCTTCTGTAAGGCAATTCATCGAATTGGCGGTGAACATGCCAGAGCAGGAACCACAGGTAGGGCAGGCGGAACGCTCGATGGTATCCACATCTGCATCACTCACGCGACTATCCGCCGCCGCCACCATCGCATCCACCAGATCAAGGCCGACGACTTTACCTTGCAAGGTCGCCTTGCCCGCCTCCATCGGCCCGCCGGAAACGAACACGACAGGGATATTCAAACGCATCGCCGCCATCAACATACCCGGCGTGATCTTGTCGCAATTGGATATACACACCAAGGCATCGGCACAATGTGCATTGCACATATACTCCACCGAGTCCGCAATGAGGTCGCGTGAAGGCAATGAATACAACATGCCGTCATGCCCCATGGCGATGCCGTCATCGACTGCGATGGTGTTGAATTCTTTAGCGATGCCGCCCGCCTTCTCAATCTCGCGCGCCACCATCTGACCAAGGTCTTTTAAGTGCACGTGACCGGGTACGAACTGCGTGAACGAGTTGGCTATGGCGATAATGGGCTTACCGAAGTCGCCATCTTTCATGCCAGTCGCGCGCCATAAAGAGCGAGCACCCGCCATGTTGCGGCCATGAGTGGAAGTGTGTGAGCGGTATTGAGGCATGATGTCTTTCTCAAGCAACGTATAATTGGAGCGTTGATTCTAACCCATCTGAGGCTATGCTCGTTCACCCGCAATTCGACCCCGTCGCCATCCACCTCGGCCCTTTCGGCATCCATTGGTATGGCTTGATGTATCTATTGGCATTCGCTTGTTTCATCTGGTTAGGCAGGATGCGTTTACGCGCATTGAATCAATCTGGATGGGATGAGAAATTCCTTGATGATCTTCTCTTCTATGGCGTACTAGGCGTCGTTCTGGGCGGGCGTTTAGGCGAAGTGTTGTTCTACAACCCTAGCTATTACTTTTCGCACCCCTTCAAAATATTGGCGGTATGGGAGGGCGGCATGTCTTTCCATGGCGGCTTCCTAGGTGTGCTCGTTGCGATGGCGCTGTTCGCTCGTGGGCGCAAGATCCAATGGCTGGCAATGATGGATTTCATTGCCCCGCTTGTACCCCCTGGATTGGCATTCGGGCGTATCGGCAATTTCATCAACGGCGAACTATGGGGGCGCCCCACCGATGGACCATGGGGAATGATTTTTCCCCATGTGGATAGCCTGCCACGACATGCGTCACAGCTGTATGAGTTCGCCTTGGAAGGCCTCGCACTCTTTGTTTTGCTCTGGTGGTACTCGCACAAGCCACGCCCTGTCGGCGCGGTATCCGGCTTGTTCCTCATCGGCTATGGTAGCTTCCGCTTCATCGCCGAGTTCGCACGCAACCCGGACGACGGCATCTTCGGATTGATGACCTTCGGCGTAAGCATGGGACAATGGCTGAGCCTACCGATGGTACTGATCGGTATTTGGATGATGCGTCGTAGTCTGCATAAGCCAGCTTGACACTCGCACACTCGTCGCACACCATCCACTCATCTTTTTCTGACTAAGCGATCTTGGACGACCTCTCCCTAAACGCGTTGCTTGGAATCCTCTTGTTGCTGCTGTTGTTCGGCGCATGGTTCTCAGCAGCCGAGACCAGCATGATGGCAATCAATCGATATCGCCTGAATATGCTGATACGTAAAGGCAGCCGTAGCGCGAAGCTGACTGGACGATTGCTCTCCAAGATCGATAAGCTGCTCGGATCGATCTTGTTCGGCAACACGCTACTCAACGTGGCGGCGGCGGCAGTCACCAACATACTCATCCTTCGCATATTCGGCGCCAGCGAGTTGGCGCTGTTACTCGGCACGCTACTCATCACCTTTATTTTGTTGGTATTCAGCGAGATCATGCCGAAGATCATCGCGGCGAGCCATCCCGAACGTGTCGCCCTGCCTTCTAGCTATCTACTGACCCCGCTCATCACCCTGTTCCACCCAGTCGTCTCTGTCGCAACGGCTGTAGTGAAAGGCTTTTTGTGGCTGCTACGGATCAAAGTTCAAACCGACCAGAGTAAACAAAAGGTGACGTTGGAAGAGTTAAGGGGATTGGTGTTAGAAGCCGAACATTTCCTGCCGCGCAAACACCAGAAGATGTTGCTGAACCTGGTCGATCTGGAGCGCATCACAGTCAACGACGTGATGATCCCTCGCAATCAGATCGAATCGCTCAATATCGATGTCGACCCCGCCGAATTGCGACAACAGATTATCACTAGCCACCATACGCTGATGCCGGTTTATGCCGAATCCCAAAGCAACATCATCGGCATCTTGCATATCAAACGTGTTCTTCCCTTGTTGCAAGAAGAAGTCATCGACGCACTTCAATTGCGAGAGATATTACAAGAGCCGTATTTCATCCCCTCTGATACTCCCCTGCTAAAACAATTACAGCAATTCCAGGAGCGGCATACCCGCATGGGATTAGTTGTGGATGAATACGGTGAGCTACTAGGATTGGTAACGTTAGAGAATATCCTTGAAGAGATCGTTGGCGATTTCACAACCCAGTCCCCTTCACAGACCGGAAAGTATCTACGTCATTCCGATGGGAGCATGTTGCTTGAAGGTAGTAGCAGTTTGCGCGACTTGAATCGAAAGTTAGGTCTGCATCTTCCTTTGGGCGAAGCAAAGACCTTAAACGGTCTGATTTTGGAACACTTGCAGGACATCCCAGAACCTGGCACCAGCCTCAAGATCGAAGGCTATGCAATCGAGATCATCCAAACACAAGATAGGGCGGTCAAAGTCGCAAGGATTTTCCCAACTCGTCCCTAGATGCATAGGCCTTTGCCCTAAGCTTTACAAAGCCTGCAAAGCCATGCATCATTCAAAAAACCTTTATAATCTAGCGCATTGGCGCGATGATTTCAGAATGAACGGAAACTTCACTATGGCAACACTTGGATCGAGGTAACACGATGGCTACCGCAAAACCCGAGAAGGTCAAAGAAATCCAGTACAGCTGGGAAGGTAAAGACAAGACCGGAAAAGTCGTCAAAGGTGAGATGCGCGGCGCAGGTGAAGCCAGCGTTTCCGCACACTTACGTCGCCAAGGCATCCAAGTCAGCAAGATCAAGAAGAGTTCAAAGGGTGGCGGCTCGGTTTCAGAAAAAGATGTGACCCTTTTCACACGCCAGCTCGCCACCATGTTGAAATCCGGCGTTCCATTGCTCCAAGCTTTCGACATCGTAGGCAAGGGGCACGACAATCCCGCTGTAGCTCGCTTGTTGCTCGACATCAAGACCGACGTGGAAACAGGGAGTAGCTTGGAGCAGGCATTCCGCAAGTTCCCACTCTATTTTGACGACCTCTTTTGTAACCTGATCGGCGCTGGTGAAGCAGCAGGTATCTTGGACAGCTTGCTGGATCGATTGGCGACCTACAAGGAGAAGATCCAAGCCATCAAGAGCAAGATCAAGTCAGCGTTGTTTTATCCCGTCTCAATCATAGTGATCGCCTTCGTTATTACTGCAGTAATAATGATTTTCGTTATCCCTGCATTTAAAGAATTGTTCGAAAGTTTTGGAGCGGATCTCCCCACTCCGACTCTGGTAATTATGTCCATATCAGACTTCTTTGTGACGTGGTGGTGGGCCATATTTGGCGCCATCGGCGGTGGTGGATACTGGTTTTTCTATACGTGGAAACGTAGCAAAAACATGCAGCGTGCGATGGATAAGCTAATGCTTAAACTTCCCATTTTTGGTCGTTTAGTTCGGATTGCAACAATTGCTCGTTGGGCGCGCACTCTATCTACCATGTTCGCAGCAGGTGTCCCGCTAGTTGAAGCTTTTGATTCAGTGGCGGGCGCCGCAGGCAATGTGGTCTACTACGATGCAACTAAACAGATTCAGCGTGAAGTAACCTCTGGCAGTAGCTTGAATTCAGCCATGATCAATTCCAACGTCTTTCCTGCTATGGTGTTACAAATGGTGGCGATAGGCGAAGAATCAGGATCTATAGACAGCATGCTATCTAAAGTGGCCGATTTTTATGAGGCCGAGGTAGATGACGCAGTCGAGGCCCTTTCCAGCCTAATGGAGCCCATCATCATGGTGGTTCTGGGAACGCTCATCGGCGGCATGGTGATTGCTATGTATCTACCCATCTTCAAGATGGGCCAAGTAATTTAATCAATTCCGTGAAATTCTTGGCGCGGCAAATATGCCGCGCCTTTTTTATAGGCTCGACCCGCGATGCTAGCTTTACTGGAATCATCTCCCCTGACCTTCATCATCCTTGCCGGCATCATCGGATTGCTGGTAGGTAGTTTTCTCAACGTCGTTATCCATCGTCTCCCCAAGATGATGGAGCGTGAGTGGCAACAACAATGCGCAGAATTGAACGGGCAAACCATCGAGGCATCACCCAGTTATAACCTGATCGTTCCCCGTTCAGCATGCCCCCACTGCAATCACGCGATCGGTGCTCTGGAAAACATACCCGTGATCAGCTATCTCTTCCTGCGCGGAAAATGTGCAGGATGCGCTGCGCCTATCTCATCTCGTTATCCCATCGTCGAAGCTGTGAGCGGCCTGTTGAGCGCGTATGCCGCATGGCATTTCGGCTTCAGCTTGGCGGGTGTCGCCGCGATCGTTTTGGTGTGGGCACTCATCGCGCTCACCTTCATCGATTTCGATACCCAACTATTACCCGACAGCATCACGCTCCCGCTACTTTGGTTGGGGCTGCTACTGAACCTCAGTGGCGCCTTCACATCGCTACCCAATGCGCTCATTGGAGCCGTTGTAGGTTATCTCATCCTTTGGTCGGTATATTGGGCGTTCAAGCTCACGACCGGAAAAGAAGGGATGGGTTATGGCGACTTCAAGTTACTGGCCGCTCTTGGCGCATGGTTAGGCTGGACCATGTTGCCACTGATCATCCTGCTCTCCTCGTTGGTTGGCGCTGTAGTTGGAGTCGCACTGATCATTTTCGCAAAACATGGGCGCAACATCCCCATCCCCTTTGGCCCCTACCTCGCTGGCGGCGGATTGATCGCCTTGTTCTGGGGGCCCGCATTGACCCAAGGTTATCTGCAACTGCTCGCCGTACCGTGAAGCTAAGCCATGGATTGACAGGCGGGATAGGTAGCGGCAAGAGCACCGTCGCGACACTATTCTCCGAACTAGGTGCACGCATCGTCGACACCGACCACATCGCACATCAACTCACCCAAGCGGGAGGAGATGCTTTACCCGCGATCCGCAAAGAATTCGGTGATGGGTTCACAGCCCCCTCTGGAGCAATGGATAGAACCAAGATGCGCCAGTTGGTGTTCTCCGATAGCAGCGCTAAAAAACGTTTGGAGGCGATCCTACATCCGCTGATCCGAGAACAGTCGCAGCGACTCGCAGAGTCAAGCAGCGAAGCGCCCTATACTTTGGTCGTCGTTCCCTTGTTGTTCGAGAGCGGACGATACAGCGACTGGCTAAATCAGATCATCGTCGTCGACTGCACCGAGCAGCAACAGATAGCACGTACCATGCAACGGAGCATGCTATCCGAGACAGAGGTCAAGTCCATCATGGCGCAACAGATCTCTCGGCATGAGCGACTGCGGCTAGCGGATGCGGTCATCCAGAACGACTCACAGCTCAACGACTTGCGACTCCAAGTAGAAGAATTACACAGCCGATTGATTCAGCTGTGAAAAACGATTGACGATATGAGATGCTGGCTATATCTTTCGCACCCAGTCATTCCCATACCGTCCGTTAGGCTATTGTGATCAGTTACGACTTCCCATTGAATGAACGAGTGCGCACCATGTTGCGACTGGAGGATCTTTTCCAGCGCATCACTCGCTTCATCAGCAGCTCGGAAAGTGCGGATCACCATGCAGCGCTCAGCGTCCTATTTGAGATCCTCGAAGTCGCCAGTCGCGCCGACCTCAAATCCGAGATCCTGCAAGAGCTGGAGCGCCAAAAAAAGATCCTCAATGCATTACACAATAATCCCCAGATATCCGAAGAGGCACTGGATGCCGTATTAGGTGAGCTGGAGAACAATGGCACCCAGTTGCTCGAAATGAACGGAAAGATCGGGCAACATCTGCGTGACGATGAGTGGCTGATGGGAATCAAGCAACGCGCATGCATCCCCGGTGGCGTATGCGAATTCGACCTACCCTCCTACCACTACTGGCAGCATCAATCGGCTCTCACACGGCGTGCGAATCTGGATGCTTGGGTCACCCCGTTCCTCCCCCTACAGAATGGCATCGCCATATTGCTGAAACTTTTGCGAGAGAGCGGCAAGCTACACCATTTCGTTGCCCACCAAGGCACGTTCCAACAGATGCAGGGGGGGCGCGTCGCGCAATTATTGCGTATCACGCTTGACCAAACCTTACCCTGCATCCCTGAAGTCAGCGCCAACAAATACGCGCTCAACATTCGTTTCGTCGCAGCCAACTTCACCGCCAAGACATCACTGTACGAACACGATGTCGAATTCGACCTGACCTTCTGCTCCTCGCAATGAGTAAGCCTCCTGTCGTCTCTTGCCCGCACTGTGGCAAGCAACATCAATGGGACACCGCAAACAAGTTCCGCCCCTTCTGCAGCGAACGCTGCAAGATGATCGACTTAGGCAAGTGGGCGAACGAAGAATATCGCGTCGAACAACGCGAACAAGACCTACAAGAACCGGATCACCAAGCCTGACGTAACAAGGCGATACCGTGCGCACCGTGCTGCCACGCGACTGATTCATCCTCATGCTGCAAACCACCCAAGGCGTACACCGGAATGGCTGAGCTTGCAGCCATCGCCGCAAACGATTCCCACCCCAGATGCGGCGCACCCGGATGAGATTGCGTCGGCAGTACGGGCGAGAGCAATGCAAAATCACAACCCAACGCTTCTGCACGCTGCAACTCTCCTGCGTTGTGACAGGAAGCGCCGCACCAATCCACGTCGGGTCTTTCTGTTAATTCGGCAAGCTGCGATGAAGTCAGTTGCACACCATCCGCACCCAGCTCTTGAGCCAGTGCCACGTCACCATTGAGCAACACCTTCGCGCCGCAGCTATGCGACTTTGATACCACGCGCTGCACCAATGCCTTAAGCGCCTCTCGCCCCAGTTGCTTCTCGCGCAACTGGATCAAACGTAATCCCGCATCCAACTTGGCTTGCAGGCGCGCGAGGAACACCTCTTCGCCTAATTCAGCCACATTGCTGATGGCATACAAAGTCGGTAATTCAAGCGCACGTAAGATGGGTGCATTGGCAGGCAAGATGGGCTCGACGCACACGTCGGTAGGCATCTGCCATGAGAACTGCTGCCCCTCATGCGGATGCAGCTCTCCACTCCATGCAGTCGCCCGAAAGAAATGCAAACGCACCGTCGCATGCGGGTAAGTGAACTCTCGCAAGAGCCACGGGTAGGCCGTTCGTACTTCTATACCCAACTCCTCCCTCAACTCGCGCACCAACGCATCGCGCGCAGACTCCCCCTGCTCCAATTTGCCGCCGGGGAACTCCCAGTAGCCAGCCCATATCTTGTCGACGGGCCGTTGTGCCAACAGGAAAGAACCGTCAGCGCGCTGCAAGACAGCCGCCGCAACATCAACGATCTTATTTTGCGACATGCTGACCACACCAATCTTTGGCGAACTGCCCTGCCACTCGACCACTACGCGAGCCGC
>PNNY01000015.1 GCA_013824485.1 Sideroxydans sp.
TGGGTGACAGCACCGCGACTATCGCGCAGACCAATCCCGATACCGACTATCTGGCACTAGAGGTTCACACACCTGGTGTCGGCAACCTGCTCAAACTGATAGAGTCAGAAAATCTAGAGAATATCCGCATCATGCAACACGATGCAGTCGAAGTTCTGCGCGACATGATTGCTGATGACAGCTTGGATGGCGTACATATTTTTTTCCCCGACCCTTGGCACAAGGCACGCCACAACAAGCGCCGCCTCATCCAGTCGCCCTTCATCGCGCAACTCGTAAAGAAGATAAAAATCGGCGGATACATCCATGTCGCCACCGATTGGCAGGATTACGCTGAGCAAGTGCTGCGAGTATTTGATGCAGAAGTTTTGCTGGAGAACACGGCGCCCGATTACGCACCACGCCCAAGTTATCGCCCACTCACCAAGTTCGAGAAACGCGGCCTCAATCTAGGCCACGGCGTTTGGGACCTAGTCTTCCGCCGTAAGGAATAGCTCCAGCAAATCATTCAGGAAGCGCTGCCCCAGTTGCGTCGGGGCGATGCGCTGATGGTCGCGCGATAGCAATCCTCGTTTCTCCGATTCCAGCAACTCGTTTTGAATAGAGAGCAGCGTTAAACTTGTGCGTTCAGCGAACAGGCTGCTATCGAAGCCTTCATTCAAACGAAGTGCATTCATCATGAACTCGAACGGCAACGCATCGACACCTACTACATTCTCGATTTGAATCGGCGCACCTCCTGCGACCTGCTGCATATATGACTGAGGTTGTTTGTAGCGCGCTTGGCGTAGCACCTTATCGGGAAAGCTTAGTTTGCTGTGCGCCCCCGCTCCGATTCCTAGATAGTCACCAAACTGCCAGTAGTTGAGATTGTGTTTGGCTCGCCGTTTGGCTTGCGCAAAGGCAGAAGTCTCGTAATGCTCATAACCTTGCATTGCCAACAAATCTTCGATGCGCTGTTGCATCTCGGCACTCGCATCATCATCTGGCAACGCAGGTGGATTGTGATGAAATTGCGTGTTCGGCTCTAGCGTCAGGTGGTAGCAAGATAGATGTTGCGGCTTGTAGCGCAACGCGCTCTGCACATCCTGCAAGGCTTCATCCAAGGTCTGACTAGGTAACGCATACATCAAATCGAGATTGATGTTATCGAAATGCTGTTGTGCGATCTGGATCGCGCGCCTGGCTTCATCCGCAGAATGGATGCGCCCCAAAGCTTTTAGATGTTTATCGTTGAAGCTCTGGATACCCATCGACAGACGATTCACGCCTGCATCACGGAAGGTGGCGAACTTATCGGCCTCCACCGTGCCCGGATTCGCCTCCAGCGTGATCTCGGCATTCATATCCAACGGCAACAACATGCGCACATTGCGCAGGATCTCGCTCACTGCCTCGCCACTCAACAAACTGGGCGTACCGCCGCCAAAGAACACCGTATAGACCTTGCGCCCCCAGATTTGCGGCAATGCCATTTCCAAGTCACGCACCAATGCCGCCACATATTCTTTTTCAGGAAATGCCACTCGCGCCTCATGCGAATTGAAATCGCAATACGGACATTTGCGCACGCACCAAGGAATGTGGATATATAAGGACAGCGGAGGTAAGGCTTGAAAAGCTACGCCGCGTGAGCGCAGCCCGACTGCTTGCAACGGTTGCGTTATCATTCGATGCCGCGAGACTTCAACTTTTCTAAAAGGACTTTCATCGCTTTACCGCGATGACTGATGGCGTGCTTTTCGTCATGCGTCAGTTCCGCACTCATCTTACCAAGCTCGGGCAACCAGAAATACGGGTCGTAACCAAAGCCACCTTCTCCACGCGCTTCGCGTGCGATCTCGCCATGCCATTCACCCTCGGCAATGATGGGTTGCGCATCTCCTGCCCAACGCACCAACACCAACACACAGTAGTAATGCGCGCGACGGTCGTCGTGCGTCTTCATCGCTTCCAATAGGGCTTGGTTGTTACGTTCATCCGACTTTGGAAAGCCGGAGAAGCGAGCCGAGATCACGCCGGGCATACCTTTGAGCGCATCCACACAGATTCCTGAGTCATCGGCCAAGGCAGGCAAGCCACTTTCACGACTCGCGTGGCGCGCTTTTTCCAACGCGTTCTCTACGAAGGTGAGATGCGGCTCTTCCGCTTCTGAGATACCTAATTGCGATTGCGTCACCACTTCGATGCACAGCGGAGCGAGCATCGTCTGAAATTCAGCAAGCTTGCCCTTATTGTTGGACGCGATGACTAGCTTTTTCATTTCTTCAGCGCTTCACGCTGCAAAACGATCAATTCGGTGATGCCTTTATGCGCCAACCCCAACAACACATCCATCTCTGCGCGCGAGAAGGCATGGCCTTCTGCCGTTCCTTGCACTTCGACGAAGTTTCCATTACCCAGCATCACCACGTTCATATCGGTATCGCAGGCGGAATCTTCGACATAGTCCAGATCAAGCACGGGCGTACCTTCATAGATGCCGACCGAAATGGCCGCGATGGAATCTTTGAGTGGATTCTCTTTAACCAGACCTTTTTGCATCAGACTCGTCACCGCATCATGCAATGCAACGAAGGCACCCGTGATGCTAGCCGTGCGCGTTCCGCCATCAGCTTGGATCACGTCGCAATCTAGCGTGATGGTACGCTCGCCCAACTTACCGAGGTCGACCACCGCGCGCAGGCTACGACCGATCAAACGCTGTATCTCTTGCGTACGCCCAGACTGCTTACCCTTGGCCGCTTCGCGCCCCATACGTTCCCCCGTGGAGCGCGGCAACATACCGTATTCCGCCGTCACCCAACCTTCGCCACTGCCTTTTTTATGCGGCGGCACGCGCTCTTCCACACTGGCTGTGCAAATGACCTTGGTGTCGCCACACTCGATGAGTACAGAGCCTTCAGCATGTTTGGTGTAGTGACGGGTGATACGGATGGCACGAAGTTGATCGGGCTGACGCTGACTAGGACGCATGGTGGAACCTCTTAAATGATCTACAGGGAATCTGAAAAGCTTAGGTTGGAGTCTGACGCTCGTCTAGGATGATACATACTGGTGATTCAGTCGCATGCTCTTGCTCGACATCGCCCAAGCGCGCGACCACCGCGGTGGTGTTGTCCGCACGCGCGCCTTCGCGGAACACGGCCACTTCCACCAATTCGACTAGCAGATGTCCGATCGGTTGCGCAGAGACCAGTTTCACCAACTCCTCTCTCAGCAACGGACTCCAGAAGCCATCGCTACATAGCAAAAGAGCATCTCCGCTCATCGCCTCGACACTCGGCGACACTTCGACATAGAACATGTCTTCCACACCGCCCAAACAGTTGGTGATCTTGTTTCGATCAGGATGTGTCTTCATCTCGTCTTCTGTGATGATCCCCCAGTCTGCCCATTGCTGTACGACGGAATGATCTTTGGTCACATTCGCGACTGCATCGCCACGCAACAAATAGAAGCGCGAATCCCCAGCATGCGCGAACCATACTTTGCCATCCTGCACCAAAGCCACCACACAGGTCGTGCCGGGGTTACCCCCCAATTGGTTCTCTCGTGCATAGTCGATGATGGCATCGTGACCGGCGCGCATGGTGGCGCGCAAGAACACTTCTGGTTCTTTCGCGCGCCCTTGCTCCAAACGACTGAAGGCACGCATGAAGGTATACACCGCGATCTGCGCCGCGATCTCGCCATGCAAGTGACCTCCCATACCATCGGCAAGCACCAACAACAAGGCGTCATTGGAATAGGCGTAGCCCACCCTATCCTGGTTGTATTTGCGACCGCCGATGTGATTGGCCTGATGGACAGCGAACTTCATTATTTTCCTGATTATTTAGTCGCCAGCAGCGCTGTGTTCAGCGGTGACGGTGTGCAATCGTAATATAATGCGCGCCATTCAGCCCGTGTTTTTTCCATCCCTCTGGAGTCCCGATGATCTACAGCATGACCGGCTTTGCCGTCGCCTCCGCCGAACTCGATAGTGGTTCGCTCACGCTAGAGCTGCGCGCCGTCAACCATCGCTATCTCGACTTACAGCTACGTATGCCGGATGAACTACGCTCGCAAGAATCCGCCTTGCGTGAGGCGATTGCTGGTCAACTGACCCGAGGTAAGGTGGAATGCCGTATCGGCTATGCCCCTCGCGCGTCCACCCAGAATCCTGCCCACTTGAACCAAGACATGGTCCAACAGTTGGCAGCATGGAGCGCCCAGGTGCGTGAAGTGATGCCAGATGCGCGTCTTTTATCCGTTGCCGATGTCTTGCGCTGGAACGGCGTATTGGAAAGCCCTGCGCTGTCTGCCGATACGATGCAAGCGACATTGCAAAGCCTGATAAAGCAGGTATTGCAGGATTTCGCTGCCGCGCGCCAACGCGAAGGGGAGAAGCTTAAAAGCTTCCTTCTCGATCGCGTGGTTCAGATCGAAGCTTTACGCATCAGTGTCGCACCGCGCATCCCTAATGCGATCGTGGCTTACGAGACCAAGCTGCGTGCGAAGCTGTTGGAAGCACTCGGCAGTGAAGATGACGAGCGCGTTCGACAAGAGATCACGCTTTACGCGAGCAAAGTCGATGTGGACGAAGAGTTGTCACGCCTGCTGACGCATCTGGATGAGGTGAAGCGTGTATTGAGCAAAGGCGGCGCTGTCGGAAAACGCTTGGACTTTTTGATGCAAGAACTGCACCGCGAAGCCAACACCCTGGGCTCAAAGTCAGTGGATGCTGAAGTCTCGCGCTGTGCGATGGAGATCAAGATCCTCATCGAGCAGATGCGCGAACAAGTACAAAACATCGAATAAGAGAGGTATCCATTATGTCCGGCAGTCTTTTCGTCATCAGCGCGCCGTCTGGCGCAGGCAAGACCAGTTTGGTGCATGCCCTGCTCAACATCAACCCGCAGATCGACTTGTCTGTGTCCTATACGACACGTCAACCACGCGCGGGCGAAGTCGACGGCAAGGACTACCATTTCGTCACTCGCGAAAATTTCCTCGCCATGGCACAACGTGGCGAGTTCCTCGAGAGTGCCGAGGTGTACGGCAATCTCTACGGCACTTCGCAGAGCTGGATCACACAGGAGAACGCGAAAGACAGAGACATCCTGCTGGAGATCGATTGGCAGGGTGCAGCACAAGTGCGCAAGTTGTTCCCACTGTGCGTCAGTGTCTTCATCCTCCCACCTTCGATAGAGGCTCTTGAACAACGTTTGAAGGGACGCGGCAAGGACGATGCCGCGGTCATCGAAAAGCGCTTGTCTGCCGCACGCGAGGATGTATCTCATGTCTCTGAATTCGATTATGTTATTATCAACGACAACCTGAACGAGGCGTTGCGCGAGCTCAATTCTGTCGTACTTGCCGCCCGTTTGCGAGGGTCTAGCCAACTGGCCAGACATCAGCAGCTCATCAATCAATTACAAACATCGGAGAAATAAACCATGGCACGCATCACTGTCGAAGATTGCATGAAGAACATCCCTAACCGTTTCGAACTGACGCTGGCAGCCGCTTATCGCGCACGTCAATTGGCGAATGGCGCCAACCACCTGGTAGAGACCAGCAAAGACAAGCCGACAGTGGTCGCTCTGCGCGAGATCAGCGAAGGCAAAGTAGGCATCGAAATCCTGAATCGCGGTATGGCCTAATGCCATTGCCGCCGAACACTTCGGCGGCACTTTCTTCACATGTCGCAAGCCGATGCTGAAGCCCTCCTGCAAGAGGTTTCTGCCTACCTGAAATCAGAGGACGTGGCGCTGATTCAATCTGCGCTCGATTTCAGCCATGCCGCTCATGAAGGCCAGTTGCGCGAATCGGGCGCGCCCTACGTAACACACCCCATCGCGGTCGCCCGCATCCTCACTCCGCTACACCTTGATGTACATGCCATCACCGCGGCCTTGCTGCATGATGTCGCTGAAGACACCGACGTCACCATCGAAGAGATTTCGACCCGTTTCGGCAAACAAGTGGCCGACCTAGTCGATGGTCTGAGCAAGATCGACAAGCTACAGTTCGAGACCAAAGAGGACGCGCAAGCGGAAAATTTCCGCAAGATGTTGATGGCGATGGCGCGCGATGTGCGAGTCATCCTCATCAAACTCGCCGACCGCTTGCATAACATGCGCACCTTAGGTTCGGTGTCCAAGGGAAAGAGCGAGCGCATCGCACATGAGACGATGGACATCTATGCACCTATCGCCAATCGACTCGGCCTGAACAACGTCTACCAAGAGTTGGAAGACCTAAGTTTCAAGTACCTACACCCCAATCGTTATTCAGTGCTTTCAAAAGCACTCAAAGTCGCACGCGGCAATCGGCGCGAGGTGGTCAGCAAGATATTGGAAGCCATCGGACAACGCTTAGCAGACAATCATCTAAAAGCCGAGGTCAAAGGTCGCGAGAAACATCTTTACGGCATCTACGAAAAGATGCAGTCGAAGTCGCTAGCTTTTGCACAGGTGTTGGACATCTACGGATTCCGCATCTTGGTGGATGACGTCCCCTCCTGCTATCTCGCGCTGGGTGTTCTACATGGTCTATACAAGCCATTCCCTGGCAAGTTCAAAGACTACATCGCCATTCCCAAAGCGAACGGCTATCAATCCCTACACACCGCCCTGTTTGGCCCCTTCGGCACGCCGATCGAGGTGCAGATCCGTACGCATGAGATGAACAAGCTGGCCGAGAGCGGTGTCGCATCACACTGGCTGTATAAGACATCCGAGACACAGATAAACGAGTTGCACCAGAAGACCCACCAATGGCTACAAAGTCTGCTGGAAAGCCTTGCGCAGAGTGGCGATTCGGTCGAATTCCTAGAACACCTCAAGGTCGACCTATTTCCTGATGAAGTCTATGTGTTCTCACCCAAAGGTAAGATATTCGCTATGCCGCGTGGCGCGACCACGGTGGATTTTGCTTATGCGGTGCACACCGACATCGGCAATCGCTGCGTAGCGACCAAAGTGAATTCCGAACTCGTGCCGTTACGCACCGAGCTACGTAACGGTGATCGAGTAGAGATAGTCACCGCACCACACGCTCATCCGAATCCTGCTTGGCTTGGCTATGTGGTTACCAGCAAAGCGCGCAGCGAGATTCGTCATGCATTGAAGACCATGCATCTGGATGAATCTTCGAAGCTCGGAGAACGACTGCTTGGCCAAGCCCTCTCCTCACTCAGCATCAAGCTTCAAGACATTCCAGATATCTGCTGGGATAGGGTGCTTAAAGAAACAGGAAGCAAATCAAGGCAGGACCTACTCACCGATATCGGCCTAGGGCGCCGTTTGAACATGGTTATCGCCAAGCAACTCGCCAAGATGAGTGACGGCGAGCACGCTAGGTCGGAATCGAATTCAGGTGGCGTCATCACTCTGCTTGGCAATGAGGGAATGGCCATCCAATATGCAAAATGCTGCCGTCCTATTCCAGGCGACCCCATCATTGGCGTCATCAAAAGCGGCCAAGGCCTCATCGTACACACGCACGATTGCCCAACTTTGCGTAAGGGCAGAAGCGGTGATGAGTGGCTGGATGTGGTGTGGGATAAGGGCATCACACGCCCCTTCGATGTCAGCCTCAAGCTCATCGTCGCCAATCGACGCGGGGTTCTGGCCAAGATCGCCGCCGCTATCGCCGAGGCTGAATCCAACATCGAGAACGTGAACTTCACCAACGAGGGCGAATACACCGCGACCTATTTCACACTGCAAGTGAACAACCGCATACACCTCGCCACTATCATGCGCAACCTGCGTAAGATCCAGGAAGTGATTCGCATCATCCGCGTGAAGAATACCGGCTGATCTTATTCTTGATTTCCTTCAAACAATAGGAGGCGACATGAAAGACACGCTTAAACCCGGCATCCGATACGAACATAAATTTCTCGTCCCCGCCTCCAAGACGGTTCCCGCTTTATATCCTGAAGCTGAAGAGTTCCTAGCGATGCCCGAGGTGTTCGCAACTGGTTTCATGGTGGGCTTCTTGGAATGGGCGTGTATCAAGTGCATCAATCCTCATCTCGATTGGCCCAAAGAACAGACCGTGGGGACACATGTGGATGTGAGTCACCAAGCCGCGACCCCGCCCGGCCTAGAAGTGACGGCGACTGTTGAATTGATCGAAGTCGATGGGAAAAGATTGATATTTAGCGTGGAAGCACACGACGGAGTAGATGTCATATCCAAAGGCAGACATGAACGCTTCGTCATCAACAAAGAGAGATTCGATGCGAAGCTGGGGGAAAAACTAAAACGCTGATCCGCCGAAACGTTCCATCAGGTTCAACATGGCCGAGGCTTTGTCCAGCGTCTCTTGATACTCGGCGTCACATTCAGAGTCTGCCACGACGCCACCGCCCGCCCAACAGGATAGCTCCCCATCCTTGAGTGTCAGTGTACGGATCGCGATATTGGTATCCATATTGCCGTCGAACCCGACATAACCTATCGCTCCGCAATAGACACCTCGACGCTGTGATTCCAACTCTTCGATGATCTGCATCGCTCTTAGCTTGGGTGCGCCCGTGATCGAGCCGCCGGGAAAACAATCTCTCAGCACGTCGAGTGCGTCATGCCCATTGGATAGACGCCCTTCGACCGTGCTCACCAAGTGATGCACATTGGCAAAGCTCTCTACCTCGAACAACTTAGGCGCCTTCACCGATCCCACTTCGCAACTACGGCTGAGGTCGTTGCGCAACAGATCGACGATCATCAGATTCTCCGCCCTATCCTTCGGGTGATCGCGCAACTCATCTGACATTCGACGATCTTCGTCTGCATTTTCACTGCGCGCTCGTGTTCCCTTGATGGGCTTGGTCTCCACCCAACCTTGCTGCACCTTAAGGAAACGCTCGGGTGATGCACACAATATCTTCAGCTCGGGATATTCCAGAAACGCCGAATAAGGTGCTGGATTTGAGATGCGCATCGCCCGATAGGCTTCGAAGGCATCTCCTTTGGCCTGCACTGAGAACCTTTGCGCCAGATTGACTTGATAGCAGTCGCCCTCCTTCAGGTAGTTCATGACCTTATCGAATGCGGCTCGATAGTCGTCTCGACTCAAGTCTGGGCGAATGATCCCTGCCACATTGAACGTCGCCTTCTGATCTTTCGGCTGTTCCAACCTCGCAACGATTCGCGTGCTGATATGAACCAAACTTTGCTCCGTCTCTGGATAGAGCAACCGCGAAACCAATCTGGCGCTCGCTTGTTGGTGATCGACAATGATCGCCCAATCGTAGAGACCAACCGCCATCTCGGGAGGCTCGTTATTGACTGATTTTGCGTCAAACACTTGATGGTAGCGACGCCCGAGGTCGTAGCTCCAATATCCCAATGCACCGCCCACAAAGGGGAGGTCGGATATCGCCTCTGACTTATGCCCCAACATGCCCTGCAACAATGCGACAGGATCATCGGATGCATGGTTTTTTTCTGCCCCACGCACGATCTCCGTGACTTGGCCACGCGTTGTCAACGTAGCCGCAGGCTGCGCAACGATGATGTCATATCGGCCCCTGCCGCCACTATCCAACCAAGCCGCCCATGGCAGGTCGCGCACCGCCTCGAAATAGGCGCTGCTATCAGACAAGTAGGGTAAGGGAGAGCTATAGAGCATCGGTGATAGAATCAAAGACAGACTTAATTTGGGTACTCGATATGACCACGATCGTCGCTGTTAAAAAGAATGGATATGTCGCCATCGCCGCTGACACCCTGACCACCTTCGGCAACACGCGCCTGCACGCCACCCAGGATGCATCACACGACAAGATATTACGTGTCGGCGACAACTTCGTCGGCGTGTGTGGCAGTGCCGCTCACCACCTCGTACTTACCAGCCTGCTAGCGAAGATGCCTGACGTACAGCTTAACAGCAAGGAATCCATCTTTGAAACTTTCAAGAAATTGCACCCCATCTTGAAAGAAGAATGCTTCTTGAACCCAAAAGAAGATGAAGAAGACCCCTATGAATCGAGCCAGATCACCGCACTGATCGCTAATGCCAATGGCATCTTCGGCGTCTATTCGATGCGCGAAGTGTTCGAGTTCACCCAATTCTGGGCGATCGGCTCTGGGCACGAGTTTGCGCTTGGCGCCATGCACCAAGCCTATCTTCACGAAGAGAATGCCGCAGATATCGCACGCGCCGGCGTCGAGACCGGTATCGCTTTCGATAAGAACAGCGATGCCCCCATCACTTCCTACCTCGTCAAACTGAACTGATCGAATGACGTTTATTTAGAGGGAACGAAGCTCTCCAAGGATTTGGATGCTTGTTTACCACCTGATTCGCAGAGGGCACAACCCCCTCCACATCACGCGGTAATAATTTTTGAACCTGCCGTCAGATAGCGGTGCGAGCCTTAACGCAACGCAGACGAACCACGATACGCCAACCTAAAACAACGCCTTGCCTATTTCAGAGGACAATGCCCCACGCACTTTTTCAAGTGCGAACAAAAACCACTTCGAGCCTGTCCGGCCCGCCACCCGACAACCGTGAATCAGCCCCTAACTACAACAACTTGATCGGGGCCGCCTTCACAGCCTTTCAAACACCTTAGTTTGGCTTGCTGATGCCTGGTGTTGGGAAAGGCCAAGTCGCAGCTGGACGCACAGGAGCAGGTGCTGAAGGAGCCGGAGCGGCAGCCGGTGCTACTGCTGGCTTAGCTGCTACTGGTTTCTTCGCTACAGCTTTTTTCGCAGCTGGTTTCTTAGCTGCAGGTTTAGCTGCCGCCTTTGCCGCTGGCTTAGCCGCTACTTTTTTAGCTGCTGGCTTCTTAGCAACTGCCTTCTTGGCTGCTGGCTTTTTAGCTACAGCTTTTTTCGCAGCGGGTTTCTTAGCTGCTACTTTTTTAGCTGCTGGCTTCTTAGCAACTGCCTTCTTGGCTGCTGGCTTTTTGGCTGCTACTTTTTTAGCTGCTGGCTTCTTAGCTGCTACTTTTTTCGCTGCCGGCTTCTTTGCTGCTGGTTTAGCTTTCTTTGCTGCTACCATTTCAACCTCCTTAGTGGTGAAAGTTAACAAAAAACAACACTACAACGAACAACTACTACACCTTCATCACACCGCAAGCGGCATGAATGAAGCCCTTGCAACAAAGGCTGCGAAAGCAGCCTTTGTCATCGATTCAATCCCAAGATAGCGCGCCACCCGTCTGATATTCGGTGACTCGCGTCTCAAAGAAATTCTTTTGGCTGCGGCCAGACTGCAAAGCAGTCTTTAACTTGCTACGCAAGTTAGCCTCTACCGAAAGAATTTCAAAGTTCAATCCCACGACAAAGCTCCCCCCGTTTGATACTCAGTCACCCGAGTTTCAAAGAAGTTCTTTTCTTTCTTAAGGTCGATCATCTCCGCCATCCACGGGAAAGGATTGGTCGCACCTTGATACAGAATGTCCACTCCGATCTGTTGGCAACGACGGTTCGCGATGAAGCGCAGATATTCTTTGAACATCCCCGCATTCAGACCCAATACGCCACGCGGCATGGTGTCCTCCGCATAGCGATACTCCAACTCGACACCTTTTTGGAACAGACCACGGATCTCTTCGCGGAAGGCTGGTGTCCACAGATGGGGATTCTCTAGCTTGATCTGGTTGATGACATCCACACCAAAGTTCAGGTGCATGGATTCGTCACGCAGGATGTATTGATACTGCTCGGCCGCACCTGTCATTTTGTTCTGACGACCCAGGGCCAAAATCTGCACGAAACCAACATAGAAGAATAGCCCCTCCATGATGCAAGCGAATACGATCAGACTGCGCAGTAGCTTCTGGTCGTTCTCTGGCGTTCCTGTTTTGAATTCTGGATTGGTCAGCACGTCGATGAATGGCAACAAGAACTCGTCTTTGTCGCGGATGCTCTGCACCTCGTGGTACATATTGAACACTTCGCCCTCGTCCAAGCCCAAGCTTTCCACGATGTACTGGTAAGCGTGTGTATGGATAGCTTCTTCGAACGCCTGACGCAGCAAGAACTGACGGCACTCTGGATTGGTGATGTGGCGATAGGTACCCAGGGCGATGTTGTTCGCAGCAAGGCTATCAGCCGTGGTGAAGAAACCTAGATTGCGCTTCACCAAACGACGCTCATCGTCGGTCAGACCATTGGGGTTCTTCCACAAAGCGATGTCTGCCGACATATTGATCTCTTGTGGCATCCAGTGGTTGGCACAACCTGCCAGATATTTTTCCCACGCCCACTTGTACTTGAACGGCACCAGCTGATTCACATCAGCGCTGCTATTGATGATGCGCTTGTCTTCGACACGGATACGTCCAGTCGAAGTGGAAGCAATCGTGTAGCTGTGATCTGCCGCACCAGAACTTGCTCCCATCGCAGGCATGCGTGCCGCGGCTGGTGTCGTAGTGCTTGTTACTTCGTCATCAAAATTCAACATGGCATTCCCTTGTTTTTATTATTCGCCGCACGCGCAGCAAAAGTATCAGTTACTGCAAATCTTCACAAATGGATTGTGGTTACGACATAACCTAGAGGTTAGTCTTCGCCGTAATCCTAAGTGCAAATCCTGCTTCAGCAGACCCAACACCAGATGATTGTGGCTCCGCCCCCCTTCGGGATTTAACTTGCTACGCAAGTTAGCCTTCACCGCAACCCTGAATGTGAATCCTGCTTATTGGCAGGCTTCACATTCAGGGTTGTCAATCGAACAGAACTTTGGCTCTTCAGCCGCTGGCGCAGCAGCGAACGCACCGCCAGCACCTTCACCATTCGATACCGCATTCAAAGAACCGGCGCGAGATGTTGATTTTTCTGCGGAGGTCGCACCCAGAGTACGTAGGTAGTAGGTCGTCTTCAGGCCGCGCAACCACGCCAACTTATAAGTGTCATCCAACTTGCGACCCGACACACCAGACATATAGATGTTGAGGGATTGTGCTTGATCTATCCATTTCTGACGGCGTGATGCCGCCTCGATCAACCATGTCGGTTCAACCTCGAACGCGGTCGCATACAAGTTGCGCAATTCGGTCGGGATGCGATCGATCTTGGCCAAGCTGCCATCGAAATACTTCAGGTCAGCAATCATCACCTCATCCCACAATCCCATCTCTTTCAGGTCTGCCACCAGATGCTCGTTGATGACAGTGAACTCGCCAGACAGGTTCGATTTGACGAAGATGTTCTGATAGGTCGGCTCGATACATGCAGAGACGCCGATGATGTTGGAGATCGTCGCGGTCGGCGCGATCGCCACGCAGTTGGAGTTGCGCATGCCGTATTGCTTGATGCGTGCACGCAATGCATTCCAATCCATCGTCGCAGACATGTCGACCTCAACATAACCACCGCGCTGTTCGCGCAACATATCCAAACTATCTTGCGGCAAGATGCCCTTGTCCCACAGACTGCCGCGATAGCTGGCGTAGCGACCGCGCTCTTCAGCCAACTCGGAAGATGCCCAATAAGCGTAGTAGCACACCGCCTCCATCGACCGATCTGCGAACTCGACCGCTTCTGGCGAAGAGTAAGGGATGCGCAAGTCATGCAGACAATCTTGGAAGCCCATGATGCCCAAACCGACCGGACGGTGTTTCAAGTTGGAATTGCGCGCCTTGGCTACAGCGTAGTAATTGATGTCGATGACGTTATCAAGCATGCGCATCGCAGTGGTCACCGTTTGCTTCAACTTCTCATGGTTGATCTGCCCAGCTTGTGGATGCCCCTTAGGGAACAGATGCGCTTCCAGATTGACAGAGCCCAAATTACACACGGCGATCTCGCTATCCGAGGTGTTCAGCGTGATCTCAGTGCAAAGGTTGGAGCTATGTACCACGCCCACATGCTGCTGTGGAGAACGAATGTTGCATGGGTCTTTGAAGGTGACCCACGGATGACCTGTCTCGAACAGCATGGTCAACATCTTGCGCCACAGACTTTGTGCAGGCACTTTGCGGAATAGCTTCAGTTCACCGCTGGCGACTTTCGCCTCGTAACCGAGGTAAGCTTTTTCGAATTCCACGCCAAACTTGTCATGAAGATCTGGGCAAGTAGATGGCGAGAACAAAGTCCATTCCGCACCTTCCATCACGCGCTTCATGAACAGATCAGGGATCCAGTTCGAGGTGTTCATGTCGTGCGTACGACGACGATCATCACCCGTGTTCTTGCGCAACTCCAAGAATTCTTCAACATCCAGATGCCATGTCTCCAAGTACGCACACACTGCACCTTTGCGCTTACCGCCTTGATTGACTGCCACTGCCGTATCGTTCACCACTTTCAAGAATGGCACCACGCCTTGTGACTTGCCGTTGGTACCCTTGATGTGACTACCCAAGGCACGCACGTTGCTCCAGTCGTTACCCAGACCGCCTGCAAACTTGGACAACAAAGCATTCTCTTTCAGCGCTTCGTAGATACCATCCAGATCATCCGCCACGGTCGTCAAGTAGCACGACGACAATTGCGAACGGCGCGTACCCGCATTGAACAGGGTCGGCGTGGAACTCATGAAATCGAAGCTGGAGAGTAAACGATAGAACTCGATAGCACGCTCTTCACGATTGATCTCGTTCAAGCTCAAGCCCATGGCGACGCGCATGAAGAATGCCTGTGGCAATTCGATGCGCTTGTCTTCGACGTGCAAGAAATAACGGTCATACAAGGTTTGTAGACCCAAGTAGTTGAACTTCAGGTCGCGACTTGCATCCAGCGCCTTACCCAAGCGTGCCAAGTCGAAATGCCCCATATCTTCGTTCAACAACTCCGCTTCGATACCGCGCTTGATGAATTTGGGGAAATATTCGGCATAACGCTCGGTCATCTCAGCTGGCGCGACTTCCTCACCAATGATCTCGCAGCAGATGTTGTTCAACAGCAGGCGGGCTGTGACGAAACTGTAAGCAGGGTCTTGCTCAATCAGCGTACGCGCCGAAAGGATGGCGCACTTGCGTACTTCCTCGATGGCGACGCCGTCATACAGATCCTTCAATGTCATTTTCAGGATCTTGTTCACATCGACCGCCGACCCCAAACCCTCGCACGCCGACTCGATTCGCGCAGTCAGTGCCGCAACATCCAGCGGACGTAGCACATCACCGTCTTTAACGTTCAACACATGCTCAACGACTTCCGCTTTCGCTTTGGCGCGCTCTTGCATACGCTTTTCGCGATACAAGACATAAGAGCGCGCAACATCATGCTCACCCGAACGCATCAGGGATAGCTCGACCTGATCTTGGATGTCTTCGATATGGAAGGTGCCACCGTGCGGTTGGCGACGCACCAGCGCATTCACCACACCCGATGTCAATTGCTCGACCATCTCACGCACACGCGCAGAAGCCGCACCCTGACCGCCGTTCACGGCGATGAAAGCTTTAGTCAGCGCAATAGAGATCTTGCTCGGCTCGAATGCCGCGACCGAACCATTACGACGAATCGTCTTGTATTGATCTAAAGGCAAACTGGCGGAGGAAGCAACGGAATCGGATTCTTTGTGCGCGAACACGGGTGTGGAAGCAGATGGCATGACATTTTCTGAAGCTTGCAACATGTAACTCCCCCTTGAATTACTCGGCATGTTCGGCCTCCCAGCCTGAATCACCCGAAATACAAAAAACACTAGATGTAGTGGTCTAAACCACGAATTGGGGCTAATTCTAGTGTCTGTTCGAATTTATGCAAGCAGAATTTTGGCCTATATATTTCTCAGATAAGCACATGCTTATTGAGTGGCGCAGACACTCCCTTATCGCACTTGGATCAGGTAGCGATCCCAGTCGAAAAACGGCCCCGGATCAGTCTTTCGACCCGGCGCGATGTTGGAGTGCCCAGTGATATCGCGGATTGGATAGTTGCGTTTGAGCAATCGCGTGAGCTTGGCCAAAGCAACATATTGCGGCGATTCGAACGGAACGAAATCGCTCCCCTCCAGTTCGATGCCAATGGAAAAGTCGTTGCAGCGAGTCCGCCCCAGCCATTCCGACGCCCCTGCGTGCCATGCCCGACGATGACAGGGTACGAACTGGATGATGCGCCCGTCGCGCCGCACCAGGAAATGAGAGGAGACTTGCACCCCCTTCAGTCGTTCGTAGTAAGGATGGGTAGTGCAATCCAAGGTGTTCGTGAATAACTCACAGATCGCGGGCCCGCCAAACTCATCCGGCGGTAGGCTGATATTGTGGATGACTAAAAGAGTGATCGGGCTACGCGCCGGACGCGCATCATGGTTGGGCGAAGGAATTCGCGCAACGCCGCGCAACCAGCCGTTGACACCGACCCTCATCCCTGCCCGCCCTGAGTTTGTCGAAACGGCTTATCTTCTTCCGTGATGGAAAGCCGATCCATACGGTAGCGCATAGCACGAAAGGTCACCCCCAAAATCTTGGCAGCGGCCGTCCGATTGAAGTTGGTTTCAGCCAAAGCCTCCAAGATGGCTTCGCGTTCGACCCTATCTAGATAGTCAGTGAGTGGGTATTTACCCCCCTCCGATGCTTTTTGTGATGCACCACCCTGCTCGAGGGGAGACAACTGCAAGTCATCAGGCATGATGACGCCGTCAGCACACAACGCCACAGCACGCTCGATGACGTTCTCCAGTTCGCGCACGTTGCCAGGAAAGTCATAACTCGCCAGCGCCTTCAGCGCCTCTTTGGAGAATTGCGCCTTGGAATCACCGCGCAAGCGCTCTAGCAACTTATTGGCGATCTGCGGCACATCCTCGCGCATTTCACGCAAGGCAGGCATCTGTAGCGCGATGACATTCAAACGGTAGTAAAGGTCTTGGCGAAATTTGCCTTCCTGCACACGCTTGGCCAGATCATGATGGGTCGCACTCAAGATTCGAACATCAATGGATTCTTCATCAGTCGCGCCTACACGGCGCACCTTCTTTTCTTGGATCACGCGCAACAACTTCACTTGCATCGCCAAAGGCAGATCGGCCACCTCATCCAGCAGCAAGGTACCTTGGTTCGCTGCTTGGAAGAATCCTTCCTTGTCTTTGTCTGCGCCTGTGAACGCCCCCTTGCGATAACCAAAGAATTCACTCTCCATCAGGTTCTCAGGGATCGCGCCGCAATTCACTGGGACGAAGGGCTGAGCTCGACGGGCGCTCTGCTCCACCAACATCCTTGCAGCCAATTCCTTACCGCTACCGGATTCTCCACTTATGTGAACCGGTGCTTGGCTACGCGCCACACGCGCCACCATGTCACGCACCTGCTGCATGGCCGGCGAATCACCCAGTAACAAAGCCCCCTCTTTGCTCGACTTCTCCCCACCATACGGCAAGCGCAAGGCGGAACTCACCATGGAACGCAGCTGATCCAATGCTACCGGCTTGGAAAGATAATCGAACGCACCCGCCTTCAGCGCGGCGACCGCATTCTCCAGATTGCCATGGGCCGTGATCACCGCCACAGGCAGATCGAGGCCGTTCTCACTGATATGGCGCAATACCGCAAGCCCATCCCCATCAGGCATACGCATATCGGTCAGACAAAGATCGAATCGCGTCGAAGCCAGTCGTTGCAAAGCCTGCTGCACCCCATTGACGCATTCCACTTCCAAACCCATGCGAGTCAATGCTAGCTCCAACAACTCCAAGATATCCGGCTCATCATCCACGATTAGCACGCGCGGAATATTCGTCCCCACCTCAACCACCCCTTTCATCATTCATCTGCATCCCAAACAAGATGCGGAAGCACGCCCCACCTTGCTCTGCTGGAAGATACTCGATGCGCGCACCGTTGGCTTCACACAATTCACGAGCGATATACAAACCCAGCCCTGTTCCACCCGCATCTGTCGTATTGAATGGCTCGAACAATTTCTGCACTGCCTCAGGCAAAACGCCTTTGCCATCATCGATGATATCCAAAGTCACCTGCTCATCGATATCACATACCACGCGAACATTGACGCTTCCCACCTGTTTCTGACTATAGCGCAAAGCATTACGGCACAGATTCCACAAGACCTGCTCAAGATGACCTCGGTCAAAATTCACTACACAGCTTTCCGGAATGTCTACTTTGAACACATCCGACGACACCCCTTCGACTTGGCAGAGATTCTCGATGAAAGCAGGCAAACGCAAAGCGATATCTAATCGCTCGGCTTGCACACGGTCGCGTCGATTCACTTGCATAACATCCTGCACGATGCGATTGAGGCGTGAGGTATTATCCAAAATGATCTGTAACAATCGTTGCTTGGCCGGGTCTTGCGCGGTCTCTTTGAGCAACTCGGTGGCATAACTGATGGAAGACAAAGGATTGCGCACCTCATGTGCGATGTTCGCCGTGAGCCTCCCTAGTGCGGCCAATTTCACCTGCTGCGCCTGCTCCTGCGCCCGCTGGATGTCTTCCAGCACGATCACCGCACCCCAAAAACCTTCGCGCTCGACAGGTAAGAAACGGATGCGCGCCATCTGATTGCTGACAGGCAGACGCAACACCTCATGCCCCAACGCCTTGTTCTGCCGCCACGCAGCGAACAAAGCTTCCAACAAAGGTGAGCAATCTGCGAGATTCACTGATTCATTGGAAGAGAAGGGATAGCCCAACATGCGCTCGGCACCAGGATTGGATTGGCGCACCACGCCGCGCTCATCCACCACCAATACACCGTCCGGCATGTCTTGGATCATCAGCCGGTTCGCCTCGGCCATGTTCGACAGATCGACCCCGCGCAGAAAAGCCAAGCGCTCACTCGCCACTGCATACTTGGACAAGGTGTGCGCCAGCCAAGCCACCGCGAAATAGGAAGTGCTGAGGATGCCTGCTTGCAAGAACTGCGCGCTCGTGGCGTCGCTCACCAGCACCGCGTAGCTATGTTCGAGCAGGATAGCGATACTGGCCAATGCCGCGAACAATAATGTGATGCGCCCCCCACGGGCGATCATGCCGCCCAGCGCCAACGAGACCAACAACAACATGCCCAAGTTGCTCTGTATGCCGCCACCAAAATAGGTCAACGCCGTCAGCGCAGCGATGTCCGTTCCAATCTGGAAAGCCAGCTGCAAAGTCGGACGCGGCTTGCGCAGCAACACAGCCAAGGCTGACGCACATACCAGCAAGGTATACAGCACCGAGACCCAAAAGAACCAGCGCTGGTTGTGGACGTTGAGTGTGAATAATTCTCCGAACAGCGATGGCACCAACATCAGCACACCGCCGAGCAACATCCGATACAGATTGAACAGGCTGAGGGAACGCCAAAGGCTCGCCTGCGAAAGCGGATCGGCCACCTGCGAATTAGGATATGTAGGAACGGAAGGGGATGGACTATCCCGCATGGGCACTATTTAGATTGATACTCGCGACGATGCGCTTCGCTACAAAAGAACTTCCCATCAGCGAGCATCGCCTCACTCTTGGGCAGGTGAACGCCACATTGTGTACAGCGCACCATATCCTCGCTTGCCGCCGCAGGAACGTCCTGCTTGGGCGATTGCTTTCGATATGACTTCAACAACCAATAGACGACTGCGATGACGGCGAACAAGAAAAGCAAACGACTCATGCGCATTCTCCAAATTGAAGGTGCTAGGTGAAATCCCTAGAACTGCCGTGTGGCAGCGAAGTGAGCCAATTCTAGCAAACACTGCTTGTGTTTTGAATCAACGAGGCCTGCGATGCACGCACGTGCTGCTTCCGCTTCTTGCAATGCTTGTTGGCGCGTGAAATCGAGTGCGCCCGTGTCGCGGATGATATTCAACACCTCGGCGAACTTGCTCACGTCGCCTTGCTCGATCGCCTCGCGTACCACCGCAGCTTGCTGCGCAGTACCGTGTTGCATGGCATAGATCAAAGGCAACGTCGGCTTACCTTCCGCCAGATCATCGCCCAGATGCTTGCCAGTCTGCGCCTCATCGGCAGAGTAATCCAACACATCGTCGATCAATTGGAACGCCGTGCCCAGATGCATACCGTACTTGGAAGCGGCCTCTTCCTCTGCCGCCGAGGCTTTACCCAAGATGGCGCCCAGACGCATCGCCGCTTCGAACAACTTGGCCGTCTTGCAATGGATGACGCGCATGTAGTTCGGCACATCCACATCGGCATCATTGCAATTGAGCAACTGCAACACCTCGCCCTCGGCGATCACGTTGGTCGCGTCGGCCAAGGTTTGCATCACGCGCATCTCTCCCACATCCACCATCATCTGGAACGCACGCGAATAAAGGAAGTCACCCACCAATACGCTGGCCGCATTGCCGAACAACGCATTCGCCGTCTCACGTCCGCGACGCAAGTCAGACTCATCCACCACATCGTCATGCAACAACGTCGCGGTATGGATGAACTCCACCACCGCTGCCAAGTCGTGCTGATATTTGCCTGTGTAACCGAATGATTGTGCTGAGAGCAATACCAATGCGGGGCGCAAACGCTTGCCACCGCTATTGATGATGTACTCACCGATCTGATTGACCAGTACCACTTCGGAGTGCAAGCGGGTACGTATCACCGCATCCACCGCCGCCATGTCCGATGCGATCAACTGTTTGAGCTTATCCAAGGAAATCCCTATTCTGAATCGTTACTTCTACTCGGCGCGTAGTCGCGCTCTTTTGAGGGAGCGCATTGTCGCACAAAGGGTCTTAACTGATAACCGCCCTGCGTCGCATCAAATACAAGCCGATCCCCACACCCACCATGCTCAATGCCACTACGTAATGCGCTGGTGCCAGCTTATCCAGCGGCAACAGCAGGCTGACCATCACGGGGGTGAGGCCGCCAAAGACGGCATAGGCGACGTTATAGGAGAAGGACAAGCCAGAGAAGCGCACCACGGGCGGGAAGGACATCACCGCCGCGCTCGGCACCACACCAATGACGCCAACGAAGAATCCACACAAGGCGTACAACACGTAGATGTTCTCCGGTGCGACGCCCAGTTGTTGATACAGCAACCACGAAGTTGCGCCCAAACCGACGCAGCCGATAGCCAGCACGCGCCCTGCACCGAAACGGTCCGCCAATGCACCAAACAAGATGCAACCGATACTCAAGGAAAGCGTGGCGATGCTGTTCGCCTGCAAGGCTGTCGCCGCAGGAATAGCGAATAATTTCTGCACCAAGGTCGGTGTCATCAAGATCATCACCACCACCGCAGCCGACAGCAACCACGTCATCAACATCGTCAACACGATGGCAGGCCTATGCTCGCGCACGACGGTCTTCAGCGGCAGTTCATCCGCCAGTTGCTGGCGTGCCTGCATCTCTTTGAACACGGGTGTCTCATGCAGATAGCCGCGCAGCCACACCGACACCAGACCGAACACACCACCGATGATGAACGGTATGCGCCACCCCTCGGCTAGCAAGTCGGCAGGGGCATAACTACGGTTCACTGCCATCGCCACCAAGGACCCGAGCAGTATGCCACCGGTCAATCCTGCGGTCAG
This sequence comes from Sideroxydans sp., assembly GCA_013824485.1. Classification (GTDB taxonomy): domain Bacteria; phylum Pseudomonadota; class Gammaproteobacteria; order Burkholderiales; family Gallionellaceae; genus Sideroxyarcus. The sequence goes on from PNNY01000015.1 coordinate 21,403, forward strand.
CGTGCCGCAGGCGAAACCCACATGCCGTTGCGGCACGTGTTCAGACACGAACACCCATGCTCCCGGCACCTCACCACCGATGGCTGCCCCCTGCATCACGCGCAAAGCCAACAATAGGATGGGTGCCCAAATGCCGATGACGGCATAGGTAGGCAACAGACCGATGAGGAGTGTCGGCACCGCCATCAACAGGATGCTCAACATGAACATGCGCTTGCGCCCGAACAGGTCACCGAAGTGCGCCATGATGATGCCGCCCAAGGGACGTGCGAGATAACCTGCCGCGAAGATGCCGTAGGTCTGCACTTGGCGCAGCCAGTCTGGCATGTCGGGTGGGAAGAACAGTTGCGAGATGGCCGCCGCAAAGAACACGAAGATGATGAAGTCGTAGAATTCCAGCGCCCCACCTAGAGCGGCGAGTGACAGCGTTCGATAATCGTTCCTGTTCAAACTAGACACGTTCGGCCTTCCTCGTTCTCAACATCATCTTGACCGTCTGCACGATGGCATACATCGCCAAAGGCACATCGATGAGGTAATCCCAGATATTGGTGGACTCATACCATCCCATACTCCACGCCAATACGGCCAACGAACAGGCAGTAGGGAGTAGATACGAACCGCGACGCATAGACCACAGAGACAACAGCGCCAACATCACCAGCAGACCGACACCACCGAAACCCGAACGATATGGATCGAGCATGCCTATGCCCAGCGCGAACGGATACAACAGCAAAGCCAACACACTGATGAAGAAGAACAGCGCAAAACGTTCACGCACACTCCACCATGCGACACCATCGCCTCCCGCCAACAAACGCATGCGTGCGACCAGCGCCGCGACCAAGAGCAACATGCTAGTCATGCTCAGATCGCCCACCAAGCCGCGCAAGAACCCCGCCAACGACAATCCAAAGATGGGCAATAGCGCAACAGCGTAAACCGCCAGTACGAACAATATTCGCTTAGCTTGGCTGAGGCGAGTAGCCACAGGCAAACGCAATGCCAACAACACCCACACCAGCGCGAGTCCAGACAAACCTGTCCAATCGGTGAATGACATCTTATTTGCCCCCCTTCAAACGTTGTTGCAACCACAAGCTGTCGAACACCACATGCTTAATGAAGGTACGGTTCCAGGTGTAGGCCACATGAATATCGCCGTTGTGCGTTTGGATCATGTAGGGATAAGAGAACTCAAAATGACAGCCACCGTTTGCGCGCACCCATCGTTTGGCCGACTCGACATAACCACCAAGCCGTTGACTATCCGCCTCTAACTTCGCATCCGTGCTACGCGCCAAACCCTCGACCAATCCCGTGCACTCAGTCTCATCCAGATTCGCACCGCGCAGGCGACTCATCTCTTCCAGTCGGCGCAACTCTTCCCACGTCGCACCACCATCGCCGGATATTTGCAGACTCAAATTCTCGCGTCCATGCTCTTGATCGTTGAACACCGCCAACCATTTCCCATCCGGCAAGACCAGCGCCGCCAATGCGGCGTTCGAGTTCTTCATGACCGACTTCGCGGGCTTGCTCCAACGACGCCCACCATCTTCAGTGGTCATACTCATCGCACGCGGCGCTTCGTCCTTACCCGCATAACGCGTCAACACCGTCGCCTCTTTCTCATTGCGCACCATCACCACGGGCTGCAACGTACCTTGACCACCCGAGGCCAGCCTCTGCTTGTCGATGACCTTGCCAGCTTTGTCGAGGTGCAACATCTCGGCGTATTTGCTGATGAACTCGTGATACACGGGCAGCCCCAACGTGCCGTCGCTATAGAAGACTGGCGGCGCTTTCACCAGCGTACTGATATTCATGAACGGAGAGGTGATGAGACGGCGCGGCGCACTCCAACTCTCGCCCTCGTCGTTCGAGGTCATCATGCTGATGGAACTCCCCGCCCACCCACCCAACGAGACAGTGACGTAGAACATCCACAGTGAACCATCCGGCGCGCGCGTCGCCACGGGATTTCCCACTTTGGCGATGTAACGATGCAGATCGCGCTGCGTATCGCCGCGCCCTGTCACCACCTGCTCATCGCCCCATAAATCTTTTGTCGGGTCGAACACTGCGCTGTTGATGGTCACATCCGATGCGCCTTCACGACTGCCGGAGAACCAGAACGCACGCACGCGGCCATCCTTCAGCTCGACCAATGAGGCCGCATGAGTCTGCGCGTTGAATCGGCTGGAAGCGAAGTGGGAATCGAGTCGCCCTTGTGGTGCGACCGTCTCAGCCACACGCACCGTTTGACGACGCCCCTTCTTACGCACCACCACTTGTTTAACGATTACCGTCTTCTGAGCAGCCTTCACTTCTGGCGCGGGCGGCATACGGAATCCGTATGACACCTGCCAGCCCGATGCTTTGAACAAAGCCATAGAGAAGGCAGTGAGCACGAACGCCAGTAGCGCCAGCCTTTGATATTTCCCCATCAGCGACATCCCTCTACTTGTGTGCTCGTTTGTTTGATGCGACTTTCCTGCGGCGACTCAAGCAGCCACTCGCGCTCGAACAGATGTTGGTATACCTCGCCATTCAGCATCGCACGCAATTCATCACTGCTATGACGACCTCGTATCTCCAAGCGTTGCCCGATGACTGCACAGCCTTCGCAAGGCTTGGCTTGCAAGGGCAAACGCACGGTGAAGAGCGGATAGCGCTCCACCATCTGCGTCATGCTCAGATTCCAATTCTCTTGATATCCATATACCTGTGCGCCTTTCAACATGATGCTCGGGCCTTCGAAGTGCGCACGGAAATTGCATGGCACCCATACTGTCTTGTCCTGCACATACTGCTTGGCCTCCGCGCTATACGAACCGAGTGCCCCATCGAATGGGCGCAAGAAAGCCGCCAAGCCCAACAAAGTGAGGAGCGCCACCACATTCACCAGACCACGCGTCCAAGCGCGATTGAAGATAGCCAACAAGCCCAACACCACCGTCACGCTCATCAATGACCAATAGCCGAAACCATATAAACCACCGATCTCGTTCTCCAAACTATGCGCCAACCACCCAAACAAGCCGAGCACCGCACCGCAAGCAACAAGACTAACCACGAATACCCAACGTGGGATGCGGTGCCAATTCAGCGCACACAGCAAGGCCACACCCGGCATCGCTTCTAGCAGATAGCGCGCCGTGCGCTGACTAGGCATAGCGAACACCACGAACAGCACCGCCATCCATATCCACACCAAACGCTCTTCTTGACTCAGATAGTGGCGGCGGCGATAGGCCAGCACGAACACAGCGGCCACAGGGAATGCCAGTAGCCCAGCATTCATCGGGTAACCGAGTATCAGCGCCCAGACACTGCTACCACCCCAAAAGAACTGCCCCCAATAACTTCCTGAACGTGCGTCGAACTTGCTCGCGTTCTCGCCCATCACGAACTCGCGCCATACCGACTGGGGATCGGGATCGAAGGCGAACCACAGCGCGAACAGACCAAGTGCGACAACACCCGCCAGCACAGGCTTGAAGGCATCGCGCACGAAGAATTCGCGC